>NZ_DFMB01000063.1:89187-175758 GCF_002375325.1 Marinobacter sp. UBA3604
CACAAGCGCGTGTATCGACTGATACCGCCCCTACCTTATTAGGTGATTAAATGTGCAAATTAGAAAGAATAAAGAAGGAACGAAAAGCGCTTGAAAGAATGCTGCTAAGTAAACAAGGTGATAGCGCTGCAAGTGAGGCTTATAAGGCACTGCGACCATATTTCGATAAGGTTGATAATATGAATAGCTACTATCCTATTGGTCGCATAAGGCTGGCCCGCTTGTTCTTGGAAAGCGACCTCAGCAATGATAAGGAGCTATTTTCATGTTATGGGAGATTTGCGAATCTTGTAGAGGGTGTGGAAGTGTATTCCTGAGAGAGTTTAGGTAATTACACTGACCTCCAGACCGTATCAGTTACGCTAAATTGAGTTCATACTGGGCGTTGAAAGCATTGGCATCAGGCAAGGCGTAATGCCAATGCACCCACAACTAAAGGTGGACAGATCCCATGAGTAAGAGTCAGGACAGAAAAAAAGACATTAAAAAGAAACCGCTTTTAACCCCCAAGGAAAAGAAAAAGGAGAAGAACGCAAAGAAAAATGAAACCGATGTACTGGGACATTGATTTCAGGAGCCGCTGAAAGCGCCTGGATCAGGGGCGCGATCAGGATGAGCAGCTAAGGTGCGACGCCCCGCCAACACCAAAGAGCTCCAGCGGCTTCAGCCTATAGTATTTTCTATCTACGGCCTCTGATTGCTCAGCGTACGGCTGCGTCATCACGTCCTGCAGTTCTCGCAGCAAAGCGTAATTACCCTCTGCCGCTTGCTGATAGGCGGGCACAACGAACCACTCTCTCAAGCTGTACTTCGGGTTAACGAGCTTCATCTTACTGGAAAGCTCCTCAGGCGTGCCAGGCTGAATCAGCGATTGCCAATTTGTGAGCCACGCTGACCAACGCTTGTCTAGCCCTTCGGGATCTGCAGCATAGGTCGAGCCTTTGTAGAAGCTTTTCTTAAGCGGCTCAATGTCATCTGGCAACGATGAGAGTTCCCGGAAGAACATGGTGTAATCAACAGGCGTCTGCATCATCAGTGTTGCCAGCTCGCGGAATAAAGCCGCGTCAAACGCGTCGAGTCCGAGTTTGGCCGCCCACATCGTCTCCATTTGCGCCTGCATCACCTTTGGGAAATCACTTTGAATGTCCTCCAGCTGCTGCAGACACTCTGGATGCCCTGCCAACAAAGGCCGAACCGCCGAACAGAACGAGTAGAAATTGCGTTCGGCTGCTGCTGGTTGGTTGAGGAACGCGAAGTGATTTCCCCCGCCCGTCCATGGCTGGTACTGCGGATCAAACACATCGCAGAACCCGAAGGGTCCATAGTCGAGCGTGAAGCCGCCCGCGGCACAGTTGTCGCTGTTGAAGTTACCCTGGCAGTAGCCAACACGGATCCAGTTGGCGACAAGCGAGGTCAGTCGTCTGCGGAACTCATGTGCGAGCGACACCACTTTTTCAGCTGTGGTCCGCGACCGATCGATAACGTCATCGTACTCGCGATCAATCAGGTGCAATACGATCCTCTCGAGCTCCTCCATCGCCTGCGGGTGTTCCTGCTTGCGGGCACGACGACTAAAGAGCTCCAGCTGCCCTACCCGAATGAACGAAGGTGCAACACGTGTCGAGATGGCCACTGGCTCGGATACAAGAATATCGGGATCTACCGAGCGTGAACCCTCCGAATACCAGGGGCGCCTGACTTTCTCGGTTGTCGACACGTACAGACTCAGAGACCGTGACGTGGGCACGCCCAGCGCGTGCATATGCTCTTGGGCCAGGAACTCCCGCACACTGGAACGCAGAACTGCCCGGCCGTCTGCGCCGCGGCAGTAGGGCGTGCGCCCTGCCCCTTTTAACTGCATTTCCCAGCGCTGCTTGTTGATGACAGCCTCGAGCACGGAAATCGCGCGGCCGTCGCCGTAGCCATTGCCAGTCTGGAACGGGCATTGTTGGTAGAATTCGGTGCCGTAGATGGAAAGTGCGTAGCCACACGCCCACCCCACGTTGCGCAGAGGCTCCGGAACATGCGACAAGTCGCCGGAGAACATACGGATGAAGTCGCTGGACTGCGCCATGCTGTCGGCGAAACCCAGTTCGTGAAACAGGTTTTTCCCATGGGCGACGTATTCGGGGTTTTCGATGGGCGTGGGGCTAACCGGAACATAGTGGCCCGAGAAGACTTGTCTTGGCGCGTGATCAGCTCCGTTTGCTTTACCCTCAGGGTCGCAGTTGAGCGTGTCCATGAGTGAATAGTCTGCCAGCGGTGCGAGATCGTCGAGGGTCGCGACCGTTGTAGGCATTTCCAAATGATGTCGCGTTAACATAATAGGGACTCCTCTTTATCTATCATACACTTCTAACTCACGGATACAGATTCAGGGACGACATTGAACCATGGGTAAACAGCGCTTTCGTTACTCTGCCAGCATTCTCAAACCCAGCCACCTGTTTGCAACAATTGGAGCCTTGCTGACGATTTTGCTTGGAAGCCTGCTGCTATTGGCACTGCCTAACCTCGGTGAACAGGATTTCAGCCAACTATACCTGGAAGAACACGGTAACGTGCCTTTCGAACTGCACCTAATTGCGTTGTGTTTGCTGCTGGGTTGCGTCGTGGCGTTTGTTAATCGCCGGGTCTGGCTGGAACTGGACAGCGAGAATCTGACGATTCACATCCCGCGGTTGACCGGCCTCGGGCTAATGGGATTTACCACCGGAGACCACCGCATTCCGTTAAATACTATTCGGAAAGTTGAGCTGACCGCCGTTACGGGATTCCGGAATATGGCTCAGGCACTTCAGCAGTCAAAACTCAGTCTCGTTACCGACAGGCGGACCTATCGTCTGCAACCCTACCATTTTTTGAGAGAGGGCCACCCGGATCACCGTATCGGCATGGGCAGCGCCTTTGGAAAGCCCAAGGCGAGATTGGAATCCATCATTACCGAGGCCCCTCTTGTCAAAGCTCTGTCCGGAATCACCGGCAACGTGGACTTTACGTCAACCCAAACTGATCGAACCGGGCCATTGGCCAACCATTTCAACTTATTGAAACACAAAGGCATGGTGCTGCAGCTAATTCTGCTGGCTGTGCTCGGCACCTATGCTCTCGTTGACTACGTACTGCTCACCAACTATCTCGTGATTGGTGACTTGCCACTTTGGCCATTCATTTCAACCGGGCTGCTGCTCGGTGTTTTGGGGGTTCAACTGGGGAAAGGTGCTCCCCGAGCAGAGCGCTTCGGCCTTGCTGCCCTGCTCTGTATCATCGCCTTCGCCGCTACCTATCCCGGTCTTCAGCGGTACGCGTTGGTGGTATCCCCCGAACCACTGACCGTTGCCTACGACAACACTAAAACCGGCTACTTTGAACATTCGCATTACCCTGCGATTGACCAACGGGAAAGCAGTATCCCTGAATATTGGCAGAGCCTTCCCTCAGAAGTGACTTACACCTTCTTCCTGCATGAATCGGAGCTGGGCTTTGTCCTGATTGATATGGCGGCCGTTTACGAGAAAAGCCGTGCTTTCTATCGGGAGGATGGCCGCTAACGACCTTGAAATCGCGTCTCAAACCATCACAGTCAGATAGTGAGGTAGCCATTTCCTTAACGAAGGAGAAACGCTATGAAGAGTATTAGCCGTGACGACCTCAAACAGATGAACGAAACCGAGCACGAAGATTTTGTGCTCATCAATGTCCTGCCGAGGGATGCCTTCAACCGAGAACATATCCGCACATCCATCAGTGTTCCTGTGGAGGAACCGTCCTTTTTGGAACAGGTCGAGGCAGTTACCGGCAGCAAAGATCGGAAAATCGTTGTCTACTGCGCGAACTTCGAATGTGATGCTTCTCCCAAGGCTGCCAAGAAGCTGGAAGATGCCGGCTTTACGGAAGTCTACGACTATGAAGGCGGCACCGAGGACTGGTTTAACCGGAAACGTGCCGCTTGACTGGTTGCAGTAGTGAGGGATGAATCTCAAGGGCTGCCCAACAGGGGCAGCCTTTTTTATGACATACGCACATGCTTCGGCCTAATCCGACGGTGATGTCGTTCGGCGCTGGTGCATATCAGGTCTAGACCGCCTTCAGGTGCCGGCCACAGGGCGAATTGGTCATGATGTCGTGCCAGCGAGCCTGGAGCAGTCTTTCGATATGATTCCTGATCCAGATAATCCCCGGTTCTCTATCATGGCGTGCGTGCCAGATGAGGTAGAGGCTGGTTGGATCTACATCGAAGGGTAGCTCCCCCATCCATAACCCATCGACGAATCCGCAATCCTGGCTGATTAGCTCAGGAACGGCCGCGATGAGATTGGACTCCCTTAACACTTGAGGAACGGACGCAAAATGGTTCATTGTTGCGGCGATACGCCTGCTCTGCCCTTTTTGATCAAGATAACTGTCAACAGAACCGTGTGCGTCGCCCGACATGGTGACCAACAGATGCCGGGCTTCCAGAAACTCTTCCATGGTGATTTGCCGGCCTGCCAGCGGGTGGTCTGCCCGCATTGCGAGAACAAATCCGCTATCAAGAAGCCAGGTACTCCGCAAACTGTAATCGTGCTGGTTAAGCACGCCAATCGCGAGGTCAACGTGAGCTGATCTCAGGTCGTCGTAGCTCCCTTCAGGTGTATAGGGAACGGCGTGTACGTCCACGCCCGGCGCCTCACGCTCAAGCAAGTCAATAAGCTGACGCCAGATCATCTCGACGATGACGTCGGTTACTGCAATGCGGAACGTCCGCCGGGCGGAGGCCGGGTCAAACTGCGTAGCGCTGACGGCGTTTGTCAGAGCGAACATAGGGTCACCCACCTGATCCCATAGGCTGAGCGCATAGGAGGTGGGTTCGATGTTGCGGCCCTTTCGCACAAAGAGCGGATCATTCCAGATCTGGCGCATCCTGGAAATCGCATTTGATACCGCAGGCTGCGTCATGGCCAGGCGATCCGCCGCACGAGTCACTGAACGCTCCGTCATAATGGCATCGAAGATGTACAGCAACTGGAGCTCTTGAGTTTTCATAGTAAGTTCTCGGCGTAACTATAAGTGCCCTTTAACGAACGTTCTCAACTGGCTGAGGCTCCCTGCCCCGGCATGTTGGGCAATCACATCGCCATCCTGAAACAGGGCCAATGTTGGAATGCCACGGATACGCATTTTTGCAGTAATCTCCGGGCTATCATCCACGTTGACCTTGGCAACGGTCAGTTGCTCACTGAACTCATCGGCGATGTCCTCAAGCAGCGGGGCTACCGTCTTGCAAGGGCCACACCAGGGTGCCCAGAAGTCAACCAGAACTGTCCGGTCGCTCTGAACAACCGCTTTTTCAAAATTCGCATCGGTTACATGAATAATGGTCGTCATAATATCTGCTCCTGAATGGAATTGCTCACCTTCAATACTGGGTCCTCCAAGCTGATAGCACTAATTTCAGTGCCATATAGATCCCATTTCTCACAATGATGGGTTGGCATAGAGCCCGTTAAAGGCGCTTACTGAATACCAGCCCACCCCACGCAAGCGTGCGGTTTCCGGTCCCGCTCTTAATTTCGGAGCTCTGGACCCGGAGCACGTAACTCAACTCGGTGCCAGCGACGAAACTGTGGGTATAGCCCGCCCAGATTTCCGCCAGGAGCACGTTAAGGTCGTTGGCATCCAGTTCGTGGTCGGAGTGCCTGAATTGGCCTTGAAGGAACGCATTATAGGCCCGAGCTTTAACAGACACGCCGCCCCAGAAATAATGCTCCCGGCCGCCAGGGGCTGCGACTCCCGGCGCTCGTTCGCCGTAAGCCATAAGCTCAGGGTTGAAACGATTGTCCGGGGAGGAAATCAGCCCGTCCCGAAAAACAAGCGCGGCACCAAACTCAGTCAAATAACCCACCGACCCGAAATACGTGACTTTGAATTGCTGGTCCGGCCGGCTTTTATCCAGATACTGATGATAGGCAGCGGAGTATCGGAATGTTGGTTCCCCGCCATTGGAGACCTGATGATCCCAGCCGTTGGCACGGTCACTTCCTACCACCTTGTGAACCGCATTCTGACCCGATTTAAAAACATCCAGGCCCAGCACTCCGACGGTCATCGAGGTGGTCCACCCGGAATCGTCACTCAGGGTCCTGTAACTATGGCTTGACGATAAATAAACGAGGCTGCTGTAGGGACGATCATCCCGATCGATATCCCTCGCCTTGATTTCCTCAGGGGTGAATCCGTAGATGCCAAATTCCAGGGCTGCACTTTCGGGCTCGTTAATATCTGCGCCAATACCCGACAACACGAACCTGTCCAGGTTTTGGCTGATTCCGGAAACCGGATTTCCCAGGAAGTCCTCCGAGTTTGAGGAATAGGTTATGGCCAAACCTGCGGTGTAATCCCGATCGGTTTGGGTGGGTGCAAAAAGATCATTGTCCGTAGAAAGCGCAATGACAGAATCAGAGTTCTCAGCATGAGCCATCGGAGACAAAACCAGAACAGTGAGAAAAAGTACAAGCAGACGATGAGACATGGCCAACTCCGAAAGACGATAGGTCGGAAACAAGTTGGCTGCTATTTTTCAACTGAACGCCTTGCGCGACTAATCAGGGCTCGATATTGAAAACATCATGTATTTTGATGAATAGGTGTTTGTACTGCGATGTTTACATCGTTGTCGGCGGGGCGGGTTCTATAAAACGATTTAAGTTAGTCCTTTAACATATTGTATTTAATTTATTTCCATGCATTTCGATAAAATCAGTCAAGATAGGAGACATCGAAGTAAGTCGCCGAAAAGCTCTATTTATCAGTTTTGGTGATGTGACTCATGCGGCCTCCTGATTATTCGTGACCTCTCTTCAAGCTCATACTCCACTCCATCTGATCTCGCGCCGATTGGCGAAACGGAGATCAGCCTTCGCTTATCAAAACTGGAGAACATGTTATGCGTACAACTGTACTGGTTGCCCTTACATCACTCTTAGCCGCTGCTGCGCTGCCTGCACACGCGACCCTGGCTGATCGGAAATCGGACGAGACTCATTTTGAAAACGCTCAACCGGCCCCGTACAGCGGCCAGCTCGTCATACGTGGTGAGATACAGGACCGTGATGCAGCAGGCCGTTCAGCAGAACCCGCCCCCTACAGCGGTCACATCGTTATCCGAGGTGAAGTGCGGCCTGAAAGCCACGGTTGAGCGATAAGTCTTTCTTTGCGTCTTGGCACCAGGGACGGTGCTTTTTTGTCAATCCGCTTCGGATGGCGTTACCGCCTCTCCCTCCAACCACGGTGGACGGTTACCAATCCGCTCCAACAGGAAATCAATAAAGACCCGTACCTTCGCCGTTAAAACATTAGACTTGGGATAAACCAGCCAGAGCGCCGGCTCTGCGTCCATCCGGAAGTCCCCAAGAACCTGTACCAGTGTGCCCTCCGCAAGTTCACGATGAACACTCCATAAAGCATGCATGGCAATGCCAGCGCCTGCCATGGTGGCGATCTTATAACTTAGCCCGTCATCAATGATCAGGCGGTTACCAGGCGCACGCGGGTTGAATTTACCCTGTTCACCATCTGGGCCAATCAGGTTGATGGTCGCCTGGGATTTAAACGCAATCAGTTGGTGGGAACAAAGGTCGTCGGGATGCTTCGGTGTGCCCCACTTCGCCAGGTACTCCGGGGAGGCGCACAACAATCGCCTGTCGTCTGCCAGTTTACGAGCCTTCAAATTACTGTCTGGAAGCACCGAGTCCCGCAATGCCAGGTCAAAACTTCCCTGGATAAGATCAAGCTCCATATCCGACAGTCGCAAGTCCAGATTGATGCCTGGGTAAAGCTCCAGAAACTCCGGCATCAGCGGTAACACATACTGCTGGGCAAACGTGCTGGATGCAGTCAATCTCAATGTCCCAGCCACATGTTCATTGCCGAACCCCATCGCCGCCAGGGCTGCGTTCTCCTGTGCCAGTATTTCTCTGGCGAAGGGTAAATGAGGTAACGGACCAACCCGGTAACGTCCCCGGCTAATGCGGCCTGCAATGGCGCCAAATCATTCGTCGCCCGGTAGCCTGAAATCCACTTCCTCAAGTGAGTCTGCCAGGAAGTCCAAAAATGCTCTTACCGCAGGAAGCAGCCCTCGGCGCGACGGGAAAACAGCATGGAAAATCCCTCCGCGTGGTCGCCAGTCCGGTAAAATACTGACGAGATTGCCGTCAATCAGGTCCTGCCCACCGACGATGAGCGGCATTTTTACCACACCTAAACCACCCACAGCAGCTTTGAGCAACGTAAAGACATCATCGGTGACCAGGCGTGGCTGGTGATGGATTTTAACGGCCGCACCAGCGGGCCCATCCAGGCACCAGACATGCTGTCCATCCCATTGCTCAAAATCGATACTGGGAAGTTTTGATAAATCGTCGGGAGTTATTGGTTTCGGATACTGCGCAACCACCTCTGGCGCGGCCATCAAGCACTGAGGGCTTTTAGACAGCACTTTCATCGTTAAGTCACTGTCTTCGAGCGGCGGGTATCTCACTCGCAAGGCAACATCGAACCCCTCCCTGACAACGTCGATCCGTCGGCTCGTAGCCTCCATTTCGATTTTTACTTTCGGGTACTGCTGCATAAACCGGATAATCAACGGGGCCACCAGAAAGTAGATGATTCCCGGCGGGCAGCTCACCCGTATCGAACCCACTGGCTCGGAGCGGGAATGATCGATGACTTCCTGTGCCGCATCGGCCTCCACCAGCATTGCCACGCAGTGGCGATAATACTCTTTCCCCAACTCCGTAACAGTGAAGACACGCGGTGAGCGATTAATCAGCCGGGTATCAAGCCGACTCTCGAGCTCTGCCACGCGCCGGCTCAACTTGGATTTGGGTAACCCAAGTGCCCTGCCCGCTGGCGCAAATCCGCCGTGATCTACCACCTTCACGAAGTAAAAAAGATCGTTCAGATCCTGCATATACGATCGTCCTATATATAGAACTCTGAGTATAAGAATTAGTGCCTACTCAGGCCACCCTGGCTGAACTATCGTTAAATTTATTCCCTTTTCCAGTGCCAAAGGAGAGGGGGCCAACGACGACGGTGCACTGCGCCGTCTAAGCCCAGAAAGGAGAACGTCATGAGCAAACCCTATGTTCGACTCGATAAAAACGATGCTGCGGTACTGATGGTAGATCATCAGACTGGCCTGCTCTCCTTGGTCCGCGATATTGACCCGGACAAGTTCAAGAACAACGTATTGGCGATGGGTGACCTGGCTCAATACTTTGGGCTTCCGACCATTCTGACAACCAGTTTTGAGACTGGCCCTAACGGCCCATTGGTTCCGGAGCTGAAAGAACAGTTTCCCTCTGCCCCTTACATCGCCCGCCCAGGGCAGATTAACGCTTGGGACAATGAGGATTTTGTTAAGGCCGTTAAAGATACGGGAAAGAAACAACTGATCATCGCCGGCGTCGTGACAGAAGTGTGTGTTGCTTTTCCGGCGCTCTCCGCGCTGGCCGAAGGCTATGATGTATTCGTGGTGACGGACGCCTCCGGCACGTTCAACGAGCTGACCCGACATTCCGCCTGGGATCGGATGTCGCAGGCCGGTGCCCAATTGATGACATGGTTCGGACTGGCTTGTGAGCTGCACCGTGACTGGCGCAACGATATTGAGGGGCTCGGAGCCCTGTTCTCAAACCACATCCCTGACTACCGAAACTTGATTACCAGTTACAACACTCTGCCTGAGAAGCAGTAGCGTAATGACGGGGTATTCGTGTCCTTCCAGCGAATACCTCCCCCAACCCATCGTATCTTTATACAGGGAATATCATCATGACTTCTCCCGCAAATTTTAATGGTCAGCGCCCGGTTATTGATCCAGACGACGCCGTATTGCTTCTGATTGATCACCAAAGCGGTCTGTTTCAGACCATCGGTGACATGCCCATGACCGAACTTCGAGCTCGTGCCACTGCACTGGCTAAGATTGCCACACTATCCAAGCTTCCCGTGATCACCACGGCATCTGTCCCCCAGGGCCCTAACGGCCCACTGATACCGGAGATACACGAAAATGCGCCCCATGCGCAATACGTGGCACGAAAAGGTGAAATAAATGCCTGGGATAACCCGGATTTCGTTGCGGCGGTAGAAGCAACCGGTCGCAAAACGCTAATCATTGCAGGGACAATCACTAGCGTGTGCATGGCCTTCCCTGCTATTAGCGCCGTAGCTGACGGCTATAAGGTATTCACGGTCGTCGATGCATCCGGCACCTACAGCAAAATGGCTCAAGAGATCACGATGGCTCGAGTTGTCCAGGCCGGTGTGGTTCCGATGGACACCGCTGCGGTCGCCTCAGAGCTGCAAAAAACCTGGCATTGTGATGATGCTCAGGCATGGGCGGAAGCCTATACCTATATCTTCCCTGCCTACCAATTGCTCATCGAAAGCTACGCCAGAGCGCAAGAGGTAGTCCAGAACAATGAGGCGCTGGACTCAATCCGATAATGATTGACTGATTCAGTCAAACGGCGTCGTCCGGTCAGGTTCTGTCGGGCGGCGAGCGTTCTAGGTATAGAACACTGAGTGCGAATATTGCTATCTATTCAGGGCCCGTACGCTGTTTTATCGTCACATTGATGCAGTAAAAACGTTGGGTCGATGGACCCGTTAGGAGGTCAAAGTGAAAAAGATTCTGACAACGTACGGTCCCCCTCGCGGTCATTGGGTGGGTGATGGCTTTCCGGTTCGTTCGCTCTTCTCCTACGATCGCATGGGCGCATCGAATATCTCGCCGTTTCTGCTACTGGATTACGCCGGGCCATCGGAATTTCCTCCGGCTCAACGTCCCCGGGGGGTTGGTCAACATCCACACCGAGGCTTTGAAACCGTGACAGTGGTCTACAGCGGTGAGCTGGAACACCGGGATACCTCGGGTGCAGGTGGGCTCATTGGCGAGGGAGACGTCCAATGGATGACCGCTGGCGCGGGAATCGTACACGAGGAGTTCCATTCACAGCAATTCACTGAACAAGGTGGTTTGCTGAAAATGGTGCAGCTCTGGGTCAACTTACCAGCATCGGCAAAGGACACGCCGGCGGCTTACCAGACGTTGCTCAATAAGGATATCCCTCGTGTGTCCCTGGAAGATGATGGTGGAACGCTCCGAGTCATCGCCGGTGAGTATCTTGAGCATAAAGGGCCTGCCAACACATTCACGCCAATCAATGTGTGGGATCTTAAGCTGGAGCCTGGTGCCCGTGTGAATTTGCCGGTGCCCAAAGGCCACACCACCTTGGTGGCAGTGCTGAACGGTTCAGTTCAGATCAATGACACTGATGTGTTGCGTGAGGCAGAGCTTGCGAACCTGGACAGAGAAGGTCAAGAGATTGTGCTGGAGTCCAATAATGACGCTCGGCTGCTTGTGTTGAGTGGAGAACCCATTGATGAGCCGGTCGTGGGCTATGGACCCTTTGTGATGAATACAGAGGGAGAAATCAAACAGGCCATGCTCGACTTTCAATCAGGAAAATTCGGCGCTCTCTAGCAAGGGTAAAGAGCATGAACTGCTTTTGAGGGGCTGACAGGACGTCGCCCCCAATCAATCAAAGATTGGGAAGCACGCTATGAACGAACAAGAGGCAGACGCCGCCCCAAGCATCCACTATGACTCTGGTCGATCCATCATAATCCGGCACACCGTGAAACCCGGACACCGTGACCACTATGAAACCTGGCTCAGGCAGATTATTGCCGCCGCAGCCCAGTTTTCCGGGCACCAAGGCGTTCATGTGGTACGACCGCCCGAAGGGCATGACACCTTTGAAATCGCGGTGCGCTTTTCTCAACCCGAAGAAGCCGATACTTGGCTGAACTCCGATGTTCGGCGGGAATTGGTATCCGACATCGTTCCGGCGCTGGCCTCTGAAGAACAGGTAGAGATTCAGACCGGCATCGATTACTGGTTCACCCCACCCACGTCAAAAGCCAAACAACCTACTCGCTGGAAGCAATGGCTCATTACTACAGCGGTTATTTGGCCACTCTCGTTGATCGTACCAATGGTCTTTCAGCCCATATTTGATCAACTTCCAGTGCTTGCGTTATGGGGTGTGCGTCATGGTTTGGTGGCAGCCACTGTCGTCGCACTAGTGGTCTATTTGATCATGCCCCGAGTGGTTCGACTCGTTGCAAACTGGCTGTTTCGTTAGTCGACAGCGCTAGGGGCAGAGGTACAGATCGATTTTCTATGGCAGTTTTGCCGTACGACCGGCGGAAAGATATGGTAAAGACCTGCGGCCTTTCGCACTTGTTTGGACACTAGGGAACACAACACTGAGGGAAATTGCTATGACGCTGAAACTTCAAACAATCATCTGCAGCACGCGCCCTGGAAGGGTTGGCCCATCGATCGCTAAATGGTTCAACGAATTCGCCAATGCCGACGGACGATTTGAGTCGGAGCTTGTCGACTTGGCAGATTTTGAACTACCGGTCTACAACGAACCAAACCATCCGCGTTTACAGAAATACGAGCATGATCATACCAAGGCGTGGTCAAAAAGCGTCGATGCAGCTGATGCGTACGTTTACGTTATCCCCGAGTATAACTATTGCCCTCCCCCCTCCTTCACAAACGCGCTGGATTACGTGTACACCGAGTGGAACTACAAGCCGTGCGGGTTTGTGAGCTACGGTGGCGTATCCGGTGGTCTGCGCTCGGCGCAACTCGCGAAACAGCTGGTAACGACATTGAAAATGATGCCAATGATGGAGGGCGTGATGGTTCAGATGCCCTGGAACCTCCTCGATGAGAATAAGGTGTTCCAGGCGAGCGAGCATCACGAAGGTTCCGGGAAAGCGATGCTCGAGGAGTTGGAGAAATGGGCCAGTGCCTTGCAATCGATCCGTAAGGGATGAGAGCAGACGCTGAATCTGCACCTCCATGAGCCTATCACGGCATTCCGATTGCGGACGCTAATCAATAGGTGTGTGTTGGTGCTGAGGGCGGCCCAGGTTATCCAAGCGCCCGCTTAACCCAGTCCATACGGTCCTGGCCGAAGAACATCTCGTCGTTGACGAAGAAGGTGGGGGCTCCGAACACGCCCCTCTTGGCGGCGTCATCCGTCGCCTCGATCAGCGCTGTTTTTATCTGGGGTTGCGCCATCGCGACCGCTACCTGTTCCGGATCAAAACCAGCGTTGGTTAAGATCTCCCTCAATGCATCCGGGGATGAAAGGTCCTCTCCCTGGGCCCATGCGGCTGAAAACATTGCCTGGTTGTAGGGTTCGATTTGTCCGTTCGATAGCGCCCAGAGAGCCCCTCTCATTGCATTGACCGTGCTGAAAATAAAGTGCGGGTTAAACCGGTACGGAATGCCATAGTGATCGGCATGGCGCTGAAAGTCGGTTTTGATCCATTCCCATTTGGCTGGGACGGTCACCGGAGACGTATTGCCTGTGGCCTTGAGGATGCCCCCGAGAAGAATCGGCTTGTAATTGATATTGGCGCCCGTCCCCTCAGTGAGTTCCTTCAACCGCATCCATGCGAAATAGGACGCGGGGCTTATGAAATCATAGTAAAAGTCGATATTCGTACTCATTATCGTTACCTCTTGTTGGAAAGGGTTTACCAAGGCTCAGAAAATGGCCGCGCATCCTGCTCGAATGTCCAGGCTGACCGGGGCTGTGTATGGAGATGCCAGTAAATGTCGGCAAGATCATCGGGCTCGATGATGCCACCCTCCCCCTTACTGGCATAAAGATCAGGCAGAAACTCAGCGGTCGCCTCGTTTCGTATCAGTCCATCAACAATAACGTGACCTACGTGGATTCCTTTTGGTCCAAGCTCCCGCGCCATGCTTTGAGCCAGGGCCCGTAACGCGTGCTTGCCGCCCGCAAAGGCAGAAAAACCGGCCCCACCTCTCAGGCTTGCCGATGCACCGGTGAACAGGATGGTACCCTCGCTACGGGTCAGCATCTTCGCCGCCACCTCCCGGCCCACCAGAAAGCCCGCCAGCGCACACATCTCCCAGACTTTCTGGTACACCCGGGCGGTTGTTTCGCAGAGATCGAATCGAACGTTTCCACCCACGTTGAAGATAGCAACCCGTATAGGGCCCAACTCTGATTCCACCCGATTGATCAGCTCCGTTACTTGCGTCTCATCACGGGCGTCGGAATGAATTGCCGTTGCCGTGGATCCGATGTCGCTGATTTCACGACAGAGCTTTTCCAGATCTCCCCGGCGACGGGTTACCACGAGATGGAATCCTTCCCTGGCAAATCGGCGTGCGATCGCCGACCCTAAATGATCACCAGCCCCAACCACCAGCGCAATGGGTTTGTCGGTCGTGCCCATGTTCCTTCCCCTTATTCCGTTGTGATGCTGGTAAAAACGTATCCCACCTAATAGCGTAGCTAAAATCGATTAAATGTATGCCAATCACAACCAATGGTTACGTCTTTTGGCTTTCTTGGTTGTCGTCACCGATCTCCCAATTGTTGCCTCAGATATTCCATGGCATAGCGAGCGCGCGCAGACAGGGGCCATTCCGCCCGGGAGATCATCCAGAGCGAATCCACCACGTCCCTTTCAAGCGTCATAACCTTGATTTCGCTGTGTCGGGCAAAGGCCTGCCTCGCGTATTGCGGTAGTACGGTAAAGCCCATGCCCCTGGCTACGGGTTCGAGAATTAAGCCTACCTGATTAACAAAACCGCGCACCGGAATATTGCGGATTCCAGGCTCCCCCGGAAAGCAGCGGCTCAACAGGCGCGTAGCCATGGCCCGGCCATCAGGGTGGTCGATATAGCCTAATCGCTCCAAATCCGCCCAGCTCGATACCGATTGCCCTGCCGGCACAATCAGTTCCAGTGGCTCTCCGGCGAAGTGGGAGGACGTCAAGTGGGGATCGTCAGGCTTTGCCGTAACCAAGCCGATCTCATAGCGTTTACCCAAGACCGCATCCAATATTTCCGTATCCGGTGCAAATCGATGACGGACCACCAAATCAGGATGCTGCTCCTGCAGATCGAGCAACAGTGGGTATAGCAGCAAGCCGCAGCTCCCCGGCGTGATAAGACTGAGCTCACCTTTTGTTTTATCGCCTTCCGACATTCGCAGGCGTAAGCGCATATCGGCCTGTTCCATCTCATCACAATACGCCAGGAGTGCGTGGCCGGCCGGTGTTAACTCCATCCGTCGAGGTTGCCGTATCACCAGGGTCCCCAGCTGTTCTTCAAGATGTCTTACATGCTGACTGACGGCTGCCTGGGTCAGGCCGAGCTGGTCGGCTGTCCGGGTAAAACTGCCGACGTCTGCAAGTACAACGAACGAACGTAACCATTGGGGATTAAGCATAAGAAACTCTTATTAATTTGATAAGCAATGACCTGTTTATATTATAGCAATTGCCGCTTACTCTGGTTCTACACTTTCCAGAGGAGAAGAACCATGAGCACCACTTACCCACGCAGTTTTTCCCATATCGGGATTTCGGTGACCGACCTTGATGCCGCTGTGAAGTTCTATACAGAAGTAATGGGCTGGTATCTGATCATGCCGCAAACCACTATCACGGAAGATGACAGCCCTATTGGGGTCATGTGTACCGATGTGTTTGGCGCAGGCTGGAACTCTTTCCGGATTGCTCACCTTTCCACTGGCGACCGAATCGGTGTGGAAATCTTTGAATTCAACAACGCAGAAAAGCCGGAAGACAACTTCGAGTACTGGAAAACCGGCGTGTTTCACTTTTGTGTCCAGGACCCGGACGTGGAAGGCCTTGCAGAGAAAATCGTTGCGGCAGGCGGTAAACAGCGCATGCCAGTTCGTGAATACTTCCCCGGCGAAAAGCCCTACCGCATGGTTTACATGGAAGATCCGTTCGGAAACATTCTCGAGATCTACAGCCACAGTTACGAGCTGACCTACTCCGCAGGCGCTTACGAGTAATCCGGTATTCGGTGGGCAATGACCCACCGACCTTTCGTTAACCTAGGCGTGAGCAAGGGCGCTCACAATTCGACACGCGAACGCCCTCGCCTGACACGCACCATGTCCGCAACGATGGCCAGTGCAATTTCAGAAGGGGTTTTACTGCCGAGGTTGAGTCCGATGGGCATGTGGATCCGCCCAACGTCTTCCTTTGACAGGCCACCAGTCCGACGAAGTCGTTCGGATCGGGCCTGGGAAGTACGAACAGAGCCCATCACACCAATGTAGCTTGCCGAGGTTTTGACAGCAGCCATCATGGCCAGATCATCAATGCGGGGGTCATGGGTTGCGGCGACTATCGCTGTGGAGGGCGTGCAAGCACCAGGCGAAGCGATATACAGCGACGGCAGTTGGGGCACAAACTCAACACCCGGCGGCAGGCTCATGCCATTGGTGACTTCCTCCCGTGGGTCACACAGCACCACCTCATAACCAAGGCTTAAGGCGAACTGTGCACAGGCCTCTGATACCGTTGAATAGCCGGCAAGAATTAGCTTGGCGACGGGGCCAATACGAACCGTCACCGTCTCTTCGGTTTCATTTTGCAACACCCGCGGCCCCGTGGGTTCAGCATCGGACAGCCACCACACTGCATCCGTCAATCTGATATGCCGTGCGATTTCATTTTGGCCGGACAGGGCCTGCTGAATCCGCTCAAGGTGATCCCGGGTCTTTGCGGTGGCAACCATACGTTCCACCAGGACGTCGAGAATGCCCCCGCACGGCAAGCGAATACGGGGGCTCTCCGGGCTGTTGCTGCCCGGAGAGCCATAACGAACAATAACAGCAGGTTGTTCGTACTCTCCGGCGGCAACGCGCTCGAGGAAGTCTTCCTCGACGCAACCACCCGAGAGCGAGCCCACATGATGTCCATCCGAGGTGGCAACCATCAGTGAGCCCGGCTCCCTGGGCGATGATCCGAAGGTGGACAACACCGTGCACAACCAGATCGTCCGGCCACTCCCCAGCCATTCGATCGCCTGCTCCACTACCCGAGCATCCAGACTTTGCATGGTCATGCACTCAACTGATCACCAACAGGAAGACGCCGGATGCGTTTCCCTGTGGCTGCATAGATGGCGTTGCACAGTGCCGGCGCGACCGGTGGCAACCCCGGCTCGCCCACACCGCCCATGGCGTCATCGGGATTATCAATCAGGTGCACTCGGACCACTTTCGGCGCGTTTGGCATTCGCGGCAACAGGTATCTGTCGAAGTTACTTTGTTGAGCGACACCATCCTGGAACGTCACCTCATTTTGCAGGGCAATGCCGATTCCCATCACGCAGGAACCCTCCATCTGTGACCGGATTCGCTCCGGGTTGGCCTGCGGCCCGCAATCAAAGGCAATGTCGGCGCGGTGAATGGTCACTTGCCCGCCGTCATCCACTTCCACGTCAAAGACGACGGCGGTGTAGGAAACAAAGCTGTGGTGGAAGGCAAGCCCAAGGCCACGCCCCTTTGCTCTTTCCTTTCCCCAGCCCGCTTCTTCGGTGGCACGCTCAATAACCCGGCGCATACGGCCCACATCGATCGGGTACATCTCAGGATCTTCACCGTAGTTCCAGCCGTCGCCCACCGTGAGATTGTGAACCTCACGCCCTGGCCCCAGCAGGTCCAGTACGTAATCGCGATGGTCCTTGCCTGCGGCTACCGCCATCTCGTGGGCAAAGCTCTGGATGGCCCACGCATGCGGCAGGTTGTACACCGAGCGGAACCACCCGATGCGGACATGAGCCGGTGCCGGCGGGTTCTCCAAACGGATAGCAGGGATGCTGAATGGCATGGTGTTAAACCCCATTCCCAGCTCAAAGCCCGCCTTGTGTTTGGGGTCCGGCGCGAACAGCGATGCAATGCTGGGAGACAGAGTACGGTGGCGCCAACTGGTCGCTTTGCCATTACCGTCGAGCCCCGCTTCCAGGTGATCCACAGAAACCGCATGGAAGTAGGCATGCTGAATGTCGTCCTCACGGGACCACTGCAGTTTGATGGGCTGCCCTTCAAAGGCCTTGGCCACTTGAGCGGCCTCAATCACGAAGTCTGGCTTCGATTTACGGCCAAAACCGCCACCCAGCAGGGTTTGATGAACGGTCACGTTTTCCAGGTCGATCTCCAGAAGCCCGGCGATGCCTTCTCGCGTCGCCCTGGGGTTCTGCACTGGCGCCCAGGCCTCGGCTTGGCCCCCGCTTACGCGAACCACGGCGACGGGGGGCTCCATGGGAGCCTGAGCCATATGGGGCATGTAGTAGGTGGCTGACACCCGCTTATTGGCTTCTTTCAAAGCGGCCTCAACATCACCGGACTGGCGTATAACCTTGCCCGGCGATTGCGCCGCTTTTTCCAGAGATTCACGGTAAGTATCCGATGTGTAATCGGCGTTGTTACCGGCCGGAGTATTGTCCCACTCTATCTTCAAAGCTCTGCGGCCTTCCATGGCAGCCCAGGTGTTGGTGGCTACTACTGCAACACCCCCGAGCGGATTAAATGCTGCAGGCTGGCCCGTGCCATCAATGCGTACAGTTTTCTTAACACCTCTGACCTTCAGGGCCTCACTGTCATCGACGCTCTTCACCGTCGCACCATAAACCGGTGGTCTGGCCACCACTGCATAGAGGGTGTTTTCCAGATCCACATCGGCGCCAAAAATCGCCTTGCCGGTGACAATGTCTTCACCATCGATTGCTTTGGGGTGCGTGGACTTCAGCTCGCCATTGATCAGGCCGGATTCCTTGCCAATGAAACGCAGCTCACTATCGGATTTCAGAACCAACCCGTCCCGGCCAGGAACGTCCAGCTCCCGTGCGGCTTCTGCAAGCTGGCCAAAGTCGAGTTCACGTCCAGTGGCAGGATGAACAACCTTATGAATATCCGCCCTTACTTGGTCGACCGATACACCCCATTGATTGGCCGCGGCCTGCTCAAGCATCAGCCTGGCAGCAGCGGCCGCACGGCGCATGGGGTCGTACCAGTGACGCATGCTGCGGGAACCATCGGTATTCTGGTTGCCAAACTTATCCTGATCGCCGTCTGCCTGTTCCGCGCGAACCCGGTCCCAGTCTGCGCCCAGTTCATCCGCGGCCACCATAACCAGGCTGGTGCGAATACCCTGTCCCATTTCGGCACGGTTGTTGACGATGGTGACAAGGCCGTTGGCGTCGATATGGATAAACACATTCGGGTTGTCTACCCAGCCCCCCGGCATGGCCCCGGCCCCGAACTGAGCCTGTTCATTGGCCAGCCCAATATCCCATCGGGCTGCGAGCAGGAGCGCAGAGGCTCCGGCCAACCCTTTGAGAAGACCGCGGCGGCTGATATTCGCAAGCAGCAGTGTGTCGTCGGATTGGCTCATGAGCTCACCTCCTTGTCCGCAGCCCGCTCAATGGCCGCCAGAATGCGATTGTAGGTGCCACACCGGCAGAGGTTGCCCGCCATGGCATCGATGATTTCCTGGGTTTCCGGTTCCGGTGTTTTCTTCAGCAGAGCTGTGGCATTCATGATCTGGCCACCCTGGCAGTAGCCACACTGGGCCACACCCAGGTCCAGCCAGGCCTGCTGGACTTTTTGGCCAACCGCGTCATCAGACATGGCCTCGATCGTTGTGATTTCACCTTTGGCGGCAGAAACGGGCATTACACAGGACCGGGTCGCTACCCCATCAAGGTGAACGGTGCAGGCACCGCACTGCGCGATACCGCATCCAAACTTGGTGCCTTTCATCCCCACAACGTCCCGAATAGCCCACAGCAGGGGCATATTATCCGGAACGTCCAGCTCGTGCTCTTGTCCGTTTATCCTCAGGTTGACCATTGGTCTCTCCCATCACCATGTTGTTAGGTTTGCTTTATCGGGAAGCTTGAGTTTACTGACCGGAGAAAAACGACTCGGTATAACCGGTGTACTTCGTAAACAGCTCATCCCTGAAAGACTGTCCTCGTGTCTCCAGGATACGGTCAATGTCATCGCGCAGACCTGTAAGTTCCTTGCGATAACCGGCAACACTGACAGCGGAACCCAGTGCGGGTTCCAGAACGCGAAGCGACAGATCGTGATCTTGAATCAGATTGGCGCTCCAGAAATTGTCCTCAATGAATACGTCGGCCCGCCCGAATTCGAGCATGCGGAAAGGCACCGTCCCTTCGCCATCAGCGGAATAGGTTATGTCTGTAATATCCGGATGGGTTTCTGCCCAGCGTGCAATATTTTCCGGGTATACATAGCCGCTGATAATAAGCACGCTAACGTCGTTCAGCTTCTCCAGAGTTACCGGCTCTTCAATGGATAGACTCTCAGGTACGATCGCAGCCAACGTCCAGTGAGCGAACACCGTCCGTGAGTGCAGTAGATAGCTCCGCCCTTCCGTTACTGGCATGGCAACGTCCGATGCGCCTGACTGGACCTCGGATACGCAGCGTTTGAACGGTAGTTCCTCGTAAGTGGCTTCCAACTCCAGATCACTAAGGGCTGTATTCATCAGTTCCACGGCAATGCCGCGCATCTCTCCCTCGTGATCCTTAAAGATGTAGGGAGCCCAGGACTCATAACAGATTTTTACCGTTGACGTTGGTGCAGCCGCGTGGCTAATAGCTCCAAAGGACACCAGCAACACCGCGACAACTCCATAATGTATGGCAACTGATACTGCACGCTGCATGAAAGGCGCCCCACTACGCTTTTGGTTCGGAAACGGCAGTCATCGCCGTTCTTATAGTCTGATAAGTATAGACAATTGTGACGAACACTAACCGAAGCTGGACGTCATTAACCGTCCCTCCACAAACCATATTTTGATAACAATTCCGTTACCCAGCTCTGGAACACACGTAATCTCAACGGCAGATTTCGACGGCTCGGATACAACAACGATATAGGTAAGGAGGGTGCTTTATAGGCTTCGAGAATCTGTACCAGGTCCCCGCTTTCAAGATCATCCTGAACGTCAAATTTTGGAACCTGAATAATGCCAATACCTGCCTTTGCACTGGCGATATAGGCCTCTGCGTTATCCACGGTAATCGCACTCTGCATTTTCATTACCCGTTGCCGACCGTCCTCCACGTATTCCCATTCTGCCGCTAACGCTGGCAGATTGACCGCGTAGTTGACAAGAATGTGGCCACCCATGTCGTCTAGAGACATCGGCGTACCATGCTGCGCTAGATAAATCGGACTGGCACAGTTTATGACTTCGATATCACCCAATTTTCTGCATACCAGCTCGGAGTCTGGGAGGTGTCCGACCCTGACCACACAATCCACGCCCTCCGTCAGCATGTTGATGATTCGGTCGTTCATACTGAATTCCAGTTTTACCCTTGGATTCTGCTTCAGAAACTCAGGCAATGCCGGAATAACGATACGACGCCCGATACGGCTCGGGATATCTACGTGCAAGCGCCCTTCTGCCTGTTGGGGGCTTTGACGAAATATCGATTCTGCCGCCTCAAAAGCCTCTACAAGCGTTTGTGCAGCCTCGAAAAACTGCAACCCATCGTGAGTGGGCACAACTTGCCGGGTCGTACGCTGCAATAGTTGGGCTTCCAGCCGATCCTCCAAGGCCTGGATAGTCGTAGATACGGTCGAGCGGGGAATGCTCAGTGCTTCAGCCGCGCGCGTGAAATTCCCGCTTTCCATAACCTGGATAAAAACCTGTACTTGCCGAATCCTGTCCATACCATCCAATTGTTCGTGTTTTTCGACAACTGCTGTTCTAAATGCATTATTTATTCAGGATAACCTACAGCCTAACCTGATTGTGAACCTGGCGGGAAGCATCCGCCAATCGAAAAACACACAGCAAGGGATAAAGACAATGTCTCGAAACAGCATTGAAGGCAAAGTAGTGCTCATAGCCGGTGGCGCCAAGAACCTGGGCGGGCTCCTGGCAGAGGACCTTGCCGCCCATAAAGCGAAAGCCATCGTTATTCATTACAACAGTGATTCAACAAAGGCAGCGGCCGAAGAAACGGCCTCTAAGGTTCGTGCCGCAGGGGCTGAAGCTGCGATCTTTCAACAGGATTTGACCAAGGCTGACAATGTCGAAAAGCTATTTGCAGACACCGAGGCGACTTTCGGCAAGCCGGATATTGCGATCAATACCGTAGGCATGGTGTTGAAGAAGCCCATGGTAGAAATCAGCGAGCAAGAATACGACGCCATGAGTGCGATTAACTCGAAGTCCGCATTCTTTTTCCTGAAAGAGGCGGGGAAATACCTCAATGACAATGGAAAGATCTGCACGTTAGTGACCTCTCTGTTGGGCGCCTACACACCTTTCTATGCGGCATATGCGGGTATGAAAGCGCCAGTGGAACACTTTACCCGGGCCGCCTCCAAAGAATTTGGGGAACGCGGCATTTCAGTGACCGCCATTGGTCCCGGCCCAATGGATACACCTTTTTTCTACCCAGCAGAAAGCGACGATGCTGTAGCGTTTCACAAAACGGCAGCCGCCCTTTCGTCGTTCTCCAAGTCTGGGCTAACAGAAATCGAGGATATCGTCCCCTATGTGCGATTCATGGTATCCGAAGGATGGTGGATGACGGGGCAAACCATTTTAGTGAACGGTGGCTATACTACCAAGTAATCGGACAACCAAGAGGAGGCGGTGTTACCGCCTCCTTAACCTACTGTCGACCTCATTCTCTTCACTCGCCATATACCAGTACTAGAGGACTCAATTAATGCATACCTTAATGATTATTCTGGGTGGTTTCGCTCTTCTGGCTGTTGCGATCATTGTCACCCGGACTACGGGCCGGACGTTCAAATCTGTTTTGCCCCTCTACATTGTTGCCTGGTTCCTGTGCGCAGCGGTAAACATGGGGGTTGGGATCCTTCATGCCGGATACTCCTTTATGGCGGAACTGCCTATCTTCTTGTTCGTTTTCGGCGTGCCGGCACTGACCGCAGTCATCTTTGCGAGAAAGCTATAAGGCGCCTGCATGAGTCACCGCGTGCGCACGACAGGCGCTGGCAAAGGTCAGTATGTCTTCAAGTTGCTCCGGGTCTTCGCCCAACGCTTCAAGACCGGCAGCGGTTATATCCAGGTCCGACAACCGATAGAGCAACCCACCAACGAACGTATCGCCGGCATCCGGTTACTGGGTGAAATTGCCAAAAATGCGTATCCAGTACTTCATAGTGGCGCTGTGTTTCGCGCTGACAGCGATTAGCGGCATAAACACCATCTTCTTTTCATTTTGGGTTGATAGCGACTATGTTGGTAGAGAGGATGTATTAACTCACGACACTTGCCCCGCAATAATTTCAACTACTTACATGCTCCTATCGGGCAGGTTGCAAGGAGAACGACACATGTCGACAACACAAGAAGCGCCCTTATCAAATGATGTGGCCGCCTGGCTTGATCCGGAAATGGACTCTGTTAAAGGTACGGAGACCCCAAAGGATCCGAACAAAGGCTATATCGCCCTGCTTGGCTGGAGCGTCAATGCCATCAAGGCCGCACAGAAGTTCGACCGCCGCTACATCGTAGTTGCTCCAGAATGGGCTACGGATTTCTGTACCGCAAACAAGATTCCCTTTATCCCTTGGGACTTTATCCGTTTGAATGATCGGTCCCTGGAGATTGCTCAAAGGCTGAAAGAGGAAGGCGTTGATGTTGCCATACCGCTGTTTGAAGAGACCGTTGAGTGGTCCGGGGCGATCAACTCAGTGCTCCTGAATAGCCCTCGCATGTACGGGCAGTCGATTCTGTTCCGTGACAAGGCTTTGATGAAGCGTCGTGCCCAGCTTGGCGGCATTCGGGTTGGGATCTTCGAGGAGGCCCACGAGAAAGACGACATCGTCCGTTTCATGAAGCGTGTCAACCAGACCCTGCTGAAACTGGATGGCGACCCGGACGACCCGATTCACGTTAAGGCGTTTGACAAGGCTGGTTGCCTCGGCCATCGAATGATCCGTACGCTTGAGGAAATTGACAGCATTCCAGCGGAAGAGTATCCGTTGCTCATGGAAAGCCACCTGAGCGGCTGGGAGTTTGCCGTTGAGGCATGGATTCACGATGGCAAGATCAAGTTTCTGAATATCTCTGAGTACGTAACGCTAGGCTATTCCGTTTTCGTTCCGGCGACCGAGCAACTCGAAAGCTGGCGCAATGCCATTACCAAGCAGATTGAGTTGCTGATCAAAACGTTCGATATTCAGTTTGGCTTGATTCATCCGGAGTATTTCGTTACTGCTGATGGTGAAATGTACTTTGGTGAGGTTGCTTATCGACCACCCGGTTTCAAGGCGTTTGAGCTGATTGAACGTGCGTATGGGTTCAATGCGTACCAGGCGTCAATGCTGGTGTTTGATCCCAAGAGCACCAAAGAGGAAGTGGAAAAGTTCTTCCCACGCGAAGTGGTCGATGCCAAGGGCTATGCCGGTTGCTTCGGTGTTTATCCGCGCCGCCGCGTGGTCAGCAAGCTGGAAATGCCTCCGGAATGCGTTGATCACCCCTATTTTGAGTCACACGAACTCGTTGCACCGGTGGAAGAAACGGTTCCTGACCGGTCCGCCTTCGGCACTCACTGGGGCCTGGTCTTCTTCTTTGGCGATGACCCCATCAAGATGCGGGATCTGTTGAAAGCCCAGGAGGATTTGGACTTCTACGTCTAGGGCAGTCACCGCCCACTCAGGAGCTCTTGATATGGCGTTCCATGATTCTGACCTGTAACTCGGGAATCATGGAACGCCTTTCTTCAAACTATCCCCAACTGTTTATTAACGGCATCACGAATTTCCCGATAACGATCAGGATTCGTGGCCAGGGTATCCAGATCATCTTCAGGAAAAATCTCTTTCTTCGCTTTCCTGGCTTCCTCTTTGGAAAAAATGGCCGGTAGCAGTTGTTCAAGGCACCGCAGCATAACCTCCGGCGAAACCGATGCCCCTGGCGATGCTCCCAACAACGTTCCGTACGTCTTGTCCTTGGACACGAGAATTTCCGTTCCCATCTGCAGGTCGCCGTCCTTGATAATCTGAACCCGTTGGCCAGCGTGAACCGGTTTCCATTCAAACTTTTTGCTCAGGCCGGGCGCAAAGCTTTCAAGCTCCTCGAACATGCTCTTCTCGCCCTTGAAGGTCTCTGAAACCAGGTATTTCACCAACGGAAAGTGCTCCAGAGTGACATTCAGCAAACCTGGAATATCATGCAGGCGCATTGCCCGAAGGTAATCAAAGAATCCGCGGCCTTTCTCAAGAACGGGCTTGAAGGAGGCGAAAGGGCCGAACAGTAAGTAGTGCTGGCCATCTGCCACCCGAAGATCCAGATGCGGCACAGACATGGGAGGCGCGCCCACTTTTGCTTTACCGTAGGTTTTCGCCCGGTAATGATCAGCCTGCTCTGCACTGATCGGGGCTTGTAGAAAACGCCCACCGACTGGAAAGCCAGTAAACCGCTTTGCAAATGGCAGGTGGCTTTTCTTCAGGATTGGGAATGCACCCCCACCCGCACCAACAAACAGCACATCGGCCTTGTAGCGCACGGGCGCTCCGTGACGTTCGGTTTCAACAAGCCAGCTCCCTGCAGGGCTCTTGTGCACGCGCTTTACGTGGGTGCCGTACTCAATCTTCACACCGAGATCCTGGGCGGCATGTTTCGCCATTTGTTGGGTCAGAGCACCGAAATTTACGTCCGTGCCTGTTTCTATGACAGTTGCCGCCATTTTTTCATGGCGCGGACGCCCCTCCATCAGATAGGGAATCCAGCCCTTGATTTCGTCGAAATCCTCTGAGAAACGCATAGTCTCAAAAAAATGATGAGCGGACATTTCCTTGAACCGCAGTCGCAATTCATCGATTGAGGATTCAGACACGATGGTGCAATGTTTGGTCTGATTGATGAACGTCTTGGGGTCCTTAATGGCGCCTTTCTTGATCAGGTGCGCCCAGAACTGCTTGGCCACATTGAATTGCGCATGGATCTTCAAGGCTTTTTCGACGGAGATAACTTCTTCATCCACCGGCGTGTAGTTCAGTTCACAGTTTGCCTCGTGTCCCGTGCCAGCGTTGTTGAACACCCACGAGTTACCCTCTCCAGCGCTCTCCAATCTCTCCAGGATGGTGATGTTCAACTCAGGAGCCAGCTCTTTTGCCAACGTGGCAAAAGTGGTCCCCATAATCCCCGCGCCGATGATTATTACGTCCATAAAGTCTATCCACCCGCTTTAGTTTTCTGATATCCAACGATAAAGTCTTGCCCGAAGGTACCACGCTTCCAGCGAACACTGAAAACCTGCCACACTCCTGCCCATTTCATCTGGCGCCCAGGTTCTACGACAAATGACGAATGGTGCATCAGTATACTGTGCCAGCCGGTCAGTCTACACTGATGGCCGCGACGGATATGGAGCGCACTTATGACGTCTGGACAATTTGAGGGGGCTCCCCCCATCCCTTCAAGATTTTTGCGCTGGCTTGGCCCCGTTGCGACAATCGCCCTCGCTCAACTGTTCGGAACATCGCTGTGGTTCAGCGCCAACAGTGCCACGGACACTCTGATGACCAGTTGGCAAATCAGTGCTGCTGATATTGGCTGGCTGACCAGCGCCGTTCAGGGCGGTTTTATCCTGGGCACAATGATCATGGCTTTGGGAGGCCTGGCAGAACGGTATCGTGCGAGTCTCATTTTCGTGGTCAGTGCAGCCTGCGGCGCGTTATTCAATGCCTGCTTCGCCTGGTTTTCGGAGGGCTTGGCCAGTGGCATTGTGTTCCGCTTCCTGGTCGGCCTTAGCTTGGCGGGTATCTACCCCGTGGGCATGAAGTTGATTGTCAGTTGGGCTCCTGAAAGGACCGGACAGGCCCTTGCCCAGCTTGTCGCAATGTTGACGCTTGGCACCGCACTGCCCCATGCATTACGAGAAGCCGGTGCGGATCTTCCCTGGCAGTACGTTATCCTTGCGTCATCGATGCTTGCACTGCTTGGTGCATTCCTTATCCACCTGCTTGGGGACGGGCCCCATTTACCCGGTACAGGTCAGGCGAAGCATGCGTCGGGCACCACCTCCGAGCGTGAGCTGACGGTCTTTGACGCCTTCAAGGTCAATCGATTTCGTGCCGCAGCTCTGGGCTATTTCGGGCACATGTGGGAGCTCTACGCGTTCTGGACGGTAGTACCACTGCTTGTGGCCAACACGGCATTGCTCAGTGAGTACTCGGCCGTCGGATTATCGGGCATGGCGTTCAGTATCATAGGCATTGGGGCTTTGGGGTGTCTCGTCGGGGGATTTCTGTCACGTCGTATTGGGAGCGCAAAGGTCGCGCTCGGTGCGCTGGCATCTTCCTGCGTTTGCGCTGTGGTGTTTGCCCTTTTCTGGCGTGACTTACCCGCCACGTGGCTAGGAGTCCTTCTACTTGCCTGGGGCGCCACCGTGATCGCGGACTCGCCCCAGTTCTCCGCCCTGGCCGCCCAGGCTTGCCCGAAAGAAGTGGTCGGTGCCGCACTGGCGATCCAGAACTCCATCGGCTTTGCAATTTCAGTGGTATCGATAGCCGCAACCACTGCGCTGTTCGATCATATCGGTCTGGATGCCGCCTGGCTTCTGGTTCCTGGCCCAATTCTCGGGTTGCTCGGGTTCGCCTGGGCGTCCAGCCAAGCTGCGAACTCAGAAAGAGATGCCTGAAACACGGAGATCGTGGAACCCATCAAAGTCCGGAAACCAGGACAGTGATGTCCGATAAATCAGACAATCTTTCCCCTATCCAGGTCATTGTGTCCCTGAAACCAGACACTCGGCACCGATAAACCCACTCCGTTGCCTGTCCTTTCAATAAATATTGTTATAAAACAATAACGTAGAAATTTGGCACGGTTCCTGTTTGGTGCAGTGGAATAACCATAAAAACAAGCGCTTCCAACAAGAAAGAACGGGTGCAGACTTCACTCGGAAAATAACAAGGAACACCCAATGCGTACGCTCCTCCTGGCTCTTCTGCTGGTAAGCCCCCTGTGTTTCAGCAAAACCGTGGTGATTATCGAAAGTTATCATCAAGGCTACAAATGGGATGCCGATTATATTGCCGCTATCCAATCAGTGCTGGGCGAGGACCACGATATTCGCGTGCTTGCCCTCGACACCAAACGATTACCGAAATCAGAATGGCCCCAAAAAGTAGCCCGCCTCCAACAATCCATTACCGAGATCCAGCCTGACATTGCCATTCTTGGAGATGACAACGCATTCTCCCTGATGGCCAACCACTTGGTTGAACGGAAGATTCCGGTGGTATTCCTGGGCGTCAACGGCGGTCCGGCGCAGCACCCTACCCTTGAACACGATTTGGTCGCCGGCTTGCTGGAACGGCCATTTTTTGAGGAGAGCATCCGTCATCTGCAGAAAGTACTGAAAGTGGATGAGCACTTTCTGGTATTAATGGACGATTCACCCACCATGCGAAACGCAGTCAACGAATACTTCGGCGACAAGAGAAGTGCCGAAATATATGGCTCCAAACTGGACATCGTCCTTACCAACGACAAGGACACCTGGTTGCAGTCGGTAGTTCAGGCCCACGAACTGTACGACGCAATTATCGTTGGGACCCACCACACCATACGAGACGCAGAAGGCACCTATATCGCGCCGGACGAACTCATTACCAGGGCATTTAATCAAAGCCGGGTTCCCATCTTTTCCTTTTGGGATATTAACATTGGTAAGCAGCAAGCGATTGGCGGCTTCACCATTTCGGCTCACCAGGAGGGCATCACTGCCGCCCGCTTGGCGTCCCTGATCATGAATGGTGTCAAACCCGCCCGCATCCCCAAAATGAATTCCCTGAGCGGGCACTACATCTATAGCCGAAGCGGGATGGCTCACTGGAGCCTGGAGCTTTCCCCCATGATTGCGACCCAAGCAAACTTCGTTGAATAAATTGGCTGAGCGGCTCCAGATTATCCCGAACCCGCCGTTAACCAAGAGATCTCGCATGCATAGAGGGGCAGACCAGTGGCTGTAGAAAAATTAGAAGTTATTGAGCGTCGGCTAGGTGTCAGCGGAAAACTCCTGATCGCACCTGTTTTTATTCTGCTTTTATTCGCACTCGTAACCTTCTACAGCATCCGGGAATTTCAAAACCTTGATGCGCGAATGGATACAGTGGCAAGGGATCTTGCACCGGAAACCGCCGTTGCGACCGGTGTGCTAATCAATCTTTACAATATGAGATTGGGAGTCTTTGACTACTACGCTACCGGTAACGAAGACATCCTGGCACGCTTCAAGCAGCTCGAGACGGATTTTTTCAGTGAGCTGTCAGCGGCGCAGCAGACGATTAAAAGTACCAACCGCGTGCAACTGGTTGCTGAGATCGAGGAGGCGACACTGCAGTACGCGAATGTCTTCAATAACGAACTGGTACCCGCCAAGCAGCAAGTCAAAAATATCATTGCCAATGAACTCGACCAATACGGCCCCACTGCTTCAGAGGCGCTGCGCAGGGCTATGGATGGCGTTACCAACAGAGAGCCGGACAGCCGGTTGCGAGTTGTTCTGGAACAGTTGATTCACGATACGCTCATGATGCGAATGGCCTCACAGCGCTTCTTTGCTGATGGCGACGAGTCCTCGGAAACGGCACTGGGTTATGCCATGGAGGATATTTCCGATGCGCTCGAGTTTCTGGATATGGACTCAGTCCCCGGTTACGTCAGGCAGTATGTCGATACGGCGATAGAGGCACTTGGGAAATACCAGTCATCGGTCAATGAACTGCTGGTTCAGCAAAAAGCGATGATCCGGACGAAAGAAGACAAGCTTGACGTTCTGGGACCCCAAATCACTGACATGGCTCAGGGTCTTGAGAGAGAGGTTTTTGCCTCCCTCGAAACCGTGGCAGACGAAGCGGAAGCAGAGACCGAGGCTGCGCTTAAGCTGACACTCGCCGCTTTTATTGCGTCTGTCATTCTGGGGTTGGTCGTCGCCCTGCTGATGAGCCGCATGATGGGCAACAGCGTCAAACGTGCGCGGTCGGAAATTCTGGGTTACCTGGAAAATATTGGCAATAACGAAGGCGACGTTTCTACCCGGCTGACCAAGGGCCGCCCTGACGAGATTGGCGATTTCATCTCAGCGGTCAATGCCTTCCTGGAAACCCTGGAAGACATCATTTCCCGGATTGTCGCGTCGTCCCGGCGTCTCAGTACGGAATCTGAGTCATTGTCTGGCATTACAAACAGCACCACTGCCAATGCCGAACAACAACGGGACCAGGTGACTCAAGTTTCGGCGGCGATGCAGGAAATGGTCTCCACCTCCGACGAGATCGCCTCCAACACCAATGACACGGATGAATCCGCACGCCAGGCCGCCGACCTGGCAGGAACCGGTCAGGAAACGGTGTCGACCGCGATTAAATCCGTTACCCGACTGGCGGAACAGGTCGAAGCAGGGTCAAAGCGCATCCAACGACTCGAAGATGAGTCCGGTGAGATCGGAAACGTACTGGACGTTATCCAGGCCATCGCAGAACAAACCAACCTCCTTGCCCTCAATGCCGCCATCGAGGCAGCGCGTGCGGGAGACGCGGGACGCGGGTTTTCGGTGGTTGCCGATGAGGTTCGTGGCCTCGCTAAGCGGGTTCAGGATTCCACGGTCGATATCGAGCGGATCGTTTCGAATCTGCAAAGCGGTGCCGCTGGCGCGGTGGTTGATATGAGTAAGGCCAAACAGATGGCCTCGGAAGCCAGTGAAGAAGCTGGCAAATCCGGCGCTGCCCTGTCGGAAATTATGGCTGCCGTGAACCGGATCGTGGACATGACGACACAAGTTGCAAGCGCCACCGAGCAACAGCGAGCGACCGCTGCTGAAATGACTCAGAACGTGGAGGCCAGTAGTAGTGCCATTGATAAACTCACCGACGATATCGCCCACGTAAACCAATCCAGCAATTCCCTGGCGGATATGGCAGAGGACCTTAACGGCCTGGTACGTCGCTTCAAGACATCGGACTAGAGCCCTTTTCCGCTTGTGTTAACTGCGTCATAGGCGACATGTTCAATTACTGATACTTTCAATACTCAAACAAAAGCAATACGGCGTATCAGGGAGAGATTTACCCATGAGCCATTCACGTTTTACCAGGATGCCCGGTTTTCTTGCCGCGTTGACGGTGTCCTTCTGTGCAGTCGCTCAGGCCGATCCTGCCGACACCATCTTTGCTGCTGAAAATGCCCTCTATGGCGCAGGCTACGATATCGGCAAAGCCGATGGGTGGATGGATAACACCCTGCGCTCAGCCATCCGGAAGTATCAATCGGGTCACGACGGGTTGCAGGCCACTGGAGACCTGGACCCACAAACGCTGTCCGCCCTGGGAATCGCCGTTAAGGACGGCGATCCAGTGACTGGCAACACCGCGCAGAACCGTGAGGGGGCGATGGCTGATGCGGGAATCGACAAGGAGCGTTTCGGGTCGGCCAATGAGGAACAACTCGTTGCTGCAGCGCCTGAACCAGAGGTCCAACCGGAGCCAGCGCTGGTTCCGACAGAATCACCACCCCTGGAAGAAGAAGCGGTGCCTGTACCTGATGCCATTCTGGCAACGGACGATAACCCGGTAATTCAGCCCGAGCCGACAATAGCCCAAGCATCAATGCCCGCCCCTCAAACAGTAGAAGAACCGGAAAGCGAACCTGTTGCAGTTGCGGTTGCTGAAGAGCCCTCAGCCACGGAAAAGCCCCAAACCACTGTCGAGCGCCCGATTGTTGAGGAGCCCTCCACTGTCGAAGAGCTTTCAACCGTTGATGCCGAGCCTTCCATAGCACTCAATGTGCCTTCCGAGGCGACCGAAGAGACATCAACGGATGTTGATTATCAGTTGCCACAGGAAACGACGACTTCGGGCAATCCGGAGATTTCGGAATCATTGCAGGCCACAAGTTCGTCCTCAGACAACACTTCGGAACCAACCACTGTCACCAAGAGCAGTGGCGGTTTTTTCAGCTCGCTATTCGACTTCCTCTTCGGCTGGCTGATCTGAGGACATACGCGTATTCCGAAGTGCCGTGGATTAGCTCACACTGGATGGCCTTGTTTCAAATTTACTGACTGGTAGCCAAGGCCAACCACCCCATGCCCTCTCAATTGCAGGAAGCCCCCTACTCTCCCGCCAGGATTACACTGATCATATTCTCTCTCGCCATGGGCGGATTCGGGATAGGTACGGGAGAGTTCGCCATCATGGGGCTTATGCCCGGCGTTGCTGCGGATCTGGGTGTTACGGAACCACAGGTTGGCCACTTGATCAGTGCGTACGCGCTGGGCGTCGTCGTGGGCGCCCCGATCCTGGCCATTGGTGGAGCCAGACTCTATCGCCGGCACCTGCTGATCCTATTGATGTCGTTCTACGCACTGGGAAATATTGCCAGTGCCCTGGCACCGGGGTATGGATCACTTCTGGTGTTCCGGTTCATTGCCGGCCTTCCCCATGGGGCCTATTTCGGTGTTGCTGCTCTGGTCGCCGCCTCACTCGTACCTTTTAACAAGCGCGCCAAGATAGTGAGCCTGGTCATGATGGGCCTCACCTTCGCGCTGTTGATCGGAAACCCACTGGCAACGATTCTAGGGCAGCACCTGGATTGGCGGTACGCCTTCGGGTTCGTGGGCGCTGTTGCAGCCCTTACCGGGTTGATGATTGTTCTTTTCCTTCCTCTCAACCGACAAGAGGAACGGCAAAGCCCGTTCTCAGAAATCCGGGCGTTCAATCGTCCGGAAATCTGGTACCCGTTGGCGATCGGCTCCATCGGGTTTGCCGGTATGTTCTGTGTGTTCAGCTATTTGGCTCCGACATTGCTGGAAGTCACCGGGGTCGACCCCTTCTGGATTCCGATCGCACTCGCGGTCTTCGGGCTTGGGGGGTTCATTGGGAACATCCTCGGAGGATGGCTGTTTGATCGCCTCCAGTTCCGCAGCGTTGGCTGGATGTTGCTGTGGAGCATCAGCATGCTACTTCTGTATCCCTACGCCACGGAAACCATCTGGACCATGCTGGTGATGTGCTTCCTGGTCGCCTTGATGGTTGGCCTTGGGCCCGCGCTGCAAACCCACCTGATGGACGTGGCGCACGGTGCCCAGACACTGGCCGCCGCCTCTCACCACGCAGCGTTCAACGTGGCCAATGCTCTTGGACCCTGGCTGGGCGGGATGGCTATCAGTGCCGGCCTTGGATGGCAGTCCACAGGGTATGTTGGTGCCACAACCGCCGTTGCCGGGCTCGCGATATTTCTGTTGGCATGGCGTCAGCAGTCCGGCCCAGAGCGTGTCGACGACGTTGCGCTTAGCCAGGATTCCTGACCGCGTTGCAGGTTTTGCGTTCACGGGTGGCGCCGTTTGCCAGTACAACACCTATCAAGAGCAGCACCACGCCACCCCACACGGCCCAACCATAAGACTCACCAAAGAAAACGATCCCGAACAATAGGCCAGCGGGTGTAATCACGAACCCCAGTTGGCTGAGAAACGTTGGCGATGTCCGCTTCTGTAAGTGAAAGAAGCCGCGATAACTGATCGCAGTCAGGACAGACTGAACGGCCACAATGGTCCAGAGATCCATCCCGCTAACAAGCAGCGAATGTGCGCCCCCAGTCACCACGACCACCAGTAAAATCAGTACGGCACCGGCGAGAAGCATTCCAGGGGCCAGCTGCTCTGGAGTAGCCCCTTTCGGCCAGTGAGACGTGCGATACACATTGCCAATAGCGAGGGACAGCGGAACCAACATACCTAACAGCAGCCATGGCAGCGAGTCCGGATTGATGCCCGCGGGATTGGGCGACAGAATCCAGACACAACCGGCAACGCCCAGACTCAGCCCAATGGACTTTTTCCTGCTCAGTGTTTCCATGCCCAGAATGACGGAGATCCCGTAGGTGGCAAGGGATGGCAGCGCATAGAGAGTCGCCGTCAGGCCGGACCCAATATTGGCAACAACAATGAAGGCCAGCGCATTGGGTACGGCAATGGCGGTCAGTCCGCTGATGCCAAAGTATTGAAACAGGGGCCTGCTGAATCGCACCGGGGAACCCCGGCGACCGCAGAGAACCAGCAGGATACCGCCACCCAAAGCCTGCCAGAAGGCGTACGCCAGTGGTGTCATGCCGATGTCCATGGCGGCCCTGGAAAGCGGCAGCATCAGGGCAATCAGTACGCCAACGCCCAACAACAGAAGCATGGACGTTACATCGGGTTGATGAGATGCGGTACTCGCATGTTGTTTCATGGTTTTTTCTCCGTTAGTTGCGAGCCCTATCATCCCGATGCGGCGACCACGGATCACTACACGTTTCGTGAAAACTCCTTTGCCGATTTGCGCATCGATTCCCCGAAACTCATCGTTTAGTGTCAGCAGTCAACCAACCACCAAAACCGACACAGGAAGACTGTTATGGATTTTCTGGAAGCCCTAGAATGGCGTTACGCCACAAAACGCATGAATGGCAAATCTCTCCCGGAAGGCACGCTGGAGAGAATACTGGAGGCCACACGATTGGCGCCGTCCTCTTATGGGTTGCAACCCTACACCATCAAAGTCATCAGCGACCGCTCGCTGCTTGACCGCATCCATGAAGACGCTGCACCGCAACCACAGGTCAAGGAATGCTCCCACCTGTTGGTGTTTGCGACCAAGACGGATCTGGATGACTCAACGGTTGATCATTACATCGAGTTGGCGGCGACCGAGAGAGGGGTTGCGATTGCCGATCTGAACGGGTTCGCTGACGCTATCAAAGGTACCATCAATGGTTTGGAAACGGCCGCTGACAAGCAGGCCTGGGCCGCAAAGCAGGCTTACATTGCCCTGGGCTTTACCCTTGCCGCCGCCGCTATAGAGCGTGTCGATGCCTCGCCGATGGAAGGCTTTGATCCCGCCGCCCTCGATCGCGTCCTGCGATTGAACGAGGATAATCTGAGCAGCGTGGTCATTGCAGCATTGGGGTACCGTGATACGGCGGAGGACCGGATGGCGAACATGCCAAAGGTGCGCCGACCCCTCTCCCAACTGATTCAAAGAGTCTGATCAACAGGCCCGATAGAATTCAGCCACACACCGGCGCTTGCCTGTATAATTCCCTCATCAATCAAGATCTGATGTGGAGCGCCGGCATGGATCGCCTCAAGGGTGTGGAGTATTTCAAGCGAATTTACGAGCTGGGCTCGTTTACGGCTGCTGCCGACGAGTTCCAGTGCTCGAATGCAGTTATATCCAAGTACGTCCGGTTCCTCGAATCCTGGACGGGCTCGAAGCTGATCAACCGCAATACCCGTACGATCAGCTTTACGGACGAAGGCGAGCGATTCTACACCTATTGCCTTTCTATCATTGAGCAGACCAGCGAAATGCTCGATTCCGTTGCTGATACCGGCGATCTGTCGGGCGAGTTGGTTATTGCCAGCCCGGTTTCCTTGTCCATCAAGGTTCTCAGCCCGTTAATTCTCCAGTTCAAGAAAGAACACCCGTCGCTGTCCCTTCGGCTACAGATGAGCGACCAACTTACCGATTTGGTTGGAAGCGGCGTTGATGTGGCCATTCGGGGGATAGAAGCACCGGAAGACTCATCGCTTGTTGCAATGCGGCTGGGGTCGCTCGATCGTATTCTGGTGGCGTCACCAGGTTATCTGGCCGAGGCAGGTGTGCCCGCCACGATCGATGATCTGCCTTCCCATCAATGCCTTATGTACAGCATGAGCTCAGATGCAAAGCGATGGGAGTTTCTGCTCTCGACTGGCTCGGGCCAGACAAAATCTGTCAGCGTCGCTGGTCCGCTGGTTGCGGACAACTCCATGATGTTAATCGAGGCGGTAAAAGAGGGGCTGGGCATCGCAATGGTGCCTCGCGACTATGTGGCCGCGGAACTTGGAGCCGGCACGCTTCAGCATTTAAAGCTTGGCGCGGAGCCGGTACCCCGCTCGATCTACGCAATGTATTCGGATCGGCGGTACCTGCCAAGGCGTGCCAAGGAGTTCATCCAGTTTCTAAGGATGTCTCTATAGTCATCTGTTTTATAACAGATCAGAACTTCCAGAACGGTGTATCCAGACGCTGTGCAACAAGCTCAGGTGGGTAACCAACGTCCTTCAGAAGACGGGGTTCCATGGTCAGGACCAGGTGGAGGAAGTTACGCTTCGTTCTCCACCCTTTGTACAGTGATGCGGCTCTTTTCATTTCAATCATCCATCTATCGATAACAACAAAGGGTTAAACCGTAATCGGTTTTAAGTAGTTACCTATTTTATGGATGATTCCTGTCCGGCCCCATACTTGGAAACCACTACGAGGCCTTGTTTTGGGGCCTTTGAGCCTAGCAACTTGTACCTATGCCGCCCCGTTCGACTTCTTTACAAGCGTCTTATACAGATCATCTTTCAGTTGCAGTCGCTGTTGTTTCATCTGGTGCAACTGATCGTCTCCGATCGGGGCATCCCTGCGTTCCAGGCCTTCGATTTCCTGGTCCAGCTCTGCGTACTGCCGAAAATGGTGCTGGAACGTCGGGTCGTTCTTTCTCAGTTCGTCGATCAATTCGCCAAACTGAGGGAATTCGTTATGAAGTTCGTGGTTGGAAATGCCCATTACCTCGTCTCCTTCTTTTCGCAGAGTGGTTAGTCAGGATGCCATTCATCATCGGGAGTTGTGAACCGTTAAAACGGTATAAAGCAGCTCCCTATAAATCCGAATCAAGCCGCTCCAATCCGAGAGTAGCTTTAAACTCAAGATACTCGTCACGATAGACAATGGCACCGAGAGCCATCGCAGCCTTGGTGGCCATGCGATCAAAGCTCTCCCGGATCAGTCGTGGGATCCTGGCTTTTGGTCTCACGCTGGCCGTTTCAATCAGCACGGCGCCCATAACGAGCAGTGCATCAATTCGACGGTTATCACGGTCGCCATCCATTATGTGGCGGGCGACCGATTGCGCATCATTCAATATCACCTTCTCGTCGTCGTTCAGTGTGGCGCCGTCGAACGCCATAAAGCTTTGAAAACGACGTGCCCGCTTCAGCATGAAGGCCTCGCGCACTGCAGGGTCCGGTTTGCCGGAATCCGGTTTGGTGTTGAGAAGTCCGTGAAGACGGAAATCCACCTCCCCCGCTTCCCGTTTTTGTTCGAAGACGTGCTTGATATCTGCTCGCGCGATATCGGACGTGGTTTCCAGGGCCTCGGCGATCACGGCATCGAACGTGGTTTTCTCGACCACATCCAGGACGCGCCGAATGGTATGGATAGATTTCATAAGCTCCGGCCACAGGCGCGGGTCCGCCTGGCCAGGTTCGTCCGGCATCCTGCTTTCGAGGGCCCGGGCACAGAAAAACGCCTTTTCAACGTCACGAATCGCAATGCCCGGTTCGTTCGCAATCCATTTGACGCCATAGTCATTGAGGTCTTCAATCAGGCTTGAGGTGAGAATAAGCAGGTAATACTTCATACCAAGGGGAAGGTCTGTCATCAGCAGCACTCCTTCACAACAAGAGTTCCTGTCTACAGGTATAGCTGATTACAGGCTGAGTACCAGCTTTTCCGGGGTATCTCCCGCTCATCTTTGACAAAACGCTAATAGCTGGGGGCGATCAATACGGTATAGGATGATTGAAAGAATCTGAGTATTGATCCGTTCACCTGAGGAAACTAGCACATGACGTACGCGCGAATTGTCGGCACGGGCTCCTATCTGCCTGAGAATGTCATGACAAACGAAGACATGGAGAAAATCGTCGACACCAGCGACCAGTGGATTCGTGAGCGTACCGGCATTGAGCAGCGACACATCGCTGTAGAAGGTGAAACCACCGTCGATCTTGCTGAAAAAGCATCCCGCAGGGCCATTGAAGCCGCCGGACTTCAGCCTGCCGACATCGACCTGATTGTGTTCGCCACATCCACCCCTGACAAGATCTTTCCCAGCTCGGCGTGCATTCTACAGGCGAGACTCGATATCCATGGCTGCCCGGCTTTCGATATCCAGGCTGTTTGCAGCGGGTTTGTCTATGCGCTATCGGTTGCTGACAAGTTCATCAAAACCGGCAGCAGCAAGAAGGTTCTGGTGGTTGGCGCAGAGCTGTTCTCCCGCATTCTGGACTGGGAAGACCGAGGCACCTGTGTGCTGTTCGGTGACGGTGCCGGCGCCGTAGTGTTGGAGGCCAGCGAGGAAACCGGCATTCTCTCGACCCACATCCATGCTGACGGCAAATACGAAGACCTGCTCCACGTACCCTTTGGTATTGGCGATGGCTTCGACCAGGTTCGGGCCGGCAAAGGCCATGTTCACATGAAGGGCAATGAAGTGTTCAAGATTGCCGTGAACACCCTGGGCAGAATTGTGGACGAAACCCTTGAAGCCAACCAGATGAAGAAATCCGATGTGGACTGGCTGGTACCGCACCAGGCGAATTTGAGGATTATCGCGGCCACGGCTCGCAAGCTGAACATGTCCATGGACCAGGTGGTGGTGACCGTCAACAAGCACGGTAACACCTCTGCTGCGTCAATTCCGCTGGCGCTGGACGTTGCCGTTCGCGATGGTCGCATCCAGAAAAATGAGGTGCTTCTGTTGGAAGCCTTTGGCGGCGGGTTTACATGGGGTTCTGCGTTAATCCGGTTCTGACCATCTACCGCAAGTCGCGTCAGACGTATACTCTACCCGGTATCCGAATTCCCATAATAACGTCAAAGGGAAGATTCCGTGAACGAGAGTGTCCGCAGTACCACACCGTCTGTGATCATCATTGGCACCGGTTTTGGCGGCCTGTGCATGGCCATCCAGCTCCGGAATGCCGGAATAGAAACCTTTACCCTCCTGGAAAAGGCGTCCGGGGTTGGAGGCACCTGGCGAGATAATACCTACCCCGGTGCGGCCTGTGATGTTCAGTCTCACTTGTACTCCTTCTCCTTTGAGCCCAAACACGACTGGTCAAGAAAGTTCGGATTGCAGCCGGAAATTCTTGATTATATGCAGCACTGCGTTGAGAAATATGATTTGGCGGGGCATATTCAGTTTAATAACGAAGTCGCCAGCGCGGTTTTCAACGAAGCCACCAACACCTGGACCGTCACCACTACCGACGGAGAGTCTCAGACAGCCGATATCATTGTTACCGCTACCGGCCAGTTGAATCAGCCAGCATGGCCAAATATTCCCGGCCTGGATACCTTTGCAGGCACGACGTTCCATTCCGCCCGTTGGGACCATAACTACGACCTGAGTGGCAAGAATGTTGGCGTGATTGGCACCGGTGCCAGCGCCATTCAATTCGTGCCGGAAATAGTGCCAAAGGTAAGAGCTCTCAGCCTTTTCCAGCGCTCCGCTGCCTGGGTGCTGCCGAAACCCGACCGACCGTTCTATAAATGGGAGCAGGCACTGTTCCAGAAGGTTCCGGCCTGGGACCGCATCTACCGCTCTCTGATCTATTGGAAGAATGAAAGCCGCGCCCTGGCGTTCACCCGCTTTAACAGCTTGCTCGAGCTTTTTGCCTGGCAGGCAAAGCGCTTTGCCAAACACCAGGTTCGCGATCCCGAGAAGTTCAGGCATCTGATTCCGGACTACAAGATCGGCTGCAAGCGGATACTGATTTCCAACGACTGGTATTCAGCCGTTGATCAGTCTCACGTCGAGCTCGTCACCACTGGTATAGAGCGTGTCGTGGAGGAAGGCCTGATTACCACCGACGGCGCTCTGCACCGGTTGGACACGATAATCCTGGGGACCGGATTTGCGGCTTCGGATTTCCTGTCACCGATGGAGATCACCGGCCGCAACGGCGCGTCGCTCAACCAGGCTTGGGCCACTGGATCGGAGGCCTACAAGGGCATTACGGTGTCCGGGTTTCCCAACCTTTTCATGCTCTACGGGCCCAACACAAACCTCGCCCACAACAGCATTGTGTACATGCTGGAGTCCCAGGTCCGGTATGTGCTGGGTTGTATCAATACATTGAGCGCAACACCCGGCACGGCTATGGATGTAAAACCAGATCGGCTTAGAACGTTCTCGGAGGGCGTTCAGACAAAGCTTAAAGACAGCGTTTGGGAATCCGGTTGCCATTCCTGGTACCTGGACAGCGATGGCAAGAACACGGTGAACTGGCCCGGTTTCACCTTCACTTACCGCAAGGCCACGCGGGAGGTGAACCCGGACGACTACGAGTTCCTGCAACCCTCCGTTTAGCCTCTCTTTGCTCCCTCCAGGCTTGTCCATTTGACAGCCCCGGCATATTCATAGGATGATTGGGTCATCATTTATCAGGATCTTAAACATGCAGCTCGCCAGAATCTCCAAGGGCTCTCTCGTCGAAACCGCCATAGAAAGCCTGCGCCAGGCCATTGAAAAAGGCCACTGGGCGATTGGCGAACGGCTGCCCGTTGAAGCGCAACTGTCGGAGTCCCTCGGCGTGAGCCGTAACACCGTTCGTGAAGCGGTCAGGGTCCTGGTGCATGTCGGCATGCTGGAGACACGTCAGGGGGATGGCACCTACGTTCGAGCCACAAAGGATGCAGGAGAAACCCTGCGGAGAATCAACCGGGCCCAGTTAAGAGACAAGCTCGAAGTACGGATCATGCTGGAAACCGAGGCTGCGAAGCTCGCTGCGGAACGCCGGGACGCCAAGGACCTGGAGAGAATGACGCTCGCCCTGGATGAGCGGGCGAAAGCCGGTGACGATGTTGAAAGCCGAATCCGTCACGATCATGCGTTTCATACAGCCCTGGTCGCAGCGTCACACAACCCTGCCCTGTCGGAGCTGTACGACTATTTTGCCAATTCGGTGGCACAGACCATTGAACTGACCGAGCTCGATTCAGGACTTCCTGAACCTTCCCAGGAGGATCATGAACTGCTACTCGCCGCGATCCGACGACAGGACTCCGTTAAGGCGGAAACTCTGTCGAGGGCGCTGCTCCAGCCGAGCCTTAAAGCCTTGGGGAAGAAGCATCCATGAAATTCAGGCTCGATACCTTCACGCTATTGCTGTTAGGTGCGATTGTCCTTGCCACGTTCCTGCCGGTGCGTGGTGATGCCGCCAACGCCCTGGCAACTGCAGGCACTGTGGCCGTGGCACTCCTGTTTTTCCTTCATGGCGCGGCGCTTTCACGTGAACAGATCGTAGCCGGGGCCACCCATTGGCGCCTGCACATCATCATTACCGCTTTCACCTTTGTTTTCTTTCCCCTCGTGGCATTACCCATCAATGAAATCAGTCGTTTTGCGCCTCAGTGGATGCCGCCTGATCTGGGGCTGGGATTCCTCTATCTGGGTGTGCTGCCGTCGGCCGTTTCTTCCTCGATTGCCTATACCGCCATGGCCAAGGGCAATGTGCCTGCCGCCATCTGCAGCGCTGCTGCATCCAATGTCTTTGGCATGATGCTGACACCATTTCTGCTGTTACTGTTGGTGAGCACGTCGGGCGACGGTGGCTTTTCGGTGGCGGAGGCGCTCAAAGACATTGTGCTACAACTGCTTCTTCCGTTTGCGGTTGGCCACGGCCTGCGCCCCTTGTTGGGTGGTTTCCTGGCTCGGAATGAAACGCTCACCTCCCGCTATGACCAGTGTGTGATCTGGCTGATCGTGTATTCCGCCTTTTCCCATTCGGTCGCGAGTGGCCTGTGGCAGAACCTGCCGTTGAAGGCGATTCTGCTGGCCATCGTGCTGTGCTTCGCGCTACTGGGATTTTTTATGGTACTGGCGATGTTTGTGGTTCGCCGGCTTGGATTCAGCTTGGAGGACGAGGCCGCCGTGGTATTCTGCGGCTCAAAGAAGAGTCTGGCGTCCGGCCTGCCCATGGCCAAGGTGCTGTTCTCCGGGCACCCCGGGTTTGGCATGATCGTGCTGCCTATCATGTGCTACAACCAGATTCAGGTCATTGTGGGAGCCATGCTGGCTCAGGCGTATCGCCGCAGGATTGAGGCCGCGTCAGCCGCCGCCCCCCATACCACTGAATAAGGTAGCCAATACAGCCAGGCCGACGATCCAGCCGATGACCGCTGGCCAGAAGTTAACCATCTGGGGCGGCAGTTCTTCCTGCGGCTCTTGATCCCCCGCTGACTTTTCCGCCTCCATGTCGTCCTCGTCAGCGTCGTGGGCATGTGCATCCCGCAAGCTATACCAGTCGAACCACCCCGCCAGAAACTGCACAACCGGCGCCGGGAAGCTGCCGTTTTCCGCCATCGGCCGAACCTGGGGTTCCAGCGCGTCGGCAATTTCCTTGCGAACATGAGGCTGATCTGCAGGAGGCTCTCCAAGAATGGCTTTCCAGATCTGCGCGTCCTTGCTGCGACTTGAATCATTCAGCAAGGCTCGGACCTGGATAACCACCTCTCGTACCACCTGTCGTTCCGAGGCATCCAACTCCTGGTCCTCCTGCCTCACTGCCGCAGGGGTCTCAGCAACCTGAGGCCGCCTTTCATTACCGGCATCGGATGGACTGTTGTCCGTTTGCGGTTCCCCGCCCGTTGCTTCCTTGAAAGCCTGCCGCAGCCGTTCCAGTTCCTCGCCAGAGGCAAACTTTTCCTGCCGCTCATATGCCGCCCTGATACGGGCATGATCACCGGTGGGCTCGATACCCAATACTTCCCAACAATTCATAGAGTTGTAACTCATTCATCAGACTTTCATTAAATTTTAGAGAGACAAATGTAATCTGGTCACCTAGGATATGAAAAAAGCGTTCACCATAAAAAATCCCACACTCGGCAAAGTATAAAACGACACTCATGCCCGTTACGACCTATCTCATTAAAATTCCGGGGCTTGTTCGCCCTGATACTTATCGCAGTCGCCTGATGTCGGTGTTTGCGGGCACGTTCATTGCCGTTGTTCCGGTGGTAGCGGAGGAAAGCAACGACCAAATCTTCCAGCTGGCAGCGTTTGGTGATTCACCGGAAGCCTTTGAAATGGATTCCAGAATTCCAGAGGTGCTGACCACAACCCGCCTCAGGCAACCGAAGTCACGTGTGCCCGGCACGACCACCATCATCACCGGCGAAATGATCCGGGATCTCGGCATCATGAACCTGGTGGAGGTGTTTCGCCTGGTCCCCGGCATGACCGTCGCGGAGGTCGGCAGCAACAACCCGGTGACCAGTTACCACGGTACTGTACATTATGAGCAGCGCCGATTGCAGGTTCAGGTCGATGGCCGTACGTCATACCGCCCTAACCTGTCCGACATGGACTGGAATACCATGCCGGTTCCCCTGGAGCTGATAGAACGAATCGAGGTCAGCCGCGGCCCAAACAGCGCCGCGTATGGCATCAATGCCTTCCTCGGAACCATCAATATCATCACCCGCGCGCCCGAGGATACGGCCGGCGTTGAAACCCGCGCCATTACCGGTTCCAGAGGCTATAAACGGGTGTTTGGTTCCGCCGGCAACGTCTCAGGTGACTATAACTGGCGACTGGCCTACGAGAAACGCAAATCTGACGGTTTTGACGAGCAAGTAGACGACGACATCTACTACCCTTTCCATGATGGCTATGACATCAACACCTTTAACTACGACAGCAGTTTGTTCCTGAACAGCCAATACAGTTTGGACCTGCGCGGCGGTGTGGTGGATGGCGTCAATGAGGAGGACCAGATCAAGAACGGTAAGCTCGGCGCCGATGACCATCCTGACATCATCGTCGACGACTACTATCTACAAACCCGCCTGAACGTGACGACCTCCGAAAACCATTTCTATCATGTTCAGGCCAGCTTCCAGAACTATGATCGGCGGCAGCGCTGGAGCATATGCATTCCCGGGGATACCTTTAACAATATTCTTCAGGGAAACAGCTTTGATCTCGAACCCTGCACTGCCAACGAAGTAGACCCTTTCAGGGCAAATTTGAATGAAGACATTGAGGAATCCCGCCTGGAGTTCGAAATCCAGGATACCCTGTTGTTCAACCGGGATCTGAAGTTGGTATCGGGTCTTGGTTATCGTAAGGATACCTATCGATCAGAGACCTATTTCAATGGCCGCGGTAACAACTACCAGTCACAGGTTTTTGCGAACCTTGAGTACTCGCCTTTACGTTGGCTCACCCTGAACGCCGGCGGCAACTGGGAAAAAACCACCACCACGGACGAAGGCTACTTTTCACCCAGGGTGGCGGCCAACTTCATCCTGGCCAACAACCACACGCTCCGATTTGTCTACTCCGAGGCAGTACGCACACCGGATGCGTTCGAACAGAATCCGGACTGGTCCTATCGTCCCAGGAATGTTCAGCCACCGTACACGTTTCTTGAAGGGCAACGATTCCTGGTCGCGAATCTGGTCGACCCCGCCACGTCGACGTATGGTAAAACACTTGAAGAAGAGCACATAATCTCCCGGGAAATAAGCTATTTTGGCCAGTACTATCTGGACAGTTCCACCTTGTCACTGGAAGTTCGCTATTTCAACGACAAGCTTCGGGACATGATCAGCGGTATCATCAATGAAGAAGACTGGACCATCGACAACAATGTCGCACTCGATCAGAAAGGCTTTGAAGTAGAGGCGTCACTGGACTTTCCCGATACAAAACTGAGGATGAGCTATGCTTATCTGGATCAGGACGGCCGCTATACCGGCGCCAATGATCGTGATGCCGGTGACAAACAATATGCCATTGACCTGTTGGGGCGTTTGTCAGTCAGGCATTCAGGAAGTTTTGCGTGGATACAGGATCTGCCTTTCAACCTGACCTCATCGGCGGCATTCTATTTTGCGGATGAATTCCGGCGTTCACAGTTCGAACGTCTGGACCTGAGGCTGGCAAGGCACATTTTCAAAACCGGCTACAGCTATGAGTTTGCCGTTACCATGCAACACTATCTGGATAAGGACACGACGGATCTGAGTCCTGATAACATCATCAGGGATCATAACCAGTTCTTCGCTGAAGTCGGCGTAAGATTCTAAAGGCATCACACGGACGATACCCGACCCTGGACGGTATGAAACCAACGTACAACACCAAAATGGGGAAAGAATCAGGCGGCCATGCCAGTCGGCGCGCCCTGGGCGGTGCCGTACTGTTCCTGCTTTTCGTGTTGTCTGTGCCTTTTCAGCCTGTTTACGCGCAATCCTCGTCGGGTTCCCAGGTGTATCTGGCCGGTTCCGAGAACTCCGCTCTGAACCGCCGCATGATCACCCTTCTTAGGGAGGCGCTGGGCAGCACCGTCAACATTCGCTCCTTCAGCAGCGGCCAGACGTCTCAGGACAAAACCACGCCCGTTATTACGCTCGGGCCAGAAGCCTTTACTCGAGTTCGGCAAGAGAATCGTGATGTGCCTATCCTGGCTTTGCTTGTGGATCAATCGTTTATCAGTGGATATGCGGGACGCTCTGAAGGTTCGGTTTCAGGCATATTGTACAACCCCCCATTAATCAGGCAGGCCGTCGCTGGAAAGGAGATCCTGCCTCATGCCACCCGGGTGGCGATGCTTGCCCGTCCCGAGACCGTCGAACTCTACGAGTCCCTGGTTGATGAACTTCCAGCTTATGGGCTCCGGGCGCGAGTATTTGTCGTCAGTTCCGACAACGACCTGATACCAACACTCATTCACGCGCTGAACTACGGTGACTTTATTCTGGCCGCGCCGGACAGCGGTATATACAACCCCCGAACCATCAAGCACATCCTGTTGACGGCCTACCGTCGCAACCGGATTGTCATCGGCCCGAGTCAGGCTTATGTCAAAGCGGGATCGCTGGCATCCACCTATACACCTTTAACCGAGATCTCCAAACTCGCAGCAAAATACATAGAACAATACCGCAGTGATGGTCAGTTTCCCCCGCCCGCCTATCCCGATGTCTTCAGAATTGAGCTAAACGACCAGGTTGCGCGTTCCCTGAACATTCCGCTGCCCGACCGTCAGGAGATCATCAACTCTATTAGCGAGCGGTTGGCTGGGTCCGAGGAGGCGTCTGATGAGTAAGCGTATGGGCAGGCCAGTCCCCCTCACGCGGAAGCTGCTGCTATTGGGTGCCGCTCCAGCGATCGTCATGTTCATCGTATTGATGGTGTTCTTTACGTCTGCTCGGCTTGATGACGCCCGCAAGGACCTGGCTGACAGCAGTCAGATGCTGGCTGACAGCCTTGCGCCGGCGGTTGAATACGCCGTCGTTTCGGGGAACACGGCGTCCCTTGAACAGATACTGTCGCAATCGCTGCGGCGCAGCCGCGCCCAATGGATACGCGTCTCCAACGTGGTCGGCGACGAGGTTGGATTTGTCTCCACGGACGACCCGGGCAATATCAGTGCTGAGGAGACCTTCGACGTCTTCGAATCTGAGATACTGCAGCAACCGCTTGATCTGGGCGAAGATCGCCAGACCGAATGGTTCGAACCCAACTACGGGTTCGGGTCAGGAGCGCTTCGCGTCGGTACTGTTCAGGTGGGCGTCAACAAAGCCCAACTCGCAGCACGCCGGCAGGACATCCTCTGGACATCACTGGCGGTTGGGTTTTCGTTGCTGCTGTTTACGCTACTAATCGTCAAACACTCGCTGAACAGTATCGTCTCACCGATCCATGGCCTGTCCCGTCGGGTTGCAAAACTGATTAATCGGGAATACGAGGAAGTTGAGGTAGGCCTTGCCGGCGCTACCCGCGAAACCCGGGAGCTGGAGGAAAGCCTCAATGCTCTCTCCAGGCACCTGAGGAACCTTAAGGCATCCCGGGACGAGACCCTGGCCTCTTCTGAAAAAGCCCGGGAACGGGCGGAAATGGCGAATCGAGCCAAATCCGAGTTTCTTGCCACCATGAGCCATGAGTTACGGACACCGCTCAATGGTGTTCTGGGGATGATTGAACTCGTGACCGATGAGGCCCTGAGCGCTCGGCAAAAGGACTATCTCCAGACGGCGCGGCAGTCCACTGAGGACTTGCTGACGGTCATCAATGACATCCTGGACTATTCCCATATTGACCGGGGTACGCTGGAACTGGATAACCGCGAGTTTGACCTGAAAGAGCTCATCACCAACTGCACCGCCAGCTACCGTCATGTCGCCGAGCAGCAGGGTTTGGCGCTGTCCACCAAGTTTATCGGAGACTGGCCGGATCGTCTGCTTGTGCTGGGAGACTCCCCGCGCCTGCGCCAGATCCTGGCGGGCCTTATCGATAATGCCATCAAGTTCACGGGCGACGGCTTCATCAAAGTACAGGCCAGCTTTTTCTCTCTTGAGGATAACTGCCTGGTGCTCAACTGCACTGTCAGTGATTCCGGCTGCGGCATTCCTGTTGAACGAATTCACGATATCTTTAACTCATTTGAGCAGCTTGATACGGGTGATTCACGCAGTTATGGCGGAACCGGCATGGGGCTTTCGCTGGTCCAGAGGCTGGTTGAGCTGATGGGCGGTCACGTCAAAGTCGAGACCGACATTGGGAAAGGGTCGCAGTTCCGCTTCGAGCTGCCCTTTGAATTGGCAAACCGGGTCGATCATGTTGAGGCTGCGGAACAGGGCCCTGTCAAAACCGGCGGCGAGCAAGCCCGTGCTCTTGTGGTGGAGGACAACATGGTGAACCAGAGGGTCGCCACTGCCCTGCTCCGGCGGCTGGGCTTTGAGACAGACGCAGCGGCCAATGGTGAGGAGGCACTGGATCTGGTTCGAACCAATCACTCCGGCTACGACGTTATCCTGATGGATTGCCAGATGCCGGTGATGGACGGCTATGAAACCACCCGCTGCATCCGGGAATGGGAAAAGAGCAACGGCCAGGGCGGAACCCCGATTATCGCACTGACAGCGGACGCCCTTCCGGGAACCGAGACCAGCTGTCGAGAGTCGGGCATGAACGATTACCTCGCCAAGCCTGTGAGAAAAGAACACCTCAGAACGGTACTCAGCCGCTGGATACGGGTGTAACCAGCGACTTTTAGCAAGATTACGCGACGGGCTCGCGCATGGTGACGAACTCTTCGGCGGAGGTCGGATGAATACCAATCGTGCTGTCGAACTGCGCTTTGGTCGCGCCAGCTTTCAGGGCAACCGCTATCCCCTGGGTTATTTCTCCGGCATCGGGCCCAACCATATGAGCACCCAGCACCCGGTCAGTGTCAGCGTCCACCACCAGTTTCATCAGTGACCGCTCATCCCGCCCACTCAAGGTATGTTTCATCGGTTTGAACTCCGACCGGTAGATACGGAGCTTATGCCCTGCTTCCCTCGCCTCTGCTTCCGTCAGGCCGACCGTTCCGATATTGGGCTGGCAGAAGACCGCCGTAGGAATGCAGGTATAGTCCATCTCGCCCTGGCCGTCTCCGAACAGTCGGCGGGACAGTACCATGCCCTGGGCAAGCGCCACCGGCGTCAGTTGTGGGGTGCCGATAACATCGCCAAGAGCTGTAATCGAGGGCACGGCGGACTGAAAGTGATCGTCCACAACCACATGACCGGAGGCACTGAGCTGAACCCCAAGCGCCTCAAGTCCGAGGCCATCCACCAACGCACGGCGCCCGGTCGCCGCCATCACAAGACCGGTATTCAGCCGGGAGCCATCGGTCAGGTTGACGTTGTAGTGAGTGTCCTCGCTCTCGATGGATTCGATATTGACGCCAAAGCGCAGGTCCACGCCCTTTTTCCGCATTTCCTGAGCGGTAAACTCACGAACATCGTCATCGAAGCCCCGGAGGAACAGATCACCGCGATAGAGAAGTGTTGTCTCAACGCCAAGCCCGGCAAGAATACCGGCAAACTCCACCGCGATGTAGCCACCGCCCCAGACCACTGCCTGCCTCGGCAGTTGCGGCAGATAGAACATCTCGTTCGAGGTAAGAACACATTCCTTGCCTGGCACATCCGGGACCACGGGCCAACTGCCGGTGGCAATAGTGATATGCTTCGCGGTATAAGACCGCTCTCCCACTACCACCGTATGAGCATCGCTCAATGTCGCGGTGCCTTCGATAACCGTGACGCCGGCATTGGCCAGCATGCGCCCATAGATACCATTAAGACGTTCGATTTCGGCGTTTTTGTTGGCAACCAGCCTGGTCCAGTCAAAACTGACCTGATCCCCTGGCACGTTCCAGCCATAGCCCGCAGCGTCCTCGATGTCTTCACCCGCGTGAGAACCATAGACAAACAGTTTCTTCGGCACGCAGCCCACATTCACGCAGGTTCCACCGAGATAGCGCGATTCCACCACAGCCACACGAGCGCCCTTGGCAGCGGACATGCGTGCCAGCCTGACACCACCGGAACCGGCACCCACAATAATAAGATCAAAATCCTGTCTGTCAGACACAGCGTCTCCTGTCTTTTTCGACAATCTGTTCATTCAACCGGAGACCGCCGCCTGTTCGTCGGGGCGGACCTCACGGAATAGTATGTGATCCTCAAAGCTTCCCAGGCGAATGGTGCCAAGGCTCCGGAACCCTTCGGACTCGTAGAACGGAAGGTAGCGGCTGTTGCCTGTATCCAGGACAAGTCCGCTTCCCCGGGGATTTTCCGCACAGAGCTTCTCAACCGTGGATAACAGCAGTCGCCCATACCCCTTGTTCTGATAGTTCGGATTCACTCCCATCAATGGCAACTGGTGAGCCAGAGGCTGGGGTAGCATTTCCCGAATTTTCTCATGGTAATCCAGGTAACGACGGGTAGAGGCAAACCCGGCTGTCAGAACCATGCGAATGCGCCAGCTAAGCTGCTCCGCAAGGTTCAGCCGGAGCTCCGGCTCGCCAATGAAGGCAACGGCAACAAGTGTATCGTTCACCAGCACACCCACCGCATCCTGATTCAGACCAAAATAGAGATCAATCAGTTCCCGCACCGTGGCCCGCACGCGCTGCTGATAGCCAGGCCGACGATGATCAAACAGGTACTGGAACGTCGGTTCATCCCGGTACGCATGGACTAATATGGAAATCGCCTCATTTCGGGCACTTCCATCGAGTCGAACAATGACTGGCTCCTGGCTATTCTTGTTCTGTGTGCCGTCACTCATCACATGTTCTCCAGTGTCTGCCTCAAATCGTTAACGTCAGACGTACGGATACGATCCCTGGATCGTTCTGTCGGTCCATGGACGCTTGATCTATCTGAACACCGTGGCTAGTGTTCAGACGTTCCAACCAGTTGGCCACCTCGGTGAACGGTGCACCCTCGAGCCAGACGCGAATGGCGTTCTCACCACTGGGCTCGAAGCGCTGAAGCGAAAGGCCTGATTCGCTGGCACTGCGCGTCACCAGCGCCATAAGTGCTCTACCGTCTACCGGCGTATCAGAACCTGCGCCCCCCGAAGACGAGTTGGCACTGGACAGACGCTCCAATGACTGACGATTAGCCTCAAGCCACGCCAAAAGTTCAGTGGCACGCTCCCTAGACTCGACAGCTTCGTTGTGGAAACCCGTGGCAGGGCGCCAGACTCCGAAGTAGAGAATGCCGAGGAGAACGGCCACCGCAAGAACAGACAGAGCCTGCTGGTCCCTGCGAGGCAACTGGTCATACTGGGCGATGAGCTTTCCGACGGCTGGCTGCTCCTTGATCCTGTTTAACATGCCATTATCCTCCGGAAACCGTCAGGCGTCCGCGGGCGCCATTGGATTCATTTACCACCGAGCCGATCTTCGCTTCCAATCCGCGACTGGTCAGGCCGTTTCTTAGGGTGCTGAGCTTGTCATAGCTGTCTGCGCGCACATCGACCACAAGTTCCCCGCGATTCTGGCTGTAGTTCACCGAATTGAAGGTGACAGCGCGTGAATCGGGAATCTTCGAGTACTGTTCACCCGTGTACTTCATCAACGTGAGAAAACCGGCGTTTGGCCCTTCCGCCTGAAGTTGACGCAACTGCCCTTCAACAACCCGGCGCACGTTACCGGAATGGGTCCTGGTATCCCCCGGGAAGGCCTCACGATAAACCGCCATCGCCTGCTCCCGGATCTCGTCGGCTTGCTGCTGATAGTAGAAACCCATGCCCACTTCCACGCCAATCTGGATCACAAACCATACGCAGGCCACGGCAACCAGCGGCTTCCATGCGCCCAACGCACTCGATTTGCCAGTGCGGATGCTGTAGGTCCCCTGGCACAGGTTGATCGGCTGGCAAAGGTGATGATGGTGGGAATGTGCCAGCAGTTCCAGCGGCATCAGTTCCAGCGTTTCCTCGCGAACCACCAGGCGCCCTGACGATTTCAGCTCGCTCAGGTCCGCCTGCTGGTGTTCAAATTCCTGCTCAGTTCCATAAATCGTCACCGGCACCTCGGCAACGACTTCATCAGAAGGCGGAAGCGCCAGCGTCTGTGCAAACATCGCGAGATTTCGCGCATGAACACTGAGCCACTCCCCCTGATCACTGGAGAGCATGGCGGAATCGCCATCCAGGCACACCGACCAGCCGCCCTCAGTCAACGGTAGCAAGCTTGAATCCGGGTAGATCGCATCCAGCTTAAGGTGATTCCAACCACTGAACATCATCACCCATTCGGCCATTTGCCCGTGATCTATGGCCGCCACCCGAAAACCTTTCTCCGTGCGGTTACCCAGGGCCAGATGAACACTTTCGATGTCCTGGGCAACCTGCTCCTCAACCGCGTAAGGGAGCGCCTGATGAACAAATCGCGTCTGTTTGGCGGGAATGTCCGCTACGCAGAAAAGCGCCTCATCGCCGGGAATGAGCCCCACCAACAACACGTTATCGAGATCGTTCTGGGTCAGAGTCTGCTCGATGGTGTCTCGTGAATCCGCGGTTCCCCGGGCCTGGGCATCTCCACTGGCATCCACCAGCACCCAATTGTACAACTGGGCTTCCGGGTTGGCGTCGGGGTCCGCGAACGGTGGCCGTGGCCTGACGTAGAGGCGATATGACATTCTGAACAGTTTCCTTTTTCGAAACCCTCTGGGGGTTATCGGTTCTTTTTGTAACGGTTTTCCGGCTCCGGACTTCCCTATTCCCCGGAGATCGTGAACGGTTCCTTGGTTATACGATTCTTTTGCCCGGTGTCACGAGACACGGTTTGCATCTCGCCTTCCGGGCTTCGATAAACCGTGCTGACCAGGTTGGCAACCCGGTTATCGTAGGTAATCCGCGATACTACTTCAAAAAAACGGGTTTGCAGACCGAGGCCAGTGGGTTTCATCCCCCGCCCCGCAAATTCATCCAGTGCCAGGAAGTCCTGTACATTCTCGAAGCGCTCTTCCGTGCGTCTTTCCAGAATAGCGTCTGCCTGAGCCTGTGTCAGTTCCTCATGGAGAGACCTGAGCACTGGTGCCGTCGCGGTGTTGACGTTAATGCCCAACCCCGTCACCGGTAACGCCGTTACGTGTGGTCTCAGTGCCCGATAAGCTTCCTCGGTCATACCATCAATCAGGCGAAGCTCGGAAACATCAACAAAGGGTTGATTGCCGGCCCGGTAGGCCGGATCCGCAGAAAGGTACTGACCGTCCTCGGCCCCATACGCGCTGACGGTCTGGTCGTTCGGGTCGATCCAATCCACCAGCGCATCGACATTGACCGTGGTGATTTCGAGCACCTGGAGCAAACGGGCGATTCGATCACGAACAATGGGGTCGACCTGCCCGTTGGCGCTTACCAGGTCGTTGAGGTTGATCCTGCCACCGAGATCATCAATCTGAACCTCCGCCACGCCGTTGTCGTCCAGCGGGAGGATGGCGGCATTCTTTGCCCAGAATTCGTCCAGGCTGTCGACCATGAGGTTGTTCTCCTTGTCGTCCTCAAAGTCGCGCACCAGAATCTGGCGGGCAAAGGCTTCCGCACCCAGGGCCACGCTGTGCCCCTGCTGCTGGGCAAGGTAGTGGCTGGCTCGGAATACCCGCACGCTTTGCTGCTGGGTCATGCCTGTTGCCAGCATGACCACAAGCGCCATGGCGAGGAGCACCATGATCAGTGCAACGCCACTCTGGCGACCACCGTGCCTACCAATGAATGGATGCTTAGCCACCCGTCACTCCTGTCCCCGATGAGTCCTGGCCAGGGTTTGGATTCTGATCCTGATCCTGTTGTTGATCATCGTCCTGATCGTCTGCGGCATCGTTGACGCTATTCACCACACCCTGGGCAACGTCGTTGTCAAAATCAGGAAGCGTGAAGGTTCTTACCAGCTCTCCAAAACGTTCATGCTCAATGGTGACCTCAATACCCAGCGGTAAGGGAATATCGGGGCGCGTACCCGGTGTCATATTGGCCATACTCTCTTCATCAGGCCATTCATCCCGCCAGTTTCGCTGATCATCGAGAAAACGAACCGTGAACTCAGTGACGTTCGAGAGCAGAAGAAGGTCCTGGCTGTTGTCTTCCTGCCCCCTGTCGACGGTTACCCAGTACCGCCGGCGCAATTCATCCCCGGTGTATTCCCAGCCCACCCGCTGCAGACTGCTGCGGCGAGTGCCCAGTGGGTTGCGCCAGCCCTGGCGGGTGAGAATCAATGAAAACTCTTCCTCACGGCTGGTCAGAGCAGGACGGAAATCGCCGTAAATGTCACGGGCGGACCGGTTCACCACCTGGGTAATGTCCCGCTCCAGCAAGAGCATGGTGCGTTGAATATTATCAAACTGTTCCGCGACTTCGTTGACCCGGTCCCTCGACGAGACCACATTGCCCAGCACCTGCCATACCCCTAGGCCGATAACAGCGGTGATGGTAACCGCGATCAGCACTTCCATCAGGGTAAAGCCAGCTTGAGCGGAGGGACGCGACCTGTGTTGAGCAATGATCATGGGGGCCGACATCAGTTCTCACCAATAAACGCAGACAGCGTGTGGATCGGGGCGGGCTCAGGTCTGTTGCCGCGATACTGAGCCACGGTGACCTCAACACGGAGAATGGACGGGTCTTCGGTGGCAAGGACAGCAGTGGTTACCTGCCATTGATACGAGCCGTATTCGATGTCTTCCGAGTTCTCTGAAATAGAGGGCAGGTTTTCCTGAAGCCGGATTTCGTTGATGCGATTGTCCGCCACCCAGCCAGCCAGTGTTTTGTCCCGAATCCGCTCATAGCTGGAAATATACTGACTACCCACCTCAGCGGCTGCGGTGGCAATCAGGCCGAAAACCAGCAGAGCCACCAAGACCTCAATCAGTGTGAAACCGCGCTGGCCCTTCATTCTTCCTCGACCTCCTCGCTTCCGGGATGGCGCCATTCCAAGGGAGAAACGCCATCAGACGCAATGGTATGCATCCGGGAATCATCGCGGCCAACAAGGAACTCAATCTCAAAGGGCGTGGTTTCACCGCTGGAGAAAAACACCACATCCGGCCTCAGTTCATCTTCGTCAGACGCCAGGCGTGGGGTATCGCTTTCGATGTATTCAGTCGCCGTGATCCATTCCGGAAAACTCCGTGTCCGGAACATCCGCTCGGCTGGCTGTTTCCATTCGCCACTCAACTCTTCCCAGGCGACGAAACGATAGCTGTCTTCCTCGAGGATCAGGCCCAGTTCAGTATTGTTCAGTATCGCCTGCTCCGAGGCGGTCTGCATCAGCAGGTAGAGCTCGCGTACTTCATTTTCCATCTCGCGATCACGCGAGCTACCACCCATCGACATAACCGCAAGCGCCGCGAGCAGCCCAACCACCACCAGGACAACGAGTATTTCGATCAGTGTGAAGCCCGACTGTCGCGTCCTGGAGAGCACTATCAGTCCCTGACCTTCCATACGCTGATGTCGGCGTTATCACCGTCACCGCCCTCTCGGCCATCGGCACCGTACGAGTAGAGATCATAAGGGCCTTCCGTGCCTGGGTTTACATACTGGTATGGCGCACCCCAGGGATCTTCGGGAACGCTGTTCAGGTACCCTTCCGGATTCCAGTTCCGCGGCTCGGGGCTGCCACTGGGCTTGGACACCAGTGCCTCAAGGCCCTGCTGGGTTGACGGGTAATGGCTGTTATCAAGGCGGTAGAGGTCCAACGCGTTAGCGATGTTGCTCATCTGGGTTTCGGCGACGGTCACGCGGGCCTGGTCACTTCGCCCCATGATGTTGGGAGCCACAATGGCTACCAGCAAGCCCAGAATAACCATGACCACCATGATTTCGATCAGGGTAAAACCCCGTTGTGCCATTTGATGTTTCATTGTTTCGCTCTTCATCTGTCCCTATCTCTGGGTTTGGAAATGGGGTTGGCCTGCCGGTCCTGGCCTAACCAACCAGGTTGCTCATATTCAGGATCGGAAGCATGATTGCCAGCACGATAATCAACACAACCATGCCCATCAACAGCAGCATCATCGGCTCGAACAGGCCCACGATGGCGGCAATCTTGGATTGCAGGGTGTTCTCCTGCATCGTCGCAGTCCGCTCCAGCATGCTGTCCAGCTCGCCGCTGGCTTCACCGCTGGCGATCATGTGCAGCATCATCGGTGGAAAGTACCCCGTCTGGTCCAGCGAGCGATGAAGGGAACCGCCTTCACTCACCTTTCTTGCTGCATCCCGCAGCTCCTGACGCAGGTGGTCATTTGAGAGCACCTCACCGGCAATACGCATGGCTTCCACCAACGGTACACCGCTGGTGGTCAGAATGCTCAGTGTACTGGCATAGCGTGCGGTGTTGACACCGCGAACCATGCCTGAAAACAGCGGCATGTTCAGCAGGCTTTTATGGAAGCGGAGCCGGAACGAGGGTTTCTTCAATGACCACCGGAAAACAACCAGTGCCATAATGATCAGTATCAGCAGATAGATACCGTAGTTGCCCAGAAAATCAGAGACTGCCAGCATGGCGGCCGTCAGCGCCGGAAGCTCCTGCCCCTGCTTTACAAACACCTCGATGATGTCCGGCACAACATAGGTCAACAGGAACACCACAATGGCAATGGCCACAACGCTGAGAATGATTGGGTAAATGGCCGCCAACTGGATTTTCTGACGAGCCTCCTGCCGGGCCTCGGTATAGTCCGCCAGCCGGTTGAGCACCAAATCCAGGTGCCCGGCGTGTTCACCCGCAGCCACGGTAGAGCGATAGAGCCGTGGAAATGCCCGTGGGAATTCACCCAGGCTGTCCGCCAGGCTGTACCCCTCCATGACCTTGGCGCGTATGGCAATCAGCATGCTGCGAATACGAGGCTTGGAAGACTGCTGGGCGGCCGCCGAAAGCGCCTGTTCAATGGGGATGCCGGACTGGATAAGCGTCGCCAACTGACGGGTCACCAGAGCCAGGTCCGCCGTTGCCAGGCTGCCCCGGCTGCTCAGTGGGTTGCTCCGGGCCTGTTTCTCCGAGGCCGGCTCCACCGCCAGGGGCGTCAGGCCCCGTTCACGTAATTGCTGGCGAACCGCCCTTGGTGCATCGGCCTCGACAACGCCCTGTTTCTGTTTGCCGCGACTGTCGAGTGCCTTGTAATCGAATGCTGGCATGGAGTTACCTGCTCCGGTGGGTCACGCGAAGGACCTCTTCAACCGTGGTTACCCCATCCAGGATTTTCTGGACGCCATCGGCATGGATGCTCGGGCCATGAAGTCTGGCTTCGTGTTCGAGATCCAGCTCCCCTGCCCGCTTATGGATCAATGAGCTGATCTCCTCGTTGACCTCGACCACCTCGTAGATACCAATACGGCCCCGATACCCCAACTGGTTGCAGTGTTCGCAGCCCTTGGCGCGATGAATTGTCGGCGGATTGGCCGGGTCCTGCTGCAGAAATTCGCAATGCTCTTCGCTCGGTGTGTAGGGTTCACAACAGTCCTTGCAGAGCACGCGCACCAATCGCTGTGCCACGATGCCCACCAGACTGGAAGAAATCAGGAACGGCTCAATGCCCATGTCCATCAAGCGGGTAATCGCACCCACAGCGGTGTTGGTGTGGAGAGTCGACAACACCAGGTGCCCGGTCAAACTGGCCTGAACAGCGATTTCCGCCGTTTCCAGGTCACGGATTTCACCGATCATGACCACATCCGGGTCCTGACGCAGAATGGCCCGGAGCCCTCGGGCGAAGGTCATATCCACCTTGGTGTTGACCTGGGTCTGGCCGATACCGGGCAGGTTGTACTCGATCGGGTCCTCAACGGTCAGTATGTTCCGGCTACGATCGTTGATTTCCTGCAGCGACGCATACAATGTTGTGGATTTGCCGGAACCGGTGGGACCGGTTACCAGCAGGATGCCATAGGGCCGATAGATCAGCCGGCGCAGTATTTTAAGATCGCCTCCCGCCATACCAAGGGATTCCAGGCGAATGCTCCCGGCCTGCTTGTCCAGAAGACGCAATACCACCCGTTCACCGCTGGATGACGGCATGGTGGACACACGAATGTCGACTTCACGTCCGGCAACCCGCAGGGCGATACGACCATCCTGTGGCACCCGTTTCTCCGCGATGTCCAGCTTGGCCATAACCTTGATCCGCGACACCAGCAAGGGCGCCAGCGCTCGCTTGGGCTGTACCACTTCCCGCAGAACACCATCCACCCGGAAGCGAACCACAAGTCGTGTTTCGTAGGTTTCAATATGAACATCAGAGGCGCTGGTTTTGACCGCCTCGGTAAGAATGGCGTTGATAAGCCGAATGATCGGGGCGTCGTCTTCCTGCTCCAGCAGATCTTCGGTTTCGGGCACCGAATCCGCCAGCGACGCCAGGTCCATATCATCGCCAATACCTTCCACCATCTGCATGGCTTCGGCGGAATCATTCTGGTAGGCGGCGTTCAGCGCGGCGTCGAACCGGGCCGGATCAATGGGAGAAAACCTTGCACGCCCCCCGCTGATGCGGTTGGCTTCCGCCAGCGCTGAGTGACCCGCCCCGGGCCGTACCAGGATTACAGGGTCGCCATCGTCGTCACGTGTCAGAATCACACCGTTGCGTTTGGCGAACGTGAAAGGTAGACGGCCCAGCGGAGCATCCTGCGGCTGAAGTTCTGTGTCTGTGTCCACGGTCGTCCTCGTTTTGTTGCCGGGGCGGGAAGAAAAAAGTTCCGGAATCCCTTTCTATTCAATTAATTCAGAAAGGCTACCATAGGATATGGAACCGCTGAATAACTCTATACACTATACTGCCAATAAATCGTTGCAGTCTGATAACCTGTGAGCCTTTTGCCGGCCCACACCTGCTCTTTTCGGGACATTCAATGCTTTTTACCAGTTCAAGGTTACCACTGATACTCACCATCGTCGCAGGCATCGCCATGATCACTGTGACAGCGTGGCAGGGCGTTCGTTTCTGGCAGAATGAAACCAGTGCCGGCGACACCACTTCCACTGCTGACATGACAATGGCGGAAACCGACACCCGGAAGGTGCCAGAGGTAAACCTGGCCTCTTTTGCCTTGTTTGGAGAACCCGGTAAAGAGGCGCCCCAAACGGAACCCGATACTGAAAACCTGCCGGAAACCAATCTGCGGCTGTTTCTTCGCGGTGTGCTGGCCGCCTCGGGCGACTTTCCTGGTAGCGCGTTGATTGAAGACGACAAGCGAAACACCGAAGCCTATCTGGTGGGTGATGAGTTGCCTGGCAATGCGACCCTTCGTTCTGTTCGCCCCAATCGCATCATCATTGAACGCAGCGGCAAACTCGAGAACCTCTATTTTCCCGAAGATGAAGACAGAACGGGGCTCTCCATGGCTTCCACGCAAACCTCCAATGAGCAGGAGGAACCCAGTGGCACTCAAATTCGTCCAACTGGTGTGGACAGACGATCTACCTCCACCAACACAGACACCAGCGACCAACGCCGCGAGGAAATCCGGCAGCGCCTGGAACAACTTCGCGAACGCCTGAGAACCAACAACTGAGGACAGCCATGGAGACGGCCGCATCGAATCCTCGCCGCAGCGGCTCCCTGCTTTCCATGCTACTCATGGTCATCACGTTAACGGTGGCCGCCTTCGAACTCAGCGAACGGCTCATGACCTACGTGCGTTCGGAATTCGGCCAGGAGGCCCAGGACCGGCTGGAAACCTGGCAAAACCTTCACGATATGGCTTCCCGGGCAGCGGTCGACCGCCAGCTCCGGCTCGTGAATTCCTTCTTTAACCGGGTCCGGTTTGTCAGCGACATTGCCCACTGGGGCGAGGAAGACTACTGGGCGACGCCTGTTGAACTGCTGACCACCAATGGCGGCGATTGCGAGGACTTCTCCATCGCAAAATACCTCACCCTTAAATCCATGGGCGTTCCCGACGAGCAACTCCGCATCGTTTATGTCAAAGCTCTCAAGCTGAACCAGGCGCATATGGTACTGGCGTGGTATCCCGAGCCCGACGCTGATCCACTGATCCTCGACAACCTTATCAACGAGATCAAACCCGCGTCCCAGAGGCAGGACCTGGAACCGGTCTACAGTTTTAACGGTGACGGTCTGTGGCTGAACCGTTCCAGTGGTGACTCCGAACGAATCGGAGAAGCGAGAAAACTGGAGCAATGGCAGAGCCTCAATGATCGCATGGTGGACAGCCTTCGCTAGACTCACCGCTGTCGGCATAAGACACAAGACTTGTCGCCAGGCGACACTGCGTTAACAGTACCCGGCGGTACAATCTGCCCCACGAGTATTCACACGCACACACATTTACCAACAAGGAACGGCCAACATGCGACGCTGGAACGGCTGGGGAGATGACCAGTTCAATCTTGAATTACCCAAAGAGGGGCGGCGGTTTCTGGACGAGCGCATAGGAAGCGCCACTCCGTTGGCGGATGTATCTCTGGAACATGTTTGTGCCCAGGTGCCAGACAGTAGGCTGCCGCCAAATCCGGGCTGTATCGACACGGCCGAAGATCGGGTGCGTCACGCCCGCGGCCAAAGCCTCGCAGACTGGCTCGCCATGCGCAGCGGCGACTTTGGCGTATTTCCCGATGGTGTTGCCTATCCGGAGTCGTCCCTGGATGTCCAGGCCCTGCTTCAGTATGCCGAAGAGAACGATGTTGCCCTCATTCCCTATGGCGGCGGCACCAGCGTGGCCGGCCACATCAACCCCGTGGCCAGTGATCAGCCGGTGCTGACCGTTGATATGGGGCGGATGAATCGCCTGATAGACCTGGACAGGGAAAGCCAGATCGCCACCTTTGGGGCTGGCACCCCGGGACCGTTGGTGGAGTCACAGTTACGGGCGCTGGGTTATACCCTGGGGCATTTTCCGCAGTCTTTCGAACTGTCCACCATTGGCGGCTGGGTCGCCAGCCGGTCCAGCGGGCAGCAATCACTCCGCTATGGTCGTATCGAGCAGCTGTTTGCCGGGGGCCGCATCGAAACCCTGAAAGGCACGCTGGACATCCCCACGATTCCCGCCTCCAGTGCCGGCCCGGACATCCGCGAGATGATCCTGGGCTCCGAGGGTAGAATCGGCCTGATCACTGAAGTGAAAGTGCGTGTCACGCCCTTGCCGGCCCATGAAAGCTTTCATGTCATGTTCTTCCCTTCGTGGGACAAGGCTCGAACAGCGTGTCGCAAGCTGGTGCAGAACCGCACCCAGCTCTCGATGCTGCGCCTGAGCAACGCCACCGAGACCGAAACCCAGCTTGCCCTGGCGGGCCACCCCGGGATGATTGGCCTGCTTGAGTCCTATCTGGGCCTACGGGGCGCCAAAGACGGCAAATGCATGATGACGTTTGGCGTCACAGGCAGCAAACGCCAATGCCGGAATGCCCTAAAGGAAACTCGCGAACTCTGCCGCGAGTTTGGTGGAATCTACACCGGTAAAAAGCTGGGCGACAAATGGGCCGCCAAACGCTTCACCATGCCCTACCTGCGAGAAGCCCTCTGGGAACTCGGGTACGCCGTTGATACCCTGGAAACCGCCACCGACTGGGACAACGTCGACAAACTCTTAAACCAAATTGAAGAAAACCTCCGTAACCAACTGAATGAAAAGAAAGAGATGGTTCACGTTTTTACTCATCTTTCGCATTTTTATACCCAGGGCTGCAGCCTCTACACCACCTATGTGTTTCGGGTGGCCGACAGCTACGAGGAAACCCTGGCCCGCTGGAAAGCCCTGAAAACCAGCACGTCGGACATTATCGTTAACAACCGTGGCACCATTAGCCATCAACATGGCGTTGGCAAGGATCATGCGCCCTTCCTGCCCGTCGAAAAAGGCGAGCTGGGCATGCTGGCCATCGGATCTCTTTGCCAGACATTCGATCCCACCGGCTTGATGAATCCACAAACACTGGTTCAGAAGTAATGCCTCTAACGCGCGAACAGAAGCTTGACCAGCTGGCCCGTGGCGACGCCGCCTTCGATGTGGTTGTGATCGGCGGGGGCATCACCGGAGCGGGCATCGCTCGCGAAGCCGCCGGCAGCGGCTTGAGCACCTTACTGGTGGAGCAACGGGACTTCTCCTGGGGGACCTCCAGCCGTTCTTCGAAAATGATCCACGGTGGTCTGCGCTACCTCGGCAGCGGGCACTTTCGCCTGACGCGGGACGCGGTGCGGGAACGGGAGCGCATGCTGGCAGAGGTGCCGGGGCTAATCGACCCCCTGCGCTTCATAATGCCTCACTACCAGAAACAGTTCCCCGGCCCTAAGCTGTTCCAGTTGCTGCTGCGTCTGTACGACCGACTTTCAGGACAGCCATCCAGGCAGCGACTCAGCCCGGCAGACACATCGCAGTGGGTGCCGGGCCTGTCCACCAACCATCTGACTGGTGCCAGCGGCTTCACCGATGCCGTTACCGACGATGCGCGTCTGGTGCAACGCGTACTCGAAGAAGCCGAGGCCGACGGTGCTATCTGCCTGAACTATATGGAGGCGAAGGCAGTTCTCCGCAACAGTGAGACCAACGCCGTCACAGGCGTTCATCTTCTTGACACCAGCACGGATTCCCAAACGCTGGAAATGACCGTCAACACCCCACTGGTTATTAACGCCACGGGTGCCTGGGCGGACCAGCTGAAGCAGGCCGACAGTACTGACACCCGAATACGTCCCCTGAGGGGAAGCCACCTGGTTGTTCCCTATTCGCGGCTTCCGGTGTCCTGTTCGGTGTCGCTGTTTCATCCGGAGGACCATCGGCCGGTATTCGCCTTCCCATGGCAAGGCACGACGGTGCTGGGGACCACGGACCTCGACCACACAGAATCGCTGTCCCATGAGCCCGCCATCAACCGGGAGGAGCTCGACTACCTGCTGAAGATCTCCTCAAGCCTGTTCCCCAGCAGTGCCATCACCGAGCGTGACGTGATCGCAACCTGGGCGGGAGTGCGCCCTGTCGTCACCCAATCACCCGCGCTTAATCAATCAAAGGGAACGCGAAAACCCTCAAAGGAAAATCGGGAGCATGTGATCTGGTCAGACAATGGCCTGATCAGCGTCGCCGGTGGCAAGTTAACCACCTTCCGGTTGATTGCCCGGGAAGTACTCGAACGGGGGCAAATGCCGGGTTTTCATCTCAGAAACGATGCGCTGCCGGTATTTGCTTCGCCCCCAGACCTCGAACGTCCTGACGCCATCAGCCATCAGAACTGGCATCGTTTGCAGGGCTTCTACGGCCCTGCTTTGCCAGAGGTCCTGCGTGCCGGCACTCATGAAACCGTTGCCGGCACCGACACCCTGTGGGCGGAGCTGGCCTGGGCGGCCGCCAATACCGGCGTGATCCACCTGGATGACCTGATGTTGCGCCGTACCCGGCTCGGGCTGGTGCTTCCAAAAGGCGGTGAAGACCTGCTCCCGGACATACGTTGCCTGTGCAAACCCATCCTGGCCTGGGACGACACCACCTGGGAACGGGAAGAGGCACGTTATCTGGAGCTCTGGCGATCTTGCTACTCGCTTCCGGTCACATTTCCGGCCAAACCGGAGGCCACTGGATGAACACGACCAAACCGCTCATCCTGGCTATCGACAACGGAACCCAGAGCGTGCGGGCCCTGCTGTTCGACACTCGGGGCAACCTCGTCGGCAAGGGCAAACAGGAGATTGAACCCTACTTCTCCGAGCAGCCGGGCTGGGCGGAACAGCATCCAGAGTATTTTTGGGAAAACCTCGGTAAAGCGTGCCAACTGCTCTGGAAAAACACCGATGCCTTGCCGGCGCAAGTGGCCGGGGTAACGCTGACCACCCAGCGTGGCACCGTTGTAAATCTGGACGAACATGGCAAGCCACTCCGGCCAGCCATCATCTGGCTCGACCAACGTCACGCCCGGGTTGAAGGGCCTGTGCCCGGTTTATGGGGCTGGTTGTTCAAGCTGCTTCGTCTGGAACCCACCGTTGATCGCTTCCGAGAGAAAACCCAGGCCAACTGGATTGCCCAGAACCAGCCCGAAATCTGGACGGCCACCCGGCATTACCTGCTGCTGTCGGGCTACCTGAACTACCGCCTGACAGGCCAGTTCAGAGACTCCGTAGGCAGTCAGGTGGGGTATATCCCGTTCGACTACAAACGCCACCAGTGGGCCGGCCAACGTGATTTCAAGTGGCTCACCATGCCCGTTCGCCGTGAGATGTTGCCGGAGCTGGTCAAGCCCGGCGACAAGATCGGCAACCTCACCGAAGACGCGGCCCGGCACCTTGGCCTGCCGGCGCCACTGCCAGTGATTGCAGCGGCATCGGACAAGGCCTGCGAAATCCTCGGCTCCGGTGGCCTGACACCAGATGTCGGCTGCATGAGCTACGGCACTACCGCTACCATCAACACCACCAGCAAGCGTTACCTGGAACCGGTGCGCATGATGCCCCCCTATCCCTCCGCCCTGCCCGGTCATTTTTCCACCGAGGTGATGATCTACCGGGGCTTCTGGATGGTGAGCTGGTTCAAGCGCGAATTCGGTCTACGGGAACAGAAACTGGCTGAGCAAAAAGGCGTGGAGCCGGAAGTCCTGTTTGATGAACTGGTTCGGGCCGTTCCCGCCGGTTCGATGGGGTTGATGCTGCAACCCTACTGGTCACCCGGGGTTCGCCAGCCGGGGCCGGAAGCCAAGGGCTCCATTATCGGGTTTGGCGACGTCCACACCCGCTCCCACATCTACCGAGCCATACTGGAAGGCTTGGCCTACGCCCTGCGCGAAGGCAAGGAACGGATCGAGAAACGCAGCGGCGTCCCTATCCGCAGGCTGAGAGTCGCCGGGGGCGGTTCCCAGAGCGACGCCGCCATGCAACTGACCGCCGATGTTTTCGGACTTCCCGCGGAACGGCCCCACACCTACGAAACCTCCGGCCTCGGCGCCGCCATCGACGCCGCCGTTGGCCTGGGGCTTCATCCGAATTTCGAGACGGCGGTGAACGCGATGACCCGAGTGGGTGATGTCTTCCATCCGCAGGCCGACACCCAGAAACTCTACGAGCGCCTGTATCGTGAGGTGTACCTGAAGATGTATCCCCAGCTTCAGCCGCTGTACCGTAAAATTCGGGATATTACCGGGTATCCCGATTAACACAGCAAACCCAACAATCTCTTGAATTTAGCCGTCACTCCGGTAAAACTCTGGATCAGCTACAACAACAATCACCCGGTTCCACCCCCAGAGCACAAAGGCAAGCCCGATGTCGGCCTTAGACTACCTCGTACCCTATGACTTCTCGCCGCTCACCATATTGAGTTTCGTGCTCGTTCTGGCGTTCTACGGGTACGGCCTGGTCAGGATGTCAGCCGAAGACCGGCCCGGAAGCGGCCGGATACTGGTATTTGTGGTGGGCGTTATGCTTTGTTACGGCGTGATGCAAACCCGTTTCGATTACTACTCCCAGTACATGTTCTTTGTTCACCGGGGCCAGCATCTGATACTGCACCACCTGGGGCCGATCCTGATTGCCCTGTCCAATCCCCTTCCGGTGATGCGATTCCTCTACAGCCTGATCAATCCAGACATACGGCGGGCATTAACACCGCTGGGATGGGTGTACCGTTTTCTCCAGCACCCGGCGATTGCCTCATTCCTGTTTGTGGGGCTCATCTACTTCTGGCTCTGGCCCCCGATCCACTTCGACGCCATGCTCAGCCGGGATCTGTATTGGGTGATGAACTGGAGCATGCTACTGGACGGCATGCTGTTCTGGTGGTTGATCTTTGATCCACGTTCACCCGTCGTCAGCGACGCTCTGGGCTACGGCAAACGCATCCTTCTTCTGGCCCTGGTTGCCATCCCCCAGATGGTTCTGGGCGCCACCATCGTGTTCTCAAGGGGCATGGTGTACGACGTGTACGAAGTCTGCGGTCGCGCCTGGCCAATGCCGCCAGAAACGGACCAGTTGCTGGGCGGATTGCTGACCTGGATTCCCCCGGCCATGATGAGCATCCTCGGCATACTGATTATCCTTCGACGTGCCATGCGTGAAGATGGCAAGGTGTCGCCCTATAACGAAAAGCTGAAGGCCAGCCATTCATGAAAAACCGGTTCCTACCCTGCAGTCATAAAGCGATCTCTGCCATGGTACTTTTGGCGTCTCTAGTGGTGCTCGGTGGGTGCTTTGGCGACGATGAAAACTGGAATGGCAAAGACATCAGCGGCCTGATGCCGGAACTTGCCTTCGAGCTGACTGGCACCTCCGGCGACACGGTGACGGCCGAGCAAACCGACGGCAATATCCGGCTGCTGTTCTTCGGCTTCACCTCCTGCCCTGATATCTGCCCCGCCACACTCCAGAAACTGTCCAGGGCGGTAAAGGATTTGCCCACGGAGTTACGGGAGGACACGCAGATTGTCTTTGTCAGCGTGGACCCACAGCGGGACACCCCCGAACGCATCGACAGCTACGTAAGTTTTTTCAGCGACCGGGCCATCGGCCTGACCGGCGAGGAACCAGCGCTCAGGGAACTCAGTAAGCGTTACCGCACGACCTTTGGTTACGACGAGCCAGATGCGGAAGGTAACTACAACGTCTCACACAGCGGCGCCGTGTATGTGTTCGACCGCGAAGGAAAGGCCCGTCTGTTGATCCGGCCGGAGCTGAGTGTGGAGAATATCCGTATGGATCTGGTTGCGTTGGCTGAGGAAAGCTAACGCAACACCAGATCACGAGACTATGCCGCGCTCCCTTAGGCTCTCTATTTCGCCAGAAGAGAGGCCAACAATCTTCTCAAGGACCTGTTTCGATTGCTCCCCCAACAGCGGAGGCGCCGTCCTGTAACTTACCGGTGTCAGCTTCAGCCTGATCGGATTGCCAACCGTCGGCACATCGCCCAGCGATGGATGCTGAACAGACTGTTTCATTCCCCGCGCAAGAACCTGTGGGTCTTCAAATACCTGATCCAGGGTGTTAACCGGCCCGCAGGGCACCCCTGAACGCTCCAGAATTTGCACCCATTCCTGTGTTGACCGCATCACCGTGGCCTGCCGCAGCCTGGGAATCAATTCCTTTCGATTCGCTACGCGAGCCCGATTTGTCGCAAAACGCTCATCGCTCGCCCACTCCGGATGCTCAAGAACATCGCACAACCGGGTGAACTGCTCATCGTTACCGACGGTTAGCACCATGTTGCCATCTGCGGTAGGAAAATCCTGGTAAGGCACGATATTCGGATGGGCGTTCCCCATCCTCCCCGGCGCCTGGCCCGTGGTCAGGTAATTCATGGCCTGATTCGCCAGACAGGCTACCTGCACATCCAACAGCGCCGCCTCGACATACTGCCCCTCTCCCGTACGGTCACGGTGACTGAGCGCAGCGAGCACACCAATGGTGGCATACAGCCCGGTCATGATGTCTGTCAGTGCTACACCGACCTTCATTGGCCCGGCGCCGGGCTCGCCGTCAGGTTGCCCGGTGATGCTCATAAGCCCGCCCATGGCCTGGATCAGGAAATCATATCCGGGCCGGTTCGCGTAAGGGCCATCCTGGCCAAATCCGGTGATCGAGCAGTAGATGAGTTTGGGGTTGATTTGCTTCAGGCTGTCATAATCCAGGCCATAACGTTTGAGGCCCCCGACCTTGAAGTTTTCAAGGATGACATCCGACTCTGCGACCAGTTTTCGGATCAGTTCCTGCCCTTCGGGATGGGCGATATCGACCGCAAGGGACTGCTTATTTCGATTGGCGGTCAGGAAGTAGGCAGAGAGATCTGCATTACCATCAGCCCCCTGCAGATAAGGTGGCCCCCAGGAGCGCGTGTCGTCCCCGGATTTTGGGCGTTCAATTTTGATAACCTCTGCGCCGAGATCCCCAAGGATCTGCCCTGCCCAGGGACCAGCCAACACTCTGGAAAGATCCAGGACACGCAAATGAGATAGGGAGCCAGACATTCAATTCTCCTTGAAAAAGGGACTCAGCGCATTCCACCGAGGCAGAGGTATTTGAGTTCCATGAACTCATCCAGGCCATGCCGTGACCCTTCACGACCCAAGCCGCTTTCCTTGACCCCGCCGAAGGGAGCGGCCTCGGTTGAAATGATGCCATCGTTGATGCCAATCATGCCGGTTTCGAGGGCCTCGGCCACGTGCCAGATGCGCCGGATGTCATTACTGTAGAAGTATGCTGCCAGACCAAATTCCGAATCGTTGGCCATGGTGATGGCCTGTTCCTCGGTCTCAAACCGGAACAGCGGTGCCACCGGGCCAAAGGTCTCCTCACTGGCCACCAGCATGTCCTGGGTGACGTCCGTGAGAATGGTGGGCTCGAAAAAAGTGCCGCCGAGAGCGTGTGCCTGGCCTCCCATCACCACTTTTGCGCCCCGTTCTGTCGCATCGGCGATGTGCCGCCTGACTTTGTCGAGCGCAGCCTGGTTGATCAGTGGACCTTGATGCGTTTCGCCTTCCAGGCCTGCTCCCACGACCAACTTGCTAACCGCAGCCTTAAGCTTGTCAACAAACTCGTCATACACGCCAGATTGCACATAAATGCGGTTGGCACATACACACGTTTGCCCGGTATTTCGGTACTTGGAGGCCATTAATCCGGTTACCGCGGCATCGAGATCGGCATCGTCAAACACGATAAACGGCGCATTGCCGCCCAATTCCAGGCTCACTTTCTTGACCGTGCCACTGGCCTGGCGCATCAGGAGTTTGCCCACGGGCGTGGACCCGGTAAACGACACCTTGCGAACCACAGGGCTGGTGGTCAGTTCCTCTCCCACCTGCGGCGCCCGGTCTTTCGAGCAGGTAACGATGTTGAGGATCCCCGGTGGAACTCCGGCGTCCTCGGCCAACACCGCAAGCGCGAGCGCGCACAACGGCGTGTCTTCAGCAGGTTTGACCACCACTGGGCAACCGGCAGCCAGTGCCGGGGCGACCTTACGGGTGATCATTGCCACCGGGAAATTCCAGGGCGTGATTGCCGCCACTACCCCGATCGGCTGTTTGATGACCACAATCCTCTTGTCACGACCGTGGCCAGGAATGACGTCACCATAGGCCCGCTTGGCTTCCTCGGCAAACCACTCGATAAAGCTGGCGCCGTACGCAACCTCACCGCGTGCCTCGGCCAACGGCTTGCCCTGCTCTGCCGTCATCAGACAGGCCAGGTCCTCCTGATGTTGCATCACCAGATCGAACCACCGACGCAGAACAGCCGCTCGCTCCTTGGCCGGACGAGCACGCCATTCCGGCCACGCTGCCTCGGCCGCCCGAATGGCCTGCCGGGTATCTTCGGCGTCCATATCCGGCACATAAGCGAGATGCTCTCCATTGGCTGGATTGGTTATCGCGAGCCGATTACCCGAACGGGCCTGGACCCATTCGCCGTTGATATGGGCGTTTTCGCGCAATAGTGCCGGGTTTGTCAGTCTGATAGTCATCACATTCCTCACAGAAGGAGAGTCAACGCTCTCCGAGCAGATAGCTTTCAATCACATCCCTGACAAACGCGGCATAGTCATCAACCGCAACACTCTGGTCACGGTATTTCCGGCGTTTCAGGTACCAGTCCTGCAATAAGGCTTTGATCATGGAGGCGACAAGGCGGGCATTTCTCGAGCGGTAAACCTTGGCCTCTATGCCATCCTCAATGAGCCGGAGAAAGATCTCCTCGATCTCCAGCTCAATGGCGACAGCGTCGCGTTTTTCCTCAGCAGGCAGGCTCTTCGCTTCCATGTAGGAAAAGTAGAACCAGGCCCGCATCAGCTCGCTCAGATACAGGTGTGCCTTAATCGCAGAGAACATTCTGTCCCGGACATCCTCTACGTCTTCCGTGTAATGGATCAGAGTCCGACGCGTGATAATGAATCCGTGGCTCTGGATCAGGTGGATCAGGTCATCCTTGTTGCGGATATACGCATACAGCCCACCCATGCTCATGCCGGAATCTCCGCAAAGGTCCCTCAACGTCATGGCATGAAATCCCTTGGAGTTGGCCAGCCGCAGGGTCGAGTCGATGATTCGGGTCAGATTCTTGACCGCCGTCGCCTCCTTTTTAATACTGATGCGTTCCTTGTTCTGGCGGTACACATCGCGGATCACATCCTCCTTGGACATGCGGAGTTCACCGCGGAATGCTTCGTAATTTTCAATCATAACTGCCACGTCCGTTTGCCTCTGCGGCGGGGATTATAAGCCACGCTATGCCACGGACAAGAATCGGTCCTGGGTAGCCTGGTCCGCCTTCAGGTCCTGACTGCTCGCCTCGTGCACAACCTGGCCCTTTTCCAGAATGTAGGCTCTTTGAGCATGCTTGAGTGCGAATCGCACGCTTTGGTCGGTAAACAGGATGGTTGTGGTCTGGCTGAGATCGTCAATCAGCTCACCGATCTGCTGCACGATAACCGGGGCCAGCCCCTCGTTGGGCTCATCCAGCAACAACAGTCGTGGCTGAATCATCAGGGACCTTGCCACCGCCAGCATCTGTTGCTGGCCACCGGACAGGGTCGCGCCGTCCTGGTCCGCCCGTTCGCCCAGCATCTCGTATTTCTTGAGGATGCCATCCACCGTCCAACGCGCGGCACTGCCCTTGCGTTGATAGGAGGCTACATCAAGGTTATCCCGCACCGTCAGACCGGGAAATATCCGGCGGTCTTCCGGTACATACCCGATGCCAGCACGGGCGATGCGATGTGCCGGCCAGCCCTTGACCGGCTTGCCTTCATAGACGACCTCTCCGGATCTCGGAGGCGTCAGCCCCATGATGCTTTTCAAAGTGGTGCTTTTTCCCGCCCCATTCCGGCCGAGGATGCAAACCGTCTCACCGGCTTCGAGCTGAAGGGTAACACCCTGGAGCGCCTGACTCTCGCCGTAGAACGTTTGAATGTTGCGAACATCAAGAATCATGGGTTGGCCTCCTCGACCGCTTCGTCGTCTTCTTCGCCCAGGTAGGCAACACGCACCTCCGGGTGGTTCTTGACTTCCTCGGGTGTGCCGGCAAAAAGCTTCTCGCCACGGTGCATGACCAGAATCCGATCCGCCAGATTGAAGACCACATCCATATCATGCTCGGTGATCATGAAGGTGTAGTCACCGCTACCGGCAAGCTGTTTGATCAGTTGGGTGGTGCGCCGGGTTTCATCCGGAGTCATCCCGGCCGTTGGCTCGTCCAGCAGTACCAGCTTGGGTTGCGTTGCCAGCACCATGGCGATTTCCAGTAATCGCTTGTCGCCATAGCTGATCACTTCTGCACGCTGTGCTTTCAGGCTGTCGATGCCCAGACGCTTCAGAAACTCAACCGCCTCGTTCTGGATTTCGGTATTGCGGGACGCGATATTGAACAGCTTGCGGCTGTGGCCATGATAGGCCGACAGCACCACTTCCACGTTCTCCTGCACCGTCATTTCCGGGAAGATATTATTGATCTGGAACGATCGCGATACGCCCAGCCGGCTGATCTTGTGGGGAGGCAAGCCGGTGATATCCTTGCCGTCCAGCGTGATCGTGCCTTCCGTCGGCTGCATCCGGCCGGACACCATGTTGTAGAAGGTGGTCTTGCCGGCACCGTTGGGGCCGATAATCGCGATGGTTTCCTTGGGCATGACCTCCAGGTTGATATCGGAGACCGCAGTGACACCGCCAAAACGCTTGGTCAGGTTAGCAATGGTAAGGACCGGGTTCGTCATTTTTTCACCTCCATCCACCAGTCAATGGCGGTGCCCAACAGTCCCTTGCGGAAGAAGATCACCATCAGCGCCAGGATGATACCCAGAACCAGCATCCAGGATTCCGTGTAAGTGGTGATCCAGGTTTCCAGCAATACGAACGCCGCAGAGCCGATGAACGGTCCCAGGAAAAACCCGGTACCCCCCAGGATGGCCATCAGTATCGGTTCGGCGGACATGGACCAGTGCAGAAGCTCGGGGCTCGCCACGCGCAGGAATGGAGCGATCAGACCACCGGCCAGGCCCGCAAAGGTTCCGGCGATGACGAAAGCCACAAGCCGATACGTCCGCACGTTCAGCCCGGCGAAGGATACCCGCTCGGGATTCTGACGGATTGCCTTGAGGATCATGCCAAACGAACTGCGGCAGATCAGGTAAAGCACGATCGCGGCGATGGCCACAATACCCAGCACCACATGGTAATAGACCGAGGGATTCGCCAGAGTGAGGTCAAGCCCCAGCCCGAAGGAGCCCAGGGTAAACCCGGCGAGGCCGTCACTGCCGTTGGTCACCGAGCGCCACTGGTAGGCGATAGCAAAGACCATCATGCCAAAAGCCAGGGTCAGCATGGCAAAGTACACCTCATTGAGGCGGACGCTCAGGAAGCCGATCATCAAAGCCAGTAGTGCGGACGCCCCCATGGAAACCAGCAGACAGACCAGGAACGGCCACTCCAGGTGAATCAGCACCAGGGCCGTGGCGTAAGCGCCAATACCGAAGAACGCCGCATGCCCGAAGCTCAGCATGCCGGTATAACCGAAAATCAGGTTGAAGCTGGCCGCGAACAGACCCAGGATCAGGATTTCGGTAAAAATAAACACATAGAAATAGGAAGCAATCCAGGGCACCGCAATCAGCCCGGCAATCACCACAGCCAGAATGGCCATCAGAACCTTGGTTTTCATGCATTTGCCCCTTTGCCCATAATGCCGTGTGGTTTGAACAACAGAACCAGCGCCATGCCGACGAACGGCAACAGCAGGTTCACTTCCGGCAGGTAGCGGCCACCGAAGCCATGAATCAGGCCCAGGATGATGGCTCCAAGCAAGGCGCCCGGAAAGCTGCCCAGCCCTCCGATCACCACCACAATGAACGACTCGATAATGATCTTGTCCCCCATGCCGGGATCCAGCGCACGCATGGGTGCCGCCATGACGCCACCGACGGCGGCCAGCCAGGCGCCAAAGGCAAACACGCCGGTCACCACCAGCCGGGTGTTGATGCACAGCGCTTCGGCCATATCGCGATCCAGTGCCGCGGCTCGCATGATGCGGCCGACACGAGTGCGGTTGAACAGGTACCAGAGACCAGCTAGCAATAGTAGGCCGATGACGATCACGAACAGGCTGTAGGTGGCAACCGAACTGCCTAACAGCCGCACCGAACCTGACAGCAGATCCGGCGGCTGGACCACATGGATGCCACTCCCCCAGATCATCCTCACACTCTCGTTAATGATCAGCAGGATAGCGAATGTCAGAAGCAGGCTGTCTGCTACGTCACGGGAATAGATAAAGCGCAACAGCAACCGGTCGATGATGACGGCCAGAATAGCGACGCCAATGGGCGCCAGGATCAGGGCCGCCCAGAAGGGCATACCCGCTATATTGATCAGTGTGAAGGCCAGATAGGCCCCCAGCATGTAAAGTGCCCCGTGGGCAAAGTTGATGATGTTCAGCACACCGAACACGATATTAAGGCCCACTGCGATAATGAACAGCAGCAACCCTATATCGAGACTATTCAGCAACGCCGCTCCGATGCCAGACATGTATTACCTCATTACGTTAGGGCCGGATTCGTGGCGCCCCTGAGGGCGCCACGGCAAGCAAAAGAACAATCGTCAGATCAAAGCTTGCAACCGGTCTCTTCTACGGTGCGGGCTACTTTTTCGCCGTCAAAAATCTGCAGGTTGTTCAGCGTGCGAATGCCATGCTCTGGATGCATGGAGCCGGAAACACCCCAGTTCGGGCTGACCATGGCCTGGTTATCGCCTTTGCGGAACGTCACCGTACCGTTCGGGGCGTCCATGCTCATGCCACTGAGCGCCTTGGCCACAGCCGGCCCCTCGGTGCTGCCGGCCGCTTCCATCGCCTGCTTGTAGGCGTAGATGGCGGCATACGCACCCTCAGCGTTATAGCTGGGAGGGTTGCCGTAGGCATCAAGGTAGGCTTTCACGAAGCGGTCATTAATGTCGTTGTCGTAGGCCTCGTACCAGTAACGTGTAGACAGGTGCACTCCCTCAGGCATTTCCTCGCCCAGTGCGGTCAGTACTTCGGTCGCGGCGCCCACGGTAAACATCACCTCCAGGTCCTCTTCGAAGAACCCGCGGGTGTTTGCCTGGCGGACAAAGTTGACCAGGTCACCGCCCCAGACAGAGATCAGAACGCCCTCGGCGTCAGAGTCCATGACCCTGTCAATGAACGGGGTGAAATCCTCGGCGCCGAAGCGCGGGAAGTTGGTCTCCGACATCAGGTTGACGTCCGGATTGATCTCTTTGAGGTAGTTTCCGAAGAATTCCCAGGACTGATGGCCGAAGGCATAGTCCGGACCGATGGTGGTCCAGTTGGTGGCATCGGTTTCTGCAGCCACCAGCGCGGCGGCCTTCATATTCTGGGCCACGTTGACACTGATACGGTAGGTGAACGAATTACACAACTTGCCGGTGACATCCGGCGTGGCAGCGTGGGTAATGATCAGGGGTTTCTGTAACTCCGGCATGGTCGGAACCATACCCTGGGCCACACCAGAGCTGTCCAGGCCCACAAGGGCGTCCACACCCTCCGAGTAGACCAGTTTGCGAGCGGCCTGGATGGCTACTGAAGCCTTCCCCTGGGTGTCCTCATAGACCATTTCGACCTGACGACCCAGAATGCCGCCGGAGCTGTTGATTTCATCCACTGCCAGGTTGATGCCCTTCTGGGCAAACTCACCATAGGTGGCAGCACTGCCAGAGAGGATGTAGAGGCCCCCGAGCCGGATGGGCTCCTCAGCATAACTGGTACCGGCGGTACCCAACGTAGCGGTTGCGGTCATCGCAACCAGCAGTTTCTTGATGCTTGATGTTTTCATGGTAATGCTCCTGTGTTCTTGTCTTTTTTGTCACTGGAACTTTCTGGCCTGTTAAATCAAGCCACGATTTCATTGTCATAAGTTCGTCGTTCGCGTTATCGCAACCTCCTGCTGACCATGGCCAGCGTAGTCATCAGGACAACGTGTCCCTTAGAATGTTTTTGCGGATCTTGCCCGTGGCAGTCTTGGGCAACTCACCCAACACCACCTTCCGCGGCGCCTTGAAGTGCGCCATTTGCTCCCGACAAAAGGCTATAATTTCCTCGGGCGTGAGTTCCTCACCATCATCGATCGGATTAATAAAGGCGCATGGAACCTCGCCCCATTTTTCGTCGGCCATGGCCACCACTGCCGCCTCAGACACTTTCGGGTGCCGGTATAGCACTTCCTCCACTTCCAGGCTGGAGATGTTTTCGCCGCCGGAGATAATCACATCCTTGGCCCGGTCCCGGATTTCGACATAATGATCCGGATGCATGACGGCCAGGTCACCGGTGTGGAACCAGCCGTCGCTGAAGGCCTTTTCGGTGGCTTCCTCATTTTTCAGGTAGCCCTTCATCACCGTGTTGCCACGAATACAGATCTCGCCCATGGCTTTTCCGTCTGCAGGCACCGCCTCCCCGCTGACCATATCCAGCACCGCAACTTCATCCAGCCCGTGCGTGGAAACACCCTGGCGGGACATTTTTAACGCCCGTTCTTCCAGCGGCAATTGCTGCCATTCCGGCTGGGGCACACAGAGCGTCGAGGGGCCAAACGTTTCGGTCAGGCCATACAGGTGGGTGATCTGGAAGCCGATTTCTTCTGCCTTGCGAATCACACTACTGGGAGGCGCTGCGCCGCCCAGGGCAAATTGGGCCGGCCGGGAAAGTGTCAGGCTCGCGCGCCCCAGGTCCTGTATCAGCAGGTTCATCACCACCGGCGCTCCGCACATGTGGGTGACACCGTAGTCTTCGATTCGGCGGTAGATCTCCTGACTGTCCACCTCCCGAAGACACACATGAGTGCCGCCAACGGCGGTGATTGCCCAGGTATAAGCCCAGCCATTGCAGTGGAACATTGGCAGGGTCCACAGGTAGACGGTCTCGGCCGTCATGTCGAAAGCCATGGCGTTGGTCATGGCCGCCAGGTAGGCGCCGCGATGGTGGTAAACCACGCCTTTGGGATTGCCGGTGGTTCCAGAGGTGTAATTCAGGGAAATGGCATCCCACTCGTCTGCGGCATGCTGCCAGCCAGCTTCCGCATCGCCTTCCTGCAGCAAGGTTTCGTAATCAACATCCGCCAGACCCTGGCTCTTCCCTGCCTTGCTATCGATGCCAACCAACAAGGGATTAACCTCAAGCTCGGCTACGGCGGCCCGGATCTGCTCTTCCCACTGGGTGTCGTAGAACAGAACCCGTGCCTCACCATGGGCCAGGATAAAAGACAGGGCTCCAGCATCGAGGCGGATGTTGATGGCGTTCAGTACCGCACCCGACATAGGCACGGAGTAATGGGCCTCAAGCATTTCGTGGGAGTTCGGACACAGGATTGCTACCGTGTCGCCTGTCTCGATACCGCGTCGACTCAGGGCACTGGCCATCTGGCGGCAGCGGGCGTAAAGCTCCCGGTAGGACAGGTTCATGTCATCATCAATCACCGCCAGCTTGTCCGGGTACACCCGAGCGGACCGCTGCAGCAGCGTGAGCGGGGTAAGTGGCGAATAGTTTGCGGTGGTCTTGTTCAGGTTCTTGTACTTGTTCATGTCGCACCTATGTCACACCCAAATCACACCATCCGGGATTGTTCGGGTTATTTCAGGTAGCCCGGATTGTTTACTTTTAGTCGAGTCTCCGTCATTGCGCGGAGGACCGCCCGCAACTCACGGTCGCTGCCGTCGACAACGCGTTCACGAAGCGCCCTGGCCAGGGTCTGTTCACCCTGCCCCGATTCTTCTGGCAGCGCGTGCCCGGCCAGAAAACGGGAGAGCATGACGTCGGTTGATTCAGGCTCTCCCGCCTCTCGCTGTTCCTGTTCGCGGATGGCCATGCCCATTGCATTGGCGATCATCAATGCCTCGTATTTGCGCTCTCCACCAAGCTCGGGAGCCAGAGAATCCAGCAACACCTGGCGAGCCTCGGCTAGCAGGTCACGGGTCTCAGGTCGATTGATCATTGCCATCCTCCAGTTCCTGAATCTGGTTCAGCAGGTCATATTCCATCTGAGCCACCATGCGGCCGGTCAACGCCAACTCAAGCGAGCGCTGCTCACCCGACATATGACGACGCGCCTGTTGCAGGGCAATGGCAGCCCAGCGCACCAGCGCCATGACCTCCCAGTAGTTGACCCTTGCTGGACTAATGCTGACTCCGGTTACCTCCCGGTAGCCGTCCAGAAGATCCTGTTTATCTCCAATTCCGCCCACTTCCCGTTCATCAGCACCGAAACGCCAACTGCGACTGCAGAGCCACCCCAGATCCTCGCAAGGGTCGCTCCAGGCGGCAAATTCCCAATCCAGAATGGCCGTCAGTCTGTCGCCATCTATCATGTAATTGCCGGTTCGGAAATCGCAGTGGCATAGAACGGTGGGACCTGGTTCCGGCGCGTTATCCTCAAGCCAGTTCAGTGCCCATTCCAGCACCGGGTGTGGCTCACCAATCTCTTCCAGATAGCGGCGGTAAAGGGCGACCCGACTAAGGGCCGGATTGTCCGGGTTAGGCATGGACAGAAAGTCCAACGAATCGTCCGGCGGCCTGACGCTGTGAAGCCTGGCAAGCTCTGCGCCAAACGTTCGAACAAGAGCGCGGCGCTGCTCGTCAGTAAACTCCGACTTGACCAGCTTGCGTGGTGACGCACTCCCGGCAGCCCGAGCCATGACATAAAACACCTGCCCGGTGACCACAGGATCCTCGCACAGCCAGAGAGGTTCAGGCGCCGTTACCCCGGCACCGAAAGCGGCCTGCAACACCCGAAATTCCTGCGGCCTGGTCAAGCTCTCGGCCACCCCGGACGGTGCGTCCTGTCGCACCACAAATTCGTGCCGCCCAGGACGGTTACCGCCCTCCAAATCCAGCGTTAGCCCGAAGTTATCCTGGATCGCCCCTCCGGAAAGCTTGTCGAAAGAGACGACCGTTGCGTCGGAGGCTCTAGTCTGCCGCGTTATAAAAGTGGCAAAGGTATCCTCAAGTGCAGACATCAGGCTTCGACTCCCCAGTGCCAGAAGTCTGTACGCTCAGCCAGGAGTGTTCTCGAGAACACCATTTTGTGCACTTCCGATGCGCCATCTACCAACCTTGCCTGGCGGGCATAGCGATAGATCCACTCCAGCGGGGTATCCTTGGAGTACCCCCTGGCGCCGCAGAGCTGGATTGCCGTGTCTACCGCCTTGTGCAAGGTATCTGCCACCGACACTTTGGCCATGGAAACCTCCTTTCGGGCAAAGTCACCCTGGTCCAGTTTCCAGGCAGCGTGCATCGTCAGTAATCGGCCGATCTGAATCTCCATTGCTGCCTCACCAAGCAGCCATTGCACACCTTCGCGTTGCGCCAGGGGCTGACCAAAGGATTCCCGGTTATCCACATAGTCAGTGGCAATCTCCAGGGAGCGTCTCGCGAGGCCCAGCCAGCGCATGCAGTGGGTAAGGCGGGCCGTGCCCAGTCGAATCTGGGTCACCTTGAGACCGTCACCCACCTCCATCAGTCGATTTTCGTCCGGGATTTCCAGGCCATCAAAGCGAAGCTCGCAGTGGCCGCCGTGTTCTTCCGGCCCCATGATTGGAATACGCCGGATGATCTCCCAGCCCGGATCGTCTTTGTGAAACAGGAACGCGCTCAGGCCTTTGCGAGTATCTTCGGAGGTGCGCGCAATCAGAATGAAATGGGAGGCTTCTGCTGCTCCGGTGATGAAGTGCTTGTGGCCATGAATCACCCAACGATCGCCCTTGCGCGTCGCGGTAGTCTGCATCATGCCGGGGTCCGAGCCACAACCGGGAGGTGGCTCGGTCATGACGAAAGACGAACGCACCCTGCCCTCAACGATGGGTTTGAGCCAACGCTCCTGTTGGGCCTCTGTCCCGACTTTCGCAAGCACGGTCATGTTGCCGTCGTCCGGTGCCGCGGAATTGAACACCACCGGCCCGAAAATCGAACGGTTCATTTCCTCGTAACAGGCAGCCATACCCGAGATATCGAGCGCCTGGCCGCCCAGGCGCTCGGGAAGCTGCAAGCACCACAGGCCTTGCTGCTTTGCTTTTGCACGCATCTGCTCAAGATAGTCCGTCGCAATGTTCTCGTGCTCATCGTAGGCTTCCGGGTTCTGCTCCAGCGGCAACAGCTCCTGTTCAACAAAATCCCGGATGCGTTTTCGGTACGACTCGTTCATGGGGTCCAAATTGAAATCCACAGCCCACTCCTTACAACGAGGATTGAAGATGGCCGCCATCCACCACAAGGGTGCTGCCGGTCATATAGTCGGAAAGTCCTGAAGCCAGAAGCAACAACGGACCACTCAAGTCATCAGCCTGCCCCAATCGACGCTGAGGAATACGGCGGATCATTTTCTGGCCGGGTTCACTGGCAAAGAAATCGCGGTTCAGATCGGTTTCTATGTATCCCGGCGCCAGTGCATTAACGCGGATTCCATATCGGGCCCATTCCAGCGCAAGGGCACGAGTCAGTTGTTCGACACCAGCCTTGGCGGCGGCATAAGGAGCTACGTTACCGGCCACGCGATGACCAAGGATGGAAGAAATCATGATGATGCTCCCGCCCCGATTAATTGCTGATAGACGACGGGCGGCTTCGTTGCCAACCAGCCAGCATCCCTTGAGGTTTGTGTCGATAACCCGGTCCCAATCCTGACCGTTAAGGTCCAGAGCCTTCTTGCTCGTTGCCACACCGGCATTGGAAACGACGACGTCCGGGATAGCGATCTCATCAGCCATGGTATTGAAGGCTTCAGCGACACTGGACTCGTTGGTGACATCCATAGTGACTACGTGGATACGATCAGCATGTTCCGGGAATTCGGCCTTGAGGGACTCAAGCGGCTCTCGGCGACGGCCACTGACAATGACGCTGGCACCAGCTTCAACGAGACAACGAGTAAAGCTCTGACCCAAGCCGCCAGCAGCACCCGTTACCAGAGCAGTCTTGCCGTCTAGCCGCAGAGACCCATTTGCGTTGTCTGAATTCGTTTGATTGGAATTATTCATATCGCGACCTCCGCCAACAAAAATAGAACGAGCGCTCGATTTATTCAAGTAAAAAAGATTTTTGAAGGCGATATTCAAACTACGAAGAGGTAAAGTCAGGGAGGATGCATAGCAAGTCTTGATACCGTAGTTCTGCGTCTACGCTTGCTCATACTCCCGAACCAACTCCTGCAGGAAATAAAGGCCGGCCGAACTCAGGAAGCAGCGGCCGGCACCGGAGCGAAACAGCAGATTGCGTTTATCCAGATAATCCAGGGCTTCCGGCACCCCTTTCTCAAAACGTGTCGCCCTGATAATCTCCTGATACTCCTCATCGCCCGCCAGAGCCGCCAGGTCCTGCTCATTCAAACCGGCATCGGGCCGGCCAAGGTATTCAACGTCCCGGCCGCTGCGGGCGAAATAGCGGCCAATAATCAGCAATATCACCTGCACACGAAAGGCGTTTTCATCATGCTCCTCGCTTTCGTCGTCGCTGGTTTCCTTAAGGAAGAAAAATGCTCCGGTTTCGTTGAACACCAACTCACTACCGAGATGCTCATAGAAAGTCCGAAAGTGGGACATGTGGTTATAGAGCAGGTTATAAAGCGGATTGGACCGTAGCTCGGAACGATTGCTGTCCCAAGCATCACGCACAATAACCCGTCCAGCCTGGAACTCCCGGTAGATGGCAGCGCTGTGGGCGGGCAGGATCTGATCAAATTCAGACATGGTGTTGCTCCAGGCGGCGGTTGCGGTAGACAAACTGTTCGCTATCGGGTGAATGTTCCAGGGTTCTAAAGCGGTTGGTGGTGACCACCTGCATGCCCTCTGGTGGTGAGTTCACCAACCGATTCAGGGCCGCCAGCAAGTCCGGAAAACGGTATCCGGGGATAAAGCCATCCAGGCGACCGTGCAGCTCCCGCACCAGATCAGTGGTGGGCCGCAGTTCCAGCGTTTCCAGCCATTGATAGAGCTGGTTGATACGCTGAAGGTCAATGCGGGTGTGGCGGCCGCTGCCATCGACTTCCTGAAGGACCGGCGCCTCGGCTTTTCGTCGAAGATCGTCCAAACGCAAATCCAGTTCGCTAAACAGCAACTGATAGTAGCTCGAAGAACTCCCGAAGGCATAGTGTTTTGGGCGCTGCTGGGCTCGCAGCCCCACCAGGAAGCCGGTGCTGCGGGCAAAGTCTCCGCCTTCCAGCCATTTTCGTTTGAGACTGAGGGTCTCGGTTTCGCTCTTCAACTCCTGCAGTTTTCCAAAGAAATGCTCCATGGCGTTGTACTGGACCATGCCCTGGCGAGTCTTCCGGAGGAAGTGCTCCACTTCCTGGGCCACCGCCTGAATGGGTTTGTACAAAGCGTTGAGGCTGATCGAGGAACGGAACAACTGGTCTGCCAGGCTGTGGTCGCCGTGGCTTTCCAGCAGCCGGACCATCGCTTCCAGAGTCTCGAACAGGTTGCTGCCGTCCGGCAGTCGGGTGTCCGGGTTCAGAAACACCAGGGTCGGCTTGATGTGGCGCTCGTACAGGGTAACGATCTGCTCAAACAGGTTCTGGCGGAACTCCAGGTATTTCTCAGGCGCGCGGCTGGCGTCGCCGGACAGGTCCGCCAGCTGGGCACTGATGGTCTGCATGCGCAGGACGTTCTGGCGCAGCAGGCCGATGAGCTGACTGACCCGTTCGTTCAAGTCATCTCTCAATTCGGTATAGTCCGGGTCCGCATCGCTGAAGCTGCTGGTTTCCAGCCGATTGCGCACATCCCGCAGGGTCACCAGATGGCCGCGCAGGCGAGCATCGGTCAGTTCCTGATACAGCGACGCATTACAGGCCCGCATCAGATTGATCAGGGCATCCTGGAACACCAAGCGACGTTCACCTTCGGCCTTGATGATGTCGATCACCAGGCCGCTGCGGAACAGGTTGTCGGTGTTCAAAGCCAGCCGCACCCGATCCCGGTCCGCATTGCCAAGGGTGCGGGTATAGTCCATCACCTCGGCCACCAGATCACTCTCGCGAATATACCGGGATTCGTTACGGTCCATCCGCTCAATCATCCGGAACAGAATCTTCGGGTGCTCGAACAACAGCCGGGTGGTATCCAGGGTGCTGAAGCGTTTACTCATCCGCCGGCTCCAGCAGGCTGTTCTGGGTCTGATCGGCCCATTGGCTCAGGGATTCGCCGTTGGTAAATCCCTCAGCCCCACCCCAGAAAACCAGGGTGCGTTGTGGGCTGTAAGGCCGTGCCGTGCGCATCTGCCCTACTTCCAGGTGCCGGCCGATCAGGTAAATCACTTCCGCGCTGGCACTGTGAGTGGCGGCGGAGAACAGATTGAAGCCCTGCTTGCGCAACCGTTCCAGCAGCGAGGGCATCTGGCTGATGTCCACGCTGGCAAGCTCGTCCAGCACCATGGGGAACGACAGCTGCACGCCCGGGTACAACACCCGTTTCAGCAGCCGGTACACCAGTTCCAGATTGATCAACGCCGTGGTGGAGGTGGACTGGCCTTTCTTGTCCAGGCTCGCGGCGTTTTCCTTACGAGTGCGGTAGGAAATGCCGGTGATCACCTTGTCCATGGTCAGGCGCTTGCTACCGCCCTCCCCGAAAAAGTCCGCCACGAACACCCGTAAACGATCATAGAACGCATCCGACTGCAGCTGGTTGCCATAAGGGTCGATGTTGTTGGCTTCTTCCACCAGATTGCGGAATTTCGGATCGGTGTGGATATCCACGCGGATTTCCACCAGATCGTTGATGCGCACGCCCTCCAGCTCGCGGTTCAGCTGCGCTTCGAAACGGGCGATGTGTTCGTGGTTGGATTTCAGGGCCTGCCGATAGCTCGCCACGGTTTCATTGTGGATACCAACCTGCTGCTCCAGCACATTCCAGCGCTCGGCCATGCCGGCAAACAGATCCGACAAGCTTTTGAACGTTTCGCGAATAACGGATGACGCCGGGCTGTCTTTCTGCAATTCGCCTTCGGTATCTTCGTGAATGTCGAGATACACGAACTGGCGAAGGTGGTCGAGAATACTGCGGCGGCGCTCTTCCAGGTCGTCCAACTGGGTTTGCAGATCGTCAAACGCCGCGACGGACACCTGTTCAATGTCCAACGGCTGTTCCGCTTCCACGGTTTTCAGATGCGGGAATCGGTGCTCCACGGTTCCGACGCTGCGGCTCAGGCCCGCCAGTTCCCGTTCCCGCTCCTCGATACGCTCTTTTTCGGCCCTGGCTTTGGCGGCCTTCTGCTGAACCGCGTCCTGCTTCTCCTGCTCCAACCGTGCCTGTTCTTCCAGCTTGGCCAGCTGTTCCTCCGCCGCCTGCTTTTCCTCAGTGGCATCCCGCAGGGTGGTCGTGGCAGCGGGGTAACGCTGGAGCGTTTCCAGATCTTTCTCGATGGCGCGAATCTCTTTCTCGGTGCGCTCGATCAACCGCGGCCGGTCATGTTCCTGGTTGGCTGTGTCTGCCAGCTCCGCCCGCTCCCTTTCCAGGCCATGAAGCTCGCCTTCGATATGCCGGCGCTGCTCTGCAAAGTCAGTCTGCCGGGCCGGCTGGGCCAAGTATTCGGCGTCGAACCAGTCGAAGCCTTTACCCGTGGGCACAAACAGCCGGGCGAAAGCTTCGATGGCCGCTTTGCTATCGGCGTCCAGATCCTGGCCCGGGCTGGCCATCACCAATCGAGGATCCACGGCCCGCAGCGGTGCCGCGGCGGCTTCATCCAACTGGTTCTGCAACTGCCAATGTTGCTTGCTTTCCCGATCCTTCAGGGATTCCAGCTTGCGCTCGAGTTCTAGCTTCTTTTTCTGGATCTGCTCCAGCCGGATTTCCGCCTGGGCGGCACTCTTGAGGGCAGCCAGATGCCCTTTCTTACTATCGAGTTCCTCTTTCTGGATGTCCTCAATTTCCTGAAGGGTCATCTCCCCGTAATGGGACACCAGCAAATCACCATCTTTCTGGTTTTGGTCTGCCCTTTTAATTCGTTGGTCTGCGGACTTTATTATCTTCTTCAGGCCATGGTCTTCCTGCTCCAGTCCTTTCAGCGTCTGCACAACATGGCGCAGCGTCTCATTCTGTTCATTGAAAGCCTCGACTGTGGTTTTGCGTCGTGAGCCAATGTCCTGCAGGGCATTACTGACGCCATCCCGGAAAGCGGCGAAATCGTGCTGACTGCGAAGAAGCGTCTGGTAGGACTGGTAATCACGGTACAACTTTTCGAAGCGAGGGCGCTCCTTCTCGATTCCTGTGAGTTGGGTTTGTTGCTGCTTTAACTGATCATGCCGGTTGAGAAACTCGTCGATATTGAAATCAAAGGCGTCGTCGGCAAACTTCTTGTCTGCCTGAGGGTTGGCAGACAAACGTGAAAAATAGTCTAAAAACACCCCTAACCAAATGAATTAGTTGTAGTTTAGCCCGTATTTTTCGGCTCATGTTTGGGGTTAACCTGATCACCGGCCGTCCCTTGAGGGGTAAGCTCAGCAAGTTTCAAATCAAACAACTGCTGCCCTACCGGACGTCTAAAGTTCAATGTGTAATCTCCAAAACGATTGATATGACGGGTTCGGTACGGCGATAGCGCTTTCAGGACATCTTCGGTGATGGCGATCCCTTCCGCTGCCATATCGCGTAACACCCGGCTGAGGGCTTCGACGTTGTGTAAGATAAGCATATTCGCCACCAGGTGGTTGTACTTCACCACCTTTTGCTGTTCGTGCCGGAGGTTGGCCGCAATGATGCCCTCGCCACCAAAAAAACTCCATTTTGCAAACCCGTTAAACTGCTCGTTCTTGTTGGTTGCGGCGTGAATGGTCTGACGTAATTCCACATCGTCGATGTAGTTCAACAGGAAACCGGTCCGCACGACCTTACCCAGCTCCCGGAAGGCGAAATACAGTTTGTTCTTGCGGCTGTAGGTTCCCAGCCGCCTCAGGATCGTTGATGCCGTAATTTTACCAAGCTTGATGGACACGGCCACACGCAACATATCCGGGAGGTGTCGTTCAATCCGCGCCCAGTCTATATGACCGTTGAACAGCTCTTCGATATGCGCGTAACGGAACCGCCTGTCGGGCCGGTAGAAGTTCAGATCCTTGATATTCCGGATACGCGGCATCAGCTTGATCCCCAGTAGGTACGCCAGCCCGAAAACGGGATAGCTCTGGGCCTGCGTATCACCGTGCAAGGTATCCGGCTGGATATCGCTCCGGTTCTCAAGCAGTCCGTCAAGGATGTACACCGCCTCGTGAACCCCACAGGGGATGAAATGACTGAACAGCGCGATATAGGTGTCCGAGACGTGGTAGTAACCGATGCCGCCGTAGCCGCCATAGCGGATGTGGTATTCGCTGAGCAGATTTTGCTCGTAAAGATTCCATTTGGTGCCATCGGCGGCTGCCCGCCGACCCGTACCCCAGTATCCGGGCAGTTCGTATTTCTTGTACGCGTTGATGACCTTGACGATTGCGCGGTCTAGCCTGTCTTCAGTGACGTGGTTAAGGTTGAGCCAGGCTATCTGGCGACGGTTCAGTTGCTTGATGGAGTCGGCGGTCTGGGAGGGTCCCAGATTGCAGCCGTAGCAGAAAAGCGTAGCGATGAACCGCAACCGGGGGTTTTCCACGCGCCCCTCATAGCCTGACAGTGGCCCGAATTCCCGATGTAACCCAAGCCAGCGCTCCGCATCGACCAGAACGTCGACGATGCTGCGGGTGCCAAGCCGCCGTGTGATGTCGTCATCGAGGGCCTGCCAGTTTGTTGGCAGCCCCTGCTTCTGACTGCGTTTGATGACTATGCGACCGTCTTCGATCACGGCGTGTGTGTTGTCCGGGAAGGCGGCGTCCACCGAGCGGCTGAATTGAGTCAATTGATCCTTGAGATGGCGACTGAGAGCCTTCGGTTCGATGGGAAGCTCCACTTCCAGCCCGTACTGGTCGATTTCCTGCTCGTAATCCGACCAGCTCACCAGTTGATCGCGATGGTCGTCGAAACGATCTCCGTGAACGACCGCCAGATCCGCCGACTTCAGTTCCTGTTTTACGAGATTCAAAACGGCCAATTCAAAATATTTACGGTGAACCGTCAGACTGTCCGGCCGGATGAAAATCAGACGGCGCCACTTTTCGAGCGTCCACTTGGTCTGCTGGATGCTTTCGACCAGATCCGGCGCATGGACCCGCAAATCCAGCGTCTCGGCTTTCAATGAACGGGTCTTCCGGAGTAACTCGATCAGTTGAATCGACAGTAAGTCGCTGGAGGTGCTTTGAAACGTGAGTATTTCCAGGCAGTTGTACAGCAGGCTGCGTTTGGTTCGAAACGGTCGCAACATGAAAGGCAGGTAGTTATTGCCCGCGTAGGCCAGATGCTCCTCGCATTCGTCCAGCCACTCCTGGCGCTTGTCTCCGATAACGGCCTGAAGCGATTGCCACGGGTTTGGCTCGGCCTCCATGGCAGTCAACACGTCTTTAAAGCAGGACACCAGTCGATCGGTACGCTGGGCCTGCTCCATTTGATAGGTCAGGAGATTTTGCTGGGCGGTGGTTTCCAGTTGCCTCATCAGCTTGATCAGAAGCTCGGCGGTATCATCCAGCGCCTGGGCATACTGTTGCCGGATCAGGACCACCGCCAGGGCATAGCGTTTACGCGCAGGGATTCGAGCCATTTTGGCCACATCCAGCGCTCGTGCTTCGTGGGCGAACTGTCGCCGCTTGGTCACGGGAATTGATTTGACACCCGGCAATTGCTCGACGATATCCTTCAGCCACTTGAGGTGTTGCAGGTAGGACCGGATTTCTTTATTGGTCGGCTTGCGGATTTCTCGCTTCAGTCGTTGCCAACCGCTGATCTCGATTCCCGGTGGCGATACCAGCAAGTCATTGACCAGTGCCTTTGTTTCGTCGTTGAGTTCGCTGACGATGGACCGGTAACAGCGGTCATTGACGGTGGCCCGGGCATCCTTGGCGAGCCTCAATAACACCGTAAAGCCGGGAATCTCGAAACGGTGACGCACTAATTCCTCCAGAAGGATATTGATGATATCGGCCAGCACCTCGCGGGACTCGGCGGCTTTCGTTGCTTGGCTCGATAGCCAAGCATGAGCCGCCTCGTCCAGCGTCCGGCTGCCCACATAGGTCCGAATCCAAGGGATATGGCGTTTACGGGTGGCAGACCGATCATACTGTTGTCGTTGGGCTTTGGTCGGTTGCTTGTCGAGACCAAGGCACTGCGCAATGTGACGACGCAAATCGCCCGGCAAATCGACCGACGAGGAGAAGAAACCCTGTTTCTGATACGCCTTCAGATGCAGTAATAGAAAGAAGCGCTCCTGGATCTGCCGGGTGCGCCGACGAGCCCAGCGCTGTTCGACGGCCGTCGGCGTGTACACTGCATCAAGTTCCTGTTGCGGGATATCCGTCCGAAACCGTGGGTAGGCTGTTTCCTGAATAGCACTCATGACCGGCTCAATCCCATGCTTGCCCGGTGGCCGGGTCCGTGATCAGTGTCTCCACCCAGCAGGCTTTGTCGGACGCAATGCGGTGTATCTC
>NZ_DFMB01000036.1:0-166370 GCF_002375325.1 Marinobacter sp. UBA3604
ATGAACCTTTTTTTTGTCTGAATAATACTCCGGGAGAGCACCATGCAACTGAGAACACTGGCAGCGACATTCTTGATCTTGACGGCGGCGGGCTCAGCACACGCCGACATCGGCCCGGCCGAAAAGCCAGACCTGAAGCTCGGCTTCATCAAACTGACGGACATGGCGCCACTGGCCATTGCCTGGGAACAGGGATTTTTCCTGGATGAAGGCCTGTTCGTGGAACTCGAAGCCCAGGCCAACTGGAAAGTCCTGCTCGACGGCGTGGTGACCGGCACCCTTGATGGCGCCCACATGCTGGCAGGCCAGCCACTTGGTGCGACCATTGGTTACGGCACCCAGGCGGACATCATCACCGCGTTCAGCATGGACCTGAACGGCAACGGCATTACCGTATCGAACGACGTATGGGAGCAAATGCGCCCACACATTGAAGACGGCAGCGACGGCAATCCCGCTCATCCCATCAGCGCCACTGCTCTGAAACCGGTCATCGACCAATACCGTGACAAGGGCGAGCGTTTTCGCATGGGCATGGTTTTCCCTGTGTCCACCCACAACTACGAGCTTCGTTACTGGCTCGCTGCAGGCGGCCTGAACCCGGGCTATTACGCTCCCCAGCGTGGTGACACCAGCGGCAACATAGACGCCGACGTTCACCTGTCGGTCACGCCGCCACCGCAAATGCCGGCCACCATGGAAGCCGGCACCATTCAGGGCTATTGCGTGGGTGAGCCCTGGAACCAGCAAGCAGTGTTCAAAGGCATCGGCGTGCCGGTCATCACCGACTACGAAATCTGGCCCAACAACCCTGAGAAAGTATTCGGTGTTACTGAAGCCTGGGCAGAACAGTATCCCAACACCCATCTCAGGCTGCTTCGCGCACTGATCCGCGCCGCCCACTGGCTGGATGAAAATGACAACGCCAACCGTGAAGAAGCGGTGAAAATCCTGTCCCGCTCAAGCTACGTGGGCGCCGACGAGGAAGTGATCGCTAATTCCATGACCGGCACCTTCGAGTACGAAAAAGGCGATGTCCGCAAGGTGCCGGACTTCAACGTGTTCTTTCGCTACTACGCCACCTACCCCTATCCCTCCGATGCCATCTGGTATCTGAGCCAGATGCGCCGCTGGGGGCAGATTGCCGAGCCGAAGTCCGACGACTGGTATATGGAAACCGCAGCCAAGGTCTATCGCGCGGATATCTACAAGGAAGCGGCCCGAACCCTGATCGAGGACGGCACACTCAAGGCAGAGGATTTCCCGGACCTGGATGCGGAAAACTTTGCGCGCCCGCACCAGGGCGAGCTGATCGACGGCGTGGCCTTCACTCCGAGGGAACCGAACGCCTACATCGACAGCTTTGAGATTGGCCTGAAAGGCTCGCAAACCCCTTAAGACTTGAGTGTCAGGAGACATCACATGACCACGCTCAGCCAGACCGACTCGTTATCATCAGGCCAACGCTGGCTCCGTGCGTTGACGGAAAAGCTGTCCGGCCAGAACCTGGCCGAAACCTTCCGCCAGTTGCTGCTGCCAGCTATCGGTATCGCGCTGTTCCTCGGCTTCTGGCATCTGGCCGCGCCCCAGGTGCAAACATCGCTGGGGGCCTTCCCGGGCCCCGCCGATGTGCTGGAGCAGTCTGGGCAATTGTGGCAGGAGCACAGCAACCAGCGGGACCGGGCTGCGCAGTTTGTCACCATGCAGGAGGAGCGCAACGAACGCATCCTGGCAGAGACCCCAGACGCGGAGGTGAAAATCCGCGACTATCCCGGCGCACCCACGTTCATTGACCAGATCTTTACCAGCCTGGGTACGGTGTTGGCCGGCTTTGTAATGGCAACCCTCATTGCCGTGCCTCTAGGCATCATTATCGGTCTGAACCGCCACTTCTCGGCGGCCATCAATCCTCTGATCCAGATTTTCAAGCCGGTATCGCCACTGGCCTGGCTGCCGCTGGTCACGATGGTGGTCTCCGCTACGTACGTGAGTGATGACCCGATGTTCGAGAAGTCGTTCCTGACCTCGATGATCACAGTCACCCTGTGCAGCCTGTGGCCAACGCTGATTAACACGAGCGTTGGGGTTTCAGCGGTAAATCCCGATCTTTTAAACGTTTCAAAAGTGCTGCAACTGTCGTTCTGGACTCACGTTCGCAAGGTCGTGTTGCCGTCATCTGTTCCGATGATCTTCACCGGCCTGAGAGTGTCCCTGGGCATCGCCTGGATGGTTCTCATAGCGGCCGAAATGCTGGCTCAGAGCCCAGGCCTCGGAAAATTTGTCTGGGACGAATTCCAGAATGGCAGCAGTGAATCCCTGAGCCGAATAATGGTGGCGGTACTGGCCATCGGTTTTATTGGCTTCCTTCTTGATCGAATCATGCTACTGATTCAGAAAAAAGTAGCCTGGAACGAATAGAACTCAGCATAGAGCTGGCAGGGAGGGTGGTCCGGGGACGTCAAAAACATGGATGTTTTTGTCGAGCGTACAGGGACGTATTCACAGCGTGCCCCGGACCACCCTCCCTGCCAGCTCGTACTCCGAAACCAGAGGAGAAAGAACATGAGTAAGTCGCATCTTGAATTGACCAATGTGCAGATGGCCTTTGATACAAAAGATGGGCCATTCGTAGCACTGGAAAACGTCGACCTGAAGATTCGTAAAGGCGAATTCGTTTCACTGATTGGCCACTCCGGTTGCGGTAAGTCCACTGTGCTGAATATTGTGGCCGGCCTGCTTCAGGCTACCCGCGGTGGCTGTGTGCTGGACGGGCATGAGGTGAACACACCGGGGCCGGAACGGGCAGTGGTGTTTCAGAATCACTCGTTAATGCCCTGGCTGACGGTGTATGAAAACGTTGAGCTGGCCGTTCAGCAGGTATTCCGCAAATCCATGAGCAGAGCTGAGCGAAAGGAATGGATTCTTCACAACCTCAAGCTGGTCAACATGGACCACGCCCTGGATAAACGCCCCGGAGAGATCTCTGGGGGTATGGCCCAACGGGTCGGGATTGCCCGGGCACTGTCGATGAAGCCCAGCGTACTGTTGATGGACGAGCCTTTTGGCGCGCTGGATGCGCTGACCCGGGCGCACCTGCAGGATTCGCTGATGAAAATTCAGCAGGACCTGAACAGCACGGTGATCATGATTACCCACGATGTGGACGAGGCCGTGCTGCTGTCGGACCGCATTGTGATGATGACCAACGGGCCGGCTGCCACCATCGGGGAGGAGTTGCACATTGAGCTGGAGCGCCCCCGTAATCGGGTCACCCTGGCCGACCACCCAGAATATGTGCGCTACCGTCAGGCGGTATTGTCCTTCCTGTATGAAAAACAGCGCTTCCCCGGCAAAGGCGAGGATGAACAGGATAAGCCCACCGCTGAAGCCGAAGCGGCGTCGCAGGAAGACAGCTCACCGGATGTCGATAACGAGCATTCTGAGAGCCCCGTTCGCCGCATTGCATGAAATCAAACGGAGACGCTCGCGCCCTTCAGAAGCACTCATCCGGTGCACGTCGCCCTGTCAGAGCGCACAGTTTTCGGGCCAAGCTCAAAGCGAAATTCTTCAACTTACTGTAAATAAAGGACTAATAGTTTTGGCACGGCGTTCGCTACTGTAGATACAGGGAAGAATGTCCCGGCTAAGGATCGGCCGGACCATCAGATCATTGTTGTTGGCATTGGCGCCGGACCATCGAGTTCCTTCGGGAATCAGATGCTCCGGCTTTTTTCGTTTCGGGCACAAGAAGGGCACCACGATCATGAGCGCAAAGGCAGAACAGACTCTCGTTATCTGCGGACACGGCATGGTGGCCCAGCGTCTGCTCGAAAAACTGGTTGCTCAACCGCATCGGCCTTTTGCACGCATTGTGGTGTTCAATGGCGAGGCAAGCCCTGCCTACAACCGCATCCAGCTTTCGGCCCTGCTGGCCGGCGATGCCAACGAAGACAGTCTGCAATTGCAGCAACCGGACTGGTATCAGCACAACAACATCACCTTGCATCAGGGAGATCCCGTTACCGCCATTGACCGGGAAGAACGCACGGTTACCACTGCCAGCGGGCGGACTCAACACTACACCAGCCTGGTTCTGGCCACCGGTTCCCGCTCCGCCAGTCTTGGCCTGAAGGGTGAGGAGTTGGACGGTGTGATGGGCTTCCGCGACCTGCAGGATACCCGCCGTCTGATCAACATCAGCCAACGCCATCGCCGCGCGGTGGTCATCGGTGGTGGTTTCCTAGGTCTGGAGGCGGCTGAAGGCTTGCGCAGCCGGGGTATGGCGGTGACCGTACTGCACCGTAGCGGCCATCTTCTCAACCGGCAACTCGACGCGGCCGGCGGCGCCCTGCTGGAAGAGGCCCTGACCAAACGCGGGCTGACCATTCGCACGCAAACATCTCCCGTGGCCCTGCTCGGTCGCAATGTGGTCCGTGCCGTGCAGCTGGACGACGAAACCCTGATCAGCACCGATCTGGTGGTGATCGCCGCTGGCATTACCCCGAACACGGAACTGGCTCTGGAAGCGGGGCTGAATTGTGAACGCGCCATCCGGGTGAATCCGCAGCTGCAAACCAGCGACCAATACATCCATGCACTGGGCGAATGCTGCCAGGTCGGCAGCCAGACCTTCGGGCTGGTGGAGCCCGGCTATCAACAGGCGGACGTGCTGGCACAGGTGCTGTGCGACGAGAACAGCCAGGCGACGTTTGAGCCATCCATCATCCCGACACGCCTGAAAATCAGCGGCATCCCGATATTTTCCTGCGGCCAGACCGACGCGGACGCTGAGACCGAATCCGTGGTCTGGCAGGACTACGACACCAATCGCTACTGCCGCCTGCTGATTCGCGACCAAAGACTCACAGGCGCCGTGCTCTTCGGTGAAACCAGCGACGGCCCCTGGTACAGCGAACGCATTCAACAGGCCGATGACATCAGCCCTTACCGGGCCCATCTGGCCTTTGGCAAGCACTACTGCGAAGCCGCGTAAAGCGGCCGGGAACAGAGAGAGGAATTACCATGAGCAAGAAAACCCTGATCGTGATTGGCAACGGTATGGTCGGCCACCACTTCCTGGAACAGTTGGTGGAAACCCCGGCAGCGGCCGATTTCGACATCAAGGTGTTTGGTGAAGAGAAACTGCTGGCGTATGACCGGGTTCACCTGTCCGAGTACTTTGGTGGTTCCACCCATGCCGACCTGGCCATGGGCACCGCCGACTGGTACGCCGAGAACCACATCGACCTGCGTCTGGGCGAACAGGTAACCGGCATCGACCGCGCCAATCAAACCATTACCACACCGATGGGCGATTACGGCTACGACGAACTGGTGCTGGCCACCGGTTCCTATCCGTTCGTGCCGCCCATCAAGGGCAACGAGCACCCCCACTGCCTGGTGTATCGCACCCTGGAAGACCTCGACAGCATCCGTGCCAGCGCCGACGGTGTTAAAACCGGCGTAGTGGTGGGCGGTGGCCTTCTGGGTCTGGAAGCAGCGAATGCACTCAAGAGCCTGGGCCTGGACGCCCACGTGGTGGAATTTGCACCCCGGCTGATGCCGGTGCAGCTCGACAGCGACGGCGGTGCCCTGCTCAAACGCAAAATTGAGGAGTTGGGTGTGCAGGTACACACCGAGAAAGCCACCACTGAAATCGTCGAAGGCGAAGAAGCCCGCCTGCGGATGAATTTCAGCGACGATACCCATTTGGAAACCGACCTGATCGTATTCTCCGCCGGCATCCGCCCCCAGGATGCCCTGGCCCGTTCCAGCGAACTGGCCATGGGTGAACGGGGCGGCATTGTCATCAACGACCAGTGCACCACCTCCGACCCCCACATCCACGCCATTGGCGAGTGCGCGCTGTGGAGTGAAAAGATTTTTGGCCTGGTGGCACCGGGCTACACCATGGCCCGCACCCTGGCCTCGGTGCTGAACGGTGACACCGAAGCGGCCTTTACCGGCGCCGACATGAGCACCAAACTCAAGCTGCTGGGTGTGGATGTGGGTTCGATCGGCGATGCCCATGCCCAGACGCCGGGCGCCCGCAACATCCGATTCAACGATGAACAGGCCGGCCACTACCGCCGCATGGTGATCAGCGAGGATGGCAAGACCCTGCTGGGCGCCATCCTGGTGGGCGACAACAGCCACTACGATACCTTGCTGCAATACGCGTTGAACGGCATTGAGCTGCCGGAGAACCCGGAGACCCTGATCCTGCCGGAAAGCCAGGGCGGTGCTCCCGCGCTGGGCCCGGATGCCCTGCCGGAAACCGCCTCGATCTGCTCCTGCCACAACGTGTCCAAGGGTGATATCTGCGGCGTGATCGATGCCGGCTGTACCGACCTTGCCGGTGTTAAGGCAGAAACCAAGGCCAGCACCGGCTGTGGCGGCTGCGCAGCGCTGCTGAAAAACGTGGTGGACAGCGAACTGGAAAAACGTGGCGTGGAAGTCAGCAAGGACATCTGTGAGCACTTCCCATATAGCCGCCAGGACCTGTTCAATATCGTGAAGGTCAATGGCATCCGCACCTTCCGGACATTGATCCGAGATCACGGCAAGGGCCATGGCTGCGACATCTGCAAACCGACCGTCGCGTCCATCCTTGCCACCTGCTGGAACGAGCACATCCTGGCCACCGACCACGTGCCCCTGCAGGACACCAACGATACCTTCATGGCCAATATGCAGAAGAACGGTACCTACTCCATCGTGCCCCGGGTGCCGGGCGGCGAAATCACCCCGGACAAGCTGATTGTGCTGGGTGAAGTGGCCAAGGAATACAACCTGTACACCAAGATCACGGGCGGTCAAAGGGTGGACCTGTTCGGCGCCACCCTGAGCGAACTGCCCGAAATCTGGGAAAAACTCATCGCCGCAGGCTTCGAAACCGGCCACGCCTATGGCAAGTCCCTGCGCACGGTGAAGTCCTGCGTCGGCAGCACCTGGTGCCGCTACGGCGTGCAGGACAGCGTGGGCATGGCGATCTTTCTGGAGAACCGCTACAAGGGCCTGCGTTCCCCCCATAAGCTCAAGATGGCGGTGTCCGGCTGCACCCGCGAATGTGCGGAAGCCCAGAGTAAGGACATCGGCGTGATCGCCACCGAGAACGGCTGGAACCTGTACGTATGCGGCAACGGCGGCATGCGTCCGCGCCACGCGGATTTGTTCGCCACGGATTTGTCCGACGAGGAACTGATCAGCGCTATCGACCGGGTGTTGATGTTCTACGTACGCACCGCGGACCGTCTGCAACGCACCAGTGTGTGGATGGAGAACCTGGAAGGTGGCCTGGACTATCTGAAGCAGGTGGTCCTGGAGGACAGCCTGGGTATTGGTCAGGAGCTGGAGCAGCACATGGCGGATCTGGTGGATACCTATCAGTGCGAGTGGAAGACGGCGGTTGAGGATCCTGAGAAGCGGAAGCGGTTCCGGGAGTTTGTGAATGCTCCTGAGAAGAAGGATCCGGTTCAGGAGTGGACTACCGAACGTGATCAGCGTCGGCCTCTGCTTGAGGGGGAGCCTGCTTAGGACTGGTGGCTTGGGGTGGAGCGCGGGGGTCGGTATTTTTTCCCTTGGGAAAAAGAACTCGCTGCGCTCGGACACCTTTTTCCTGGCGGGAAAAAATACCGACCCCCACGCTCATCTGGACACCAGTTGTCGCTGTTTAAATACTTATCCCGTCACGAGTTGGCGCCATGGATACACCTGAAACGAAATTGGAGAACGTTATGAAAGCACGCACTTCCTGGGACGTTGTTTGTACCGTTGATGACCTTGTGCCCGAGTCCGGCGTTGCGGTCTGGACGGAAGACGGGCCGGTGGCGGTGTTTTATCTGCCGCATCGGTTGCCGGCGTTGTTTGCGATCAGTCATACCGATCCGTTTACCGGTAAGAACGTGCTGGCGCGGGGGATTACCGGGGATCTGAAAGGGCAGCCGGTGGTGGCGTCTCCGCTGTACAAGCAACACTTCAACCTGCAGACCGGCCACTGCCTGGAGGACGAAGAGGTAGCCGTGAAAACGTACCCGGTCTTGTTGGACGGCAACAACGTCCGAATCGAAATCCCGACGTCCAACAAAGAATCAGCCGTAGCATAGACTATGAGTCAGTTCCCCGGCAGGCCGCACCATGGTGCGAAAAGCCGATTTGGGGGGTGGGGTTATTTTTTCTGCCAGGAAAAAGGTGTCTGAGCGAAGCGAGTTCTTTTTCCCAAAGAAAAAATAACCCCACCCCCCGAAGCGGCGACTCCCCCCAAGACCAACAAAACAGGCCTGTTCAGCACGAACCCGAAACTTCCCCCAAACCAGAAATGCTGCAACACTGACTCCCAGACAATAATCACAACAAGGCGAGATCTGTTTCGTGAAAGCACTAAGCCCGGTAGACCAGGTATTCCTGTGGCTGGAAAAACGCCAGCAGCCCATGCACGTTGGCGGCCTGCAGCTGTTCTCGTTCCCCGAGGATGCTCCGGATGACTATGTGGCCCAACTTGCGGACCAGTTGCGGGAGGAAACCATCGTCACACCTCCCTTCGACAGGCGCCTGGGCAGTCGGTTCGGTCAACCGGTCTGGGTAGAAGACGAGCAGCTGGACCTGGAGCACCATTTCCGCTTTGAGGCCCTCCCCACTCCAGGCCGGGTCCGGGAGTTGTTGTCGTTTGTCTCCGCCGAACACAGCCACCTGATGGACCGGGAACGGCCCATGTGGGAGTTCCACCTCATTGAAGGCCTGAAAGACCGGCAGTTCGCCGTTTACACCAAGGTACACCACTCCCTGGTGGATGGCGTGTCTGCCATGCGCCTGTTCCAGCGCATGCTGTCACAGGACCCGGAGCAGCGGGGCATGCCGCCGATCTGGTCTCTGCCGCGCCGCAGCCGCAGCGGTGACGGCGATGAAGGCCCGTCGATGTGGCGCAACGTTGCCCATCTGCTCGGGGAATCGGGTAAACAGCTGGGCACGGTTCCGGCGGTCACCAAGGCGCTGCTGAACACCGTTAACCGGGCCCGCAAGGACCCGGCCTACGATTCCATCTTCCACGCGCCGCGCTGCGTCCTGAATGGCAAGATCACCGGCTCCCGCCGTTTTGCGGCCCAGTCCTATGATCTGAAACGCATCCGTGCCGTATGCACCGCCTTCGGTACAACGGTTAACGACGTGGTCATGACCATGTGTGCCACGGCCCTGCGGACCTACCTGATGAATCAGGACGCGTTGCCAGAAAAACCGCTGGTCGCCATGGTACCGGTTTCCCTGCGCACGGATGACAGCTCCGGTGGCAACCAGGTGGGTATTATCCTCGCTTCCCTAGGCACCCACCTGAACGACGCCGCTGAGCGGCTGCGCTATATCCACGAAGACGTGAAAGCCTCCAAACAGCGCTACGCGGCCATGACCCCGGAAGAAATCCTGAATTACACGGCGCTGCTGCTGGCCCCGGCGAGCTTCAACCTGCTAACGGGGCTGGCGCCGAAGTGGCAGACCTTTAACGTGGTCATTTCCAACGTACCAGGGCCCAAGGAACCCAGTTTCTGGAACGGCGCGAGGCTTGAGGGCATGTATCCGGTGTCCATCGCCATGGACCGGATTGCCCTGAACATGACCTTGACCAGCTACTGCGACCAGGTGGAGTTCGGGCTGATTGGCTGCCGTCGCACCCTACCCAGCCTGCAGCGCATGCTGGATTATCTTGAAGACGGCCTGAGCGAGCTGGAGCAGGCGGCTGGGCTGTAACACCTAGCCGAACTTCACTTCCTGATTCCGCTCCGAGATCTGGCTGTTCAGTGTCCAGAAATCATAAAGCACACCCACCAGGAACAGACCGCCCGTCAGCAAGTAAATGATTCCGGTGATCCACTTGCCCATGTACATCCGGTGGATACCAAATACGCCAAGGAAGGTCAGTAGAATCCAACCGATGTTGAAACTGACCTCGCCCTCACGGAACCGGTGATCCGCCTCCCGGTCCATGGCCGGTATCAGGAACAGGTCGATGATCCAGCCAATGAACAGCAACCCCAGGGTGAAAAACCAGATGGTGCCGGTGATGGGCTTGCCGTAGTAGAAGCGGTGCGACCCCAGGAACCCGAAGATCCAGAGCAGGTAGCCGATGAGTTTGCTGTGGGTGTCCTGATTGTCTGCCATTTGCGTTCCTTTTGGCTCGGGTTTTGGCGTGAGACTTGGCCAAAACCGACAATAGATCAATCAGATGCAGGCTTCAAACAAAGCTCGCGTGTTTTCCGCTGTCATCTTCACCGGGTTGCCACCGGCACTTGGGTCTTCAAGCGCCATTCTGGTCATTTCCTCAATGCGATCCGTCCCCACACCCATGTCCCTCAAACGCTCCGGCACGCCAAGGGATTCCCGCAACGTCATGATGAACTGGGTGAACCCGTCAAAGCCATTGGCAATGCCCAGGTAGCGGGTAATGTCGTCGACCCGGTTTTCGATCGCTGGTCGGTTCATGGTGATGACCGACGGCAGCACCACGGCGTTGGTCATGCCATGGTGGGTGTTATAGATCGCGCCGACCGAATGGGAGACCGCGTGGGTCGCCCCCAGCCCCTTCTGGAAAGCTACAGCGCCCATGGCGGCGGCGACCAGCATCTGCCCGCGAGCCTCGATATCGGCAGCATCCGCATACACCCGGGGCAGGTTTTCTTTCACCAGCCGCATGCCCTCCAGTGCAATACCCTGGCTCATGGGGTGGAAGTTGGGGGAGCAGAAGGCTTCAAAACAGTGGATAAACGCATCCATGCCGGTTCCTGCGGTGATAAATGGCGGCATACCGACCGTCAGTTCGGGGTCGGAGATCACAATCGACGGCAGTATCCGGGGATGAAAAATGATCTTTTTGACGTGGCTCTGACTGTTGACGATGACACTGGCTCGACCGACCTCCGACCCCGTGCCAGCGGTCGTTGGTACGGCAATGATGGGGGCAATCGCATCGGCATCCGCGCGTTTCCACCAGTCACCAATATCCTCGAAGTCCCACACCGGCCGGGTCTGACCGGCCATGAAGGCCAGCAATTTACCCAGGTCCAGCCCGGACCCTCCGCCGAAGGCGATCACGCCGTCGTGGTTGCCATCGAGGAAGACCTTCCGGCCCGCTTCCATGTTGATTTCCGTGGGGTTGGGATCAACCTCTGAAAACATGGCTCGTCCAAGGCCAGCCTTCTCCATTAAATCGAGCGTGTCCTGGGTAATGGGAAGGCTTGCCAACCCTCGGTCGGTCACCAGTAACGGCCGGGTTATACCTGCCTCCTTACAGCATTCGCCGAGTTCGGCAATACGGCCGGCGCCAAAACGAATATCCGTGGGATAGGACCAGTTTGCGGAGAGTGTCATTGTCAGCCCCTCGTCAGAGAATCGGGTTGTCTGTTGATCCGGATATCAGTTCACCGGTTTTTTCAGGTAATACGATTTCGGGCGCGTCAGGTTGTGGTAGCCGATGATCGAAAGCCCTCCACCGCGACCGGTGTTCTTGCAGCCGGTCCAGCAAAGCGCCGGGTCCAGATAATCACAACGGTTCATGAACACCGTGCCGGTTTCAATCTGATCGGCCACCCGCGTGGCGCGGTCAATATCTCTGGTCCACAGGGACGCGGTCAGGCCGAACTCGCTGTCGTTCATCAGTGCGACCGCTTCAGCGTCATCTTTGACTTTCATGATGCCAACCACCGGGCCAAAGGACTCCTCCCGCATGACCCGCATGGAATGGTCCACGTCGATAAGGATCTGCGGCATCAGATAGGCGCCGCCCTGTTCAGGGAAGAGTTCGGGGTCGATCAGTGCCCGGGCACCGCTGGCAACGGCCTCTGCCGTCTGCTCCCGGACATGGTCGGCAAAGCGGACATGCGCCATCGGGCCGAGCGTTGTGTCTCTGTCCAGCGGATTGCCAAGCCGGTAGCCGCTGACGATGGCAACAGCTTTCTCAACAAACGCCTCAAACAGGTTTTCGGCGACGTAAATGCGCTCAATGCCACAACAACACTGGCCGGCGTTGAACATGGCGCCGTCGATCAGTGTCTCCACGGCGGCATCCAGATCCGCATCGTCCATCACATAACCGGGGTCCTTACCACCAAGCTCCAACCCTACGCCGGTAAACGTGCCGGCGGCGGCCCGTTCTATGGCCTGCCCCCCATTCACCGAGCCGGTAAAGTTGACGAAACCGAAGGCCTTTTCCGCGATCAGCGCGGAAGTGGTGTCGTGGGACAGGAACACATTCTGGAAGATCTCGCTGGGGACACCGGCGGCATGGAACGCCTCCGCCATGTGCTCACCGACCAGGGGCGTTTGTGACGCGTGTTTGAGAAACACTGCGTTACCGGCAATCAGGGCGGGAACGACCGTGTTCACCGCCGTCATGTAGGGATAGTTCCAGGGCGCGACAACCAACACAGCGCCGTGAGGTTCGCGCTGAATGTAGCGATGAAAGGAGGCGCTGTTTTCAATCTCGATGGGGGCAAGTCCTTCTTCCGCCAGATCGGCCATCATCCCGGCACGCTCATCCACGCCGCCGAACTCGCCGCCGTAGCGCACGGGCCGCCCCATCTGCCACGCCAGTTTTTCCACGATGTCGTCGTTCATGTCACCGAGTCGGGCGATGCCGTCGCGAACCCGCTGAACCCGCTCTGACAGTGGCAGGGCGGCCCAGTCCGGCTGCGCGTTTTTTGCCCTGGCAACGGCCTCCCGCGCGGCTTCCAGGGAAAGCGTTGTGCGCTCCACGTACACGGAACCATCGATGGGCGATATGCATTGAATGGGTGTGCTCATAGCTGTGTCCTACGCCTGCTCAAATCCACGTTTGACTTCGTAATCGGTAACCACACGATCAAAATCTTCCTGCTCCCACTCCGCACAGCGCACGTAGTGATCAATGACGTCGTTACCCATGGCTTCCCGCAGCATGGTCGAGCCGCGTAACGATTCCGTGGCTGCCCTCAATGTGGCTGGGATACTGCGCGCAGACTCGGCGCCATAGGCATTGCCGGAGAACTCCGGCTCCAGTTCGAGTTTGCCTTCGATACCGGCGATGGTGGCGGCAATCTGCGATGCCAACGCCAGGTACGGGTTCAGGTCCGACCCGCCGATGCGACACTCCACTCGCACGGCGTCCGTGTTCGGTGCGACAACGCGGTAACCGGCCGTACGGTTGTCGATGGACCAGACAGTGCTGGTCGGGGCAAAGGTGCCGGCGGCAAATCGCTTGTACGAGTTAACGTAAGGCGCGAGAAAGAAAGTGGTGTCGTTGGCGTATTCCAGTAGCCCCGCCAGCGCATGCTCCATGGTTCTGGACATACCATGGGCACCATTGGGGTCATAGAACACTGATTTTCCGGCACTGTCCGAGAGGGCCTGATGAATATGGCTGGATGACCCGGCGGCGTTGTGGTTCCACTTGGCCATGAAACTCACGCTGCGCCCGTGCTGCCAGGCGATTTCCTTGACGGCATTTTTCACCAGAACGTGAGTGTCGGCCATGGCGAGCGGGTCGGAGTAGTGAATGTTGAGCTCGGCCTGACCAGCGTCGGCCTCACCCTTGCTGCTCTCGACCGTGATCCCCGCCTGGTAGAGCCCATTGCGGATGGGCCGCATCACATCTTCCTCACGGGTGGTCTGGAAGATGTGGTAGTCCTCGTTATAGGGGCTGATGGGCGTCATATGGTGATACTGACGCTTCTGCATCTCCTCAAAGGTCTCCCGGAAAATGAAAAACTCCAGTTCGGTGGCCGTGGTCATCTGCAGCCCCATGGCTGACAACCGTTCCAGCTGTTTTTTCAGCACCGCCCGGGGCGAGTGAGGTACCGGCTCATGGGTGGCGTGATCAATCAGATCACACAGAATAAAGGCGGTACCCTCGAGCCATGGCAGGCGGCGCAGGGTGGTCAGGTCCGGCTTCATCACATAGTCGCCATAGCCGGCCGCCCAACTGGTCGAGGCGTAGTTCTCCACCGTTGTCATTTCCAGATCGGTCGCCACCAGGTACTTGCAACAGTGGCTCTCTTCCCAGGCGGTGTCGATAAAGTACTGGGCCTGGAAGCGCTTGCCCATGAGACGCCCCTGCATGTCCGGAATCGCCGCCACGACCGTATCAATGGTGCCGTCCTCGACACACGTTTTCAGTTCCTTAAAAGACAGTTGAGCTGCCATCTCACCGCTCCGCAATATCAGTTAGGCTAAAAGGCGCCGCGCTCAGTGACGAGTAAATCCGGTAGTGATCGCCACTGAACGCAGTGTTTCTCTGCGATCCCATCAGGTGTATCGATAGGGCCGCCCCGCCTTCTCCATTTTCTCGTTGTATTCCTTGAGGATCTTGACCACCCGGGCCTTGGTTTCGGATTCCTGGGCAACCTCGTCCCAGAACACGCGCGCGGCCTTTTCAACTTCTGCCCACTCCTTGTCTGGAATGGTGGTCAACTTCATCTTCGTGCCGTCTGTACGCAGTTTGGCCTCGCCTCCCCAATACCACCACTGACGGTAGTAGTGGGAGCTGTCCATGGTCAGTTTGAGCAGTTCCTTGAGATGATCCGGAAGCTCGTTGTAGCGGTCCATGTTGGCGAAGAAGGATCCCGCCCAAGCACCGGAGATGTTGTTGGTCAGGAAGTAGTTGGTCACATCCGCCCAGCCCACCGTGTAGTCCTCGGTAATACCCGACCAGGCGATCCCGTCCAGCTCACCCGTCTGCACCGCGACTTCGATGTCTTCCCAGGGCAGTTGAACCGGTACCACGCCGAACTGGCTCATGAAACGGCCGGCAGTGGGGAAGGTGAACACACGCTTGCCCTTGAGATCCTCGAGGCTGTGGATCGGCTCTTTGGTGGCAAAGTGGCAGGGGTCCCAGGCACCGGCGGACAGGTGTTTCACGCCCACCTTGGAATACTCTTCATCCCAGATTTCATTCAGGCCGTACTGATTGAACAGCACGGGTACGTCCAGCGAATAGCGGCTGGCGAACGGGAAGTAGCCACCGAAAACAGTAACCTCGGTGGGAGAGGCCATGGAATCGTCATCGGACTGAACCGCGTCAATGGTGCCTTTCTGCATGGCGCGGAACAGTTCCCCCGTGGGCACAAGCTGATCGGCAAAATAGAGCTCGATCTGCATCTCTTTGCCGGCAATACGGTTGAAACTGTCGATCGCCGGCTTGACCACATGCTCTGCCAGGGCCGGCCCGGCGTAGGTTTGCAGCCGCCATCGTATTTTTGGCTCCTGCGCGTAAAGTCTGGGTGGCGTTAGGGCGGCGGCCCCGGCCAGTGCTGCTACGGATGCTGATGCGAGAAATTTACGTCTTGTGGTCATGTCGACCTCCTTGACTGACGCTTGTTATGGAAGCCGGCCGGCCTCCGGGGTGTTACTCGACATTCGTATTCATCCAAAAACGTTGACGGTTCACCTGTTGTAAACGTACTCCGGCAGCCAGAGCGCAATCTGTGGAAAGGCCATGATCAGCGACAGTGCCACCAGCATCACGCAGACAAACGGGAGAATTGAACTGTAGATATCGCGCAGGGAAATCTCAGGCGGCGCCATGGCCCGCATCAGGAACAGGTTGTAACCGAAAGGCGGCGTCATATAGGCAATCTGGGTGGTAATCGTGTAGAGAACGCCATACCAGATAAGATCAAAGCCAAGAGCTGCCACCAACGGCACGTACAGGGGCGCCACAATCACCAGCATTGCGGTATCGTCCAGGAAGGTACCCATCAACAGAAACGACAACTGCATCATGATCAGGATCATCCAGGGGTTAAGCCCCAGTTGCTCGGTAAACAGGCTGTCGATGGCCTTTACCGCGCCCAGCCCATCAAACACGGCACCGAAACCCAGGGCGGCAAGGATGATCCACATGAACATGCAGGAAATGGCCAGCGTCTGGCGTACGGACGCTTCAAACACGGCCCGGGTCATCCGGCGTTTGAGGATCGCCGCGATGAATGCCGCCATGGCACCGATGGCCGAACTTTCCACCAGGCTGGTCCAGCCTTTGACGAACGGCACCATCATAGAGGCGAAAATAACCACCGGCAGAACCCCGGCACGCAACAGACGCAATTTCTCGCCCAGGCTGACCTGGCGCTCCTCTTTTGGCAGCACAGGCCCGAGTTCAGGCTGAAGACGACACCGCACCGCAATGTAGACGATAAACATCACCGCCATGATCAGCCCCGGCACAACGCCCGCAAGCCATAGCTGTCCCACCGGCTGGCGGGCAATCATGGCGTACAGCACCAACACCACCGAGGGCGGTACCAGAATGCCCAGGGACGAGCCGGCCTGAACCACACCCGTCACCATGCGCTTGTCATAACCCCGCCGGAGCAATTCGGGCAGGGCAATGGTGGCACCGATGGCCATACCCGCAACTGATAGGCCGTTCATGGCCGACACCAGCACCATCAGGCCAATGGTGCCAATGGCAAGCCCGCCATGAATCGGCCCCATCCAGACATGAAACATTCGGTAGAGATCGTCGGCGATTTTCGATTCCGAGAGCACGTAGCCCATGAAGATAAACATCGGCAGCGTCAGCAGCGGATACCAGTTCATCAGCTTCATGGCGGATGAGAAAGGGATATCGGAACCACCGGTTCCCCACAGCGCCAGCGCTGAGGCCGCAGCAACGGCACCAATGGCGCCAAACACGCGCTGGCCGGTCATCAGCATCAGCATCATTGAGGCAAACATGAAAATGGCGATGAGATCGTAAGACATCAGATGTCTTCTCCCCGAATGCGTGCGATGTCTTTGAAAAGCTCCGATACCGCCTGCAACAGCATGAGTGAGAAGCCGATGCACATCACCACCTTGATCGGCCACATGTAGGGTCGCCACGCGGATGCGCTGCGTTCGCCGTATTGAATCGCATAGCTCGTGCTGTCGTAGGCGCCGTACAGGAGCACGCCCAGAAAGAAAATCAGGAAGAAAATGGTGAAGACATCGAACCAGGCTTTTTTACGGACGGACCAACCGCCGTAAAACAGGTCCATGCGCACATTGGCGTCCAACTGGATGGAATAGGGACCGCCCAGGATGTAATACGCCACCATGGCAAACTGAGCGGCTTCGAGTGTCCATAAAGAGGGAAGGAAAAACGCTTTGGAAATGGATGACCAAAGCAGAATAGCGACGATGACAAAGATGCCGTACATCACCGCTCTACCCACACGGTAATTCACGGCATCCACGAAACGGATGTATCCGTTGACGAACGGTGGCATCCACAGACCCCACTCAATGCGTTAGTGAGCCAGTCAGACAGCCGAGTGGCCGTGGACTGCTGTTTTTCTGTAGCGAACTTTCAAGCTAGCACAGCATTTTTAATCTGTCGCATTAGCAGGGGGTCGTAGTCAGGGACCAACCTCGGGTGCCGGGTCCGGGCCGCCTTCGCGGAATTCGCTGGCCGACTTGCCAGTCCACTTGCGGAAAGCCCGGCTGAAGTTGGACAGGTCCGCGTAGCCCAGCTCATAGGCGATCTCGCTGACTGACTGGTTGGTGTACCGCAGGAGTTGGATGGCACGGTCTTTCAGGACAGCTTCCACGATTTCGCGGTAGGTGGTGTCCTTTTCCGCCAGCCGCCGCTTCAACGTGCGGGACGATACGCAGAAGCGTTCGGCCATGGTCTCCAGGGACGGCAATGGCCCGGGCATCACGTGGAGCATGTTGCGAATGGCGTAGGAAATATCGCCCTGGTCTTTCAGGGCTTTCTGCAGTTCGAACTCACACTGGTCCCGTGCCATCCGCGAGGCCTCGGCATCCGCCAGTCGCATTCGGGTATCCAGTAGCCCCTTGGGAAACACCATGGTTTCCTCGGGCTGGCCATACTCGAAAGGTACCGGTAGCTGGGGCGCAAACCTGGGGTAATAGGCCGGCTCCGGAGAAGTCAGTTGTACCTTCACGCCAGGGAGCTTGCCATCCACCAGCGGGAATCCCCGTTTTTCCGCATCCTCCCGGTCGATCAGTTGTTCCGCCAGCATCATCAGCGTGGCACTGACGGTTTCCGCCAGAAAACGGTACTGGGTGGGCACGTCGAACTCGGAGCGCAACCGCACCAACACATGGTCGCCGGTGTCGGTCAGGGTCATAGTGAGGAAGGGCACACGCAACTGCAGGTAGCGCCTTACCGAATCCAGGGCGCCAGCGAGTGTGGGGCTGGTCAGGGCGGCGAAGCCGAGGGTGCCATGGATGGTGACCCGCAGTTCCCGCGCCAGCATGAAGCTCAAGCCGTCTTTGCTGGCCAGGTTCAGAGCCCGCTCCACCATTACAATCGCATCGGTGACAAACACCCGGCTGTCATTGGATTTCAGATCCTGGGGCGTGAATGCCATGCCTTCGTACAGAGCACGGTCGTTGTGGCCCAACTGCCGCACCACATCCGCCAGCACCCGGAGGTACACACCGGGAACCAGGAACAGTCCCAGCATCTGCCGTTCTTTTTCCGGGCCCGGGTTCGCCATGCAGGTTCCTTTTCGTTGTGTGAGATTTGTTGTGGGAAGACTCACTGCCACCGATGCTATCAGAAGCCCGGCGCAGCCACACTGTGACTGGAGGCACCGGCAACCACGTCAGCATAGTCAATTGAGGCCGCCCCTGGCCCCTAATCCACGATGGCCGTCCCCTTTTCGCATTCAAAGCCCGCGTTGACTCACACACACTGGTCCCATCACATCAGCCATAGCGCCCAAGCGCAGGAGTAACGATATGCTGAGAACGAAAACCACTGAGTCAAAGCCGGTTGCACGCACCCCGGACAACGTTGCCATCAAGCCACAGCGCATGGGGTTTGAATTCGGGGAGAAGGTTCCCCACTACTGGCTGGACAACAGCTACATCCTGAGCCACACCATGAACGCCCTGTCTGTGCTGTTCCCGCAGGGCGAGCAGTTTTTCGTGGATTCGGTCCGCTACTATCAGGATCAGATCAACGACCCCAAGCTGAAAAAAGAAGTCAGGGGCTTTATCGGCCAGGAAGCCATGCACTCGCTGGAACACAAGTCCATGAACCAGCACGTGCGGGATCAGGGCATGCCCGTGGAGGAACTGGAAGAACACCTGGAAGTGGTGTTGGGCATTGCCAAGAAGCTTCCAAAACGGCACCAACTGGCCATCACCTGCGCCCTGGAACATATGACCGCGATGATGGCGGACATGCTGCTGGAGCGCAGCGACGTTCGCGAAGACATGCATGAAACCATGCGCCCGCTGTGGGTGTGGCACGCCATTGAGGAAACCGAGCACAAAGCGGTGACCTACGACGTGTTCAACCAGGTCGGCGGCACCTATGCCGAGCGCACGTTTTACCTGGCATTCAGTACAGCCGCATTGGGCGTGATGGCCAGTTACTTCACCACCCGGATGATGCTGAACGATCCGAAGAACTTCTCACTGAAAGACTCTGCCCGCGGCTTGTGGCGGATGTGGGGCAAAAACGGCACCTTCTCCAGCCTGATCCCCACCTGGCTGGAATACTTCAAGCCAGGATTCCACCCTTGGGACCACGACAACAGCGAACTGATTGCCCGCTTCAAGGAGCAGATCAACGAGTACATTGCCCCGCAGTATCAGAAGGGAAATCGCCGGACTATTCAGTAACCCTGTATGTCAGTAACCCTGGATGATCACTAAGTCCTTGCTGTCGCAAGCGGGCCTTTGACCGGCGAAAGGCCCGCCCTGGCGACCCGATTGCGCCCGGCCCGCTTGCTGCTGAACAGGCAGCGGTCGGCAATCCGGAACAAGGACTCGGCTTCGATGGCATGATCGGGATAATGCGCAATTCCGAACGATGCGGTCACCCGGATCAGGGCATCACCATAGGGAAGTTCGCTGTCGGCAATACGCTGGCGCAACTCGTCCATTAACTGGAACGAATCCTCGAGTTTCACATCCCGCAGAATCAACCCGAATTCCTCTCCGCCCAATCGTCCCACTGCGTCGGTGGTCCGCAGACGTTCGGTGAGCTGCTTGCCAATGTTTTGCAGAACATGGTCCCCGGCGTCATGGCCCATGGTGTCATTCACTACCTTGAAGTGGTCGATGTCCATAATCACCAGGGCAAATCCCGAACCACTGCGAGCACACTCCGCGAGGGTGCGGGCCAGGGTGCTCTGGAAATTCGCACGGTTGGCCAGTCCTGTGAGTGCATCAGTCTGTGCAAGAGTGAACAACTTTTGCTCGGCTTCCTCACGACGGGCTTCATAAAGATGGATAAAACTCAGCATCAGGATGGCGCAGAGCACCATGTTTAGCAGGTCGATCACGCCGCCGGCATCAGCGACGAACTCCAGGTGGAAGTAGTAGGTGACGCAGCCCGCCACCACGAACGGCGCGCTGAGCAGGAAACCTTCTTTCTTTCCCAGCAGCAAATACGCCAGAACCGGTATCATCAGCACCCACACGAAGGCAGACACCGAGGCTTCGGGTACCAGCATGATCATCAAGGCGAAGGAAAACCCCGTCACCAGATAACTGTAGATCCAGACCTGGAGACGAGGTGTGCGATTGATTCGGGTAACCCCAAAGAACAGGATAAGGCTCGCAATGAGCTCCCCCGTCGCGAGCCAGATATAGCCGTTCAGAATCTGCAGGCAGCCAAAAACCACCAGTGCAGAACCGGTCACGAGAAACAGCGCTCGCATCAGCGAACGACGGTGGGTGTCCCGGAGACCTGAGCGGCTTTGTTCAAGCGACGCACCAAGGTCCGGGTGCTGGGGAGTGTTCATGCTGCCTCTTTCCCTGAAATACAGCGAGATTGGAATATCGGTGGCTGTATGCAAAATATACAGTGGCAGTCACTGGGCTTCAATCATCCCGGCAAACTGCCGCGAAACCACCGAAATACGGCAAGCATGAAAAAGGGTTTCAGACGTAAAGATTTTTCCGCGAAAAACGCTCAACCAGAGGCTGGTAGGCGGACCCCAGAACCCGGTTCAGGGCATCGATGCCCCAGGCATCCGGCCCGACCAGAATTCGGGATTCATCCTTCAGAATGCCGCGGACGATGATATTCGCCGCCTTTTCCGGAGTGGTCATGGCGAGCTTGTCGAAGCCCTTGCGCTGGGCCTCGGCGTTCTCCGATTTACCCATACGCGCCGCATTCGCAATGTTGGTGCGGATGCCACCAGGATGAACGCAACTCACCGCGACCGGCTGCTTTTCCAGCTTCATTTCCTGGCGCAGTGACTCAGTAAAGCCACGAACTGCGAATTTAGCCGCGTTATAGGCGCTTTGTTTGGGTACGCCAATAAGTCCGAACACGCTGGAAATATTCACCACGTGACCATCCCCGGAGGCGATCAGGTGCGGCAGGAAGGCCCGGGTACCATGGGCCACGCCCCAGAAATCGATATCCATGATCCACTTGAAGTCATCGTCGGTCATCTCTCGCACAGATGCGGACAGGGCAACGCCGGCGTTGTTAATCACCAGGTTCACCTGGCCGAAATCCCTGGCGACCTGCTCAGCATGAGCGTAGATGGCATCCCGGTCTGAGACATCCAGGGTATAGGTGCGAACTTCCGCCCCGCTACAGCCAGCTGCAGTTTCCGCAAGGCCTGTCTCGTTGACATCGGAAAGCGCCAGGCGACAGCCCTTTTCCGCCAGTGCCACGGCCAGCGCCCGGCCTATGCCGGAACCCGCGCCGGTAACCACGGCTACCCTGTTGTTCAGATCTTTCATGGTCGATGACCTCTTGTTGTGCGATGTGTTGCTTACTCTAACAGGTGTCGGGCCGCTGGATATGGCAAAAGCGCGCCTATGATCGGGGCATTCGGGCCACTCGATACCCGGGGTTCAGCAACACCACGAATATCGTGACTCCGTCCCCATGAATGTGCACAATCCGGGACGACGTTGGCCGGGTTTGGTTACAATCTCCTGGCCAACCCTTTTTTCTGTCACTAGTGGATGTTGCTGTATGGAATGGAGTCTCACGCATTTCTGGCTGATACTCGCCCTCGTATTGAGTCTCGCAGAACTGACGTCTGGTGTGCTGGTGCTACTGGCACTGGGGATTGCAGCTGCTTTAACGGCGCTGTTGACCGCTCTCGGCGCGCCTTTCGAATGGCAACTGGTCGGTATGGGCGTGTTTTCGGGCATTCTGGTACCCATTGCCATTCGCTGGATCAAACCGAGGTTTTCCCCCAAGGGTGTCGCTTACGGGACAACCGGCACCGGCGTCGAGCAGGGCAAGCAGTATCGCACGCTGAAGCGCGATTTTGACGGCGCCAGTGGCATCAAGATCAACGGCGACTTCTATCGCCTGCGTACCAGCGATACCGGCATGACCGAACTGCCCGCAGGCACCGAGGTTACTTTCGAACGTTTTGACGGCACCACTGCCGTTGTTCACACGATCACTAAAAAGGAGCAGTAAACATGGAAAACGTGGTTTCCCCGGGGCTGGTGATCAGCCTTATTTTCGTCGTCATTGGCATTTTCATCATCGCCAAGGGCCTGGTGATTGTGCGCCAGTCCGAAGTGATGGTGATCGAGCGGCTAGGGTCATTCAATCGCATACTGGAGAGTGGTGTTAACATCATCATCCCCTTCATTGAGCGCCCGCGCGCCATCACCATGACCCGCTACGTGCGCATCGGCGACGAGTATCATCCAAGCAGCAGTTTCGAAACCCGCATTGACCGCCGCGAAACCGTCATGGACTTCCCCGGACAGCCGGTGGTAACCACCGACAACGTCACCGTAAACATCAACGGCGCGCTTTACTACCAGATTATCGACCCACGCCGTGCGGTTTACGAAGTGGCCAACATGAGCCAGGCGGTCGAGGTTCTGGCCAAAACCACCCTGCGCTCCGTGGTGGGTAAGATGGAGCTGGACAAGCTGTTTGAATCCCGTAGCGAAGTGAACAACGCCATCCAGGCCGAAATGGAAGAAGCGGCGTCAAAGTGGGGTGTGAAGCTGACTCGCGTTGAAGTTCAGGACATCAGCATGCCGGAAGAGGTGGAAGAAGCCATGCGCCTGCAGATGGCCGCCGAGCGTAAGCGTCGCGCCACGGTGACCGAGGCCGAAGGTGAGAAGTCCGCCGCTATTGCCATGGCCCAGGGCCAGCGGGAATCCGCCATTCTCAACGCTCAGGGCGACAAGGAATCTGCCATCCTGCGTGCCCAGGGTGAGCAGGAATCCATTCGCCTGGTCTTGAGTGCCATGGGTGACACCGAAGAGAACAAGCAGACCGTTATCGGCTATTTGCTGGGGCAAAGCTACATCAAGGTACTGCCGAACATGGCCAAGGAAGGGGAACGGGTCTTCGTGCCCTACGAGTCATCCGCCCTGCTGGGTTCCATGGGCATGTTCCGGGAACTGGCAGGCAGCCCCGAAGACATCGTGCGCCAGAGTGTGAAACAGGATGGCCTGCGCGGTGGCATGGTGGCGTCAGCCGGCAGCAGCTAGAGCGCTCCGCCACTCAGCGGCCCCGGCAGCCCTTATTCCAGTAGGTTGTCGAGGGGTCGCTGGCTCAAACTCCTTGTTGCCCTTATGCTCAGCAAATAAACAGACCCAGGCTCTAATCTACTCTGCAAGTATACTTGCAACGATTTTGCTTTTTATCGCTTACCTTGCAAGTAAACTTGCAATAAAGCCCGAGCCATCTAATATTGTTGCAAGTATTCTTGCAACATAGGGTCTGAATCAATGAGCCTCACTCTGCAGATTCACTGGGACAATCAGTGGCACGATGCTGGCACCGTTGCTTTTCCACACGAAACCGACGGACTGCTCGGTAAACCGACGTTTTCATACGACATTCAATATGTCTTGGCGGCCCTCGAACAGGGTGGCGATTATGAAAGAGAGGACCTGAATAACAAGAAAGCCGTCGGAGTAAATCTACCGTGCATCCTGGGCGGTGATTTCATGGCGGGAGAAATTGCACCAATATTGCGCGATATTATTCCTCAAGGCGCTGGGCGCCGAGCTTTAGTAAAACAACTTGGATATTCCCGTGACCCAGAACAGGCAATTGATGTTCGACTCTTGACTGAGGGGTGCATTGGGCCGATTGGCAACCTACGGATTAAAGAGGCCGCCAAAGCCTTTGAAAAAGAGGTTGCCGAGTCCGAAATCGTCCTCTTTGACCGACAAGACGTATGTACTCGCGCTGACGCCCTAGTTCAATATGCTAACAACTTACATGTCGCGATTGGCGGCGCCACAGGTGCCGGTGGTGATGCCCCGAAACTCCTATTGGTTGAGAATCATTACGGTGAGTATGCGCTTGAGGGAACTATTCCTGAAGAGGATATTTCGCGCCACTGGCTCGTAAAATTCCCGCGCGGCAACAGATCCAAAGATGATGTTCAGGTTCTTGAAGGCGAGGCAGCTGTTTATCAGTTGCTTGAGGCTCGAGGGTTCACGTCTATAGTCGGCACATTCTTCGATGAGATCAATGGCGACGTTGCACTGTGGTTACCTCGATTCGATCGGGAGGTGGGGGCTGATGGTGTATCACGCCACGGTATGGAATCTGTTTATTCCATCATGGGAATGATAGGCGATGGTGCACGACTTGAGCACGTGGATGTGATTCAAAAACTGCGAGAGTGCATTACAAAGCCCAAGAATAAAGACGCTCTACTCGCTGATTACTTGGTTCGCGATGTGCTGAATACCACAGTCGGTAATAGAGACAACCATGGAAGAAATACATCTTTGATAAAACGTGGCCACGACATTGAATTAGCGCCGGCTTATGACTTAGCACCAATGGTTTTAGACCCTGAGCCAATTGCAAATTCTACCTGGTGGCCGAAACACCTCTTGGATAGGCGACGGAACCCAGATTATGCCGCCATTCTAGAGGAGCTCGCGACCGATCCCAAGAGAGCAGCCGGCCTCATGGAAGGCGAGTTATCGAAACTGACAGGCATGAAAGATGGTCTTAAGCGGTGTGGCGCCCCTGCCAAGATGCTGGATCACGCCTCCATTAGAATGCATGAGCCTGAACTGGCACTTGAGCAGCTCGAGCGTTTACTGCAACCACACTGACTCAACGGGATTCAAAACATTCATGCCCAAATTAAAGCGGCCGGATCTTACACCGGAAGAGCGGACCAAAATTCGAGAGGAGATTATAACTGAACTTCAGACCGAGGAAATCCACCTCGGTCAAGCCATTCGGCGGCTTCGTCTAAAATTTACAGGCCTCAACCAGAAACAATTCGGGAGAATCGCAGGATTCTCAGCGACGACCATCTCCGCTATCGAGCGCGACCCAGAGACAGGGACCGTGAAAACGTTGAATAGGATCCTTCGAAAGTTTGGCATGCACTTAACTCTTGGAATGATAGTGCGAAAAAGCGATAAACCCTAAATTTCAGGCCCGGCTCCATAGCAGCAATTGTCCTATTCCAGGAGGTTGTCGAGGGGCCGCTGATAACCCGGCGCAAACACTTCCAGGAAATACATCACTTCCGGCAGGGCGTCATCCTCCAGCTTTTTCAGGATGTGACCCGCCGCTGGTTCAAACTCCTTGTTGCCCGCCTGCATCTCAGCCTGGCATTTCAACAACGCCGAGAGCCGGTCGGCCGCCTTGATCAATTCCTTCTCCTCCTGCTCCCATCCGGATTCGCGAACATAGGGCGCAAAATCCTCCTGCAGGTCCGCCGGTAGCAGCGCCAGTAGCTCGGCCTCCGCCTTGTGCTCGATGTCTCCGAACGCTTCCCGCATAACCTGCGAATGGTATTTGACCGGTGTCGGCATATCGCCTGTAATAACCTCTGTGGCATCGTGGTAGAGTGCTGCGGCAGCGATCCGGTCAGCGTTGACCTGCCCGCCAAAATGCCGGTTACGGATAATCGCAAGCGCATGGGCCAGGGTAGCCACCTCCCAGGAATGAGTGGCGACATTTTCCTCAATCGCGTTGCGCATCAGCCCCCATCGCTTGATCCACCGCAGGCGAGACACATAGGCAAAAAAATGACTGAGAGGGCGTTTCATAATGGGCGCTTCACGTTTTGCATGAGTTTATTGTTGGCCTCTTCTGACTAAGATTAAATAGTGGTAATGTGAATGGACGTTCAAACCTTGATGCCGGGAAGCACTCTACCTTGAAACTCCAACTCGGATTAAAGCGCAGACATCCGCTGAAAGTCACCCTTCTGATACTGGGCTTAACACTGACTCTCGGTGTTACAACCACTGTTTCGGCCCAGACCAACATCGCTGTCGGCGTTTATAATTTCCCTCCGGTGGCCAGTGTGAACAGTGAAAACAAGGTGGAGGGCTTACTCGGTGACCTGTTAAGAGAGCTGGATTCAACTAACGACAAGGTCACGTTCCGGATTGTCTACACTTCCCCAAAACGCAGACACCTGGATTTCCACGCCGGATTGTACGACGTTATTTTCTTTGAGAACCCGAGCTGGGGCTGGGAAAACCTGCCTGTTAACGCTACCCGACCAATTCTGATGGACGAAGACGTCTATGTCGCCCTCAACAAACCCGGCCGTGACCAAAGCTTCTTTGACAACGTCACCGAGCGACAGCTCGTTGCTATCTCGGGCTATCACTATGGCTTCGCCGGCCTGTCTACGGATAACGCCGAGCTTGAGAAACGATTCAATATCGAGTTCTCCCATAGCCACAGCCGTAATCTTGACCTGATCAAGGCGGACCGTCCGTCACTGGCCGAAGTGGCTGTGGTCAGTCGCTCCTATCTACAGAGCCACCTGAACGACAACCCCGAGGACAGTGACAGGTTCCTGGTGTCCGATACCCCCGATCAGACCTATCTCCTCCATATCATGGCACGGGACAACGGCCCCATCGACGCAGCCACATTGGAGCAACTGCTGTCGCCGCTGTTCAAAGACGGGCGGTACCAGCAATTTGTCGATAAACGCGACCTCCAGTTGCCGCCAGGCATCCCCGAGCCAGCAGCGCCTTGATCCCAGCCGCTGTCACCGCACATCCAGCTCAAAGCTGACGGTGACAGTGCCGGCCTCATCGGCCGTCGCGTCGCGCACAGGGTCAAGCAGGTATACCTGATTTTCTGATGCTCCATGCTCCTGCAGCATTTGCTCCCGGAGCCATACGCCCCGGGATGTTGCCAGGTTGCCCAAAGCCTCCGGTGGCAGTTCCACATCGGCTATCAGTCGCTTCACCAGCGCCTGCTCCCATTCCTGTTCGCCGGGTTCTGCGTTCCCGCCGGCAACGTCGTTTCGGAAAGCTTCCACCGACGCCACGTAATCCGAATCCGCGTACGCCTTCTCAAGCCGAGCGATACGTGTAGACGCGGAAGCTCCATCCGCTATGTCCAGTTGCTCGAACAGTTTCTGCCGCCGTAACGCGTCTCCGTCTGCCTCTGGTGCGACCGCTCCACGAACATTGAGCGCCAGACCAGGGCGTTCATTCAAGGCCTTGCCCAGTGCCTCCAGTTTGACGCCTTCCCCATCGGCAAGCTCGGTGCGCCCCGCTTCAAAACGCACATTGCCCAGTTCTTCTCCCGACAGGCCCGCAAAATCCGCAATCGAACCCAGCATGCTGAATGGCGACGTGGCGGCTTTGGCAACGAGGTTTACGAATGTCCTCATGACAACCTGACCAATATTGAAGTCCGGACTTTCCAGATCTCCGCTGATGGGCAGGTCGATATCGATGACACCCTGCCGATCACGCAGTAACGCCAGGCCAAGCTTGACCGGTGCACTGACGGCCTCGTCACTCGGAACAGGGCCTCCAAGCTCCAGTCGATCCAGGATAACGCTGTTGGCGGCATCCAGACGGCTGCCGGAAAACTCATAATCCAGATCCAGCTTGAGCTTGCCGCTGTCCACGCTGTATCCCAGGTAACGGCCAAAATACGGCGACAGCATGGGCAATGAAACGTTCTCCATAGTCAGCTTCAGATCGCTCACATTATCGGTTCCCAGTGTGCCCACGGAACCATCCAGCGCCATGGTTGCCACATCGCCAACCCGCCCCTGGATCGAGATCTGGCCCTGTTGCGGCGCCACGTTGCTAAGCCCGGTTACTGAGCCGCGCAACTGGTCGAACCGGGTTGCGAATGTCGGGTCCAGGGTCCGATCGGTGTAGGAGATGGCACCTTCTTCCAGCATCAGTTGGCCAATGCGGAAGATGAAGCCGGGTTCGCCGTCGCTACTGGTTGTTTCTCCAGCTGGCGCGGATTCGTCCGACGGCGAGGACCTGACAATCCGTTCAACATTATGAGTGCCGTTGCTGTCACGGACCACGTTCACCGCAGGACCCACCAGGGTAATGGTGCCAATCTGCAGCCGTGCCGGCGCGACGTTGTACTCCAATGGTTCCAGGCGCACGCTCTGCCAACGGATCAGGGGCTGGTCACTGTCGCCAAGACGCAGATCCAGGGAGGCCACCTCGCCAGTCCCACTAAACGTACCCGTCATCGGGTCTTGCTGTTGGTCCAGATCCAGGTTGCCATCGACGGACAAAAGGCCATTCCTGACCTCCAGGTTCGCCGCCTGGTTGATATAGGCCCCAAACTGCGAAAGAGCAACCTTACTGCCAGACAGCCCGGCCTCCAGCGTGAAAGGCGCCAATGTGGCCTGACCATTGATCGAAAGTCTCCCACCACCGTTCAGTGCACCACTGGCGTTGTAATTGACCGGTTCCTCCAGGCGATGGGAGATCTCATCGATACTGATCGACAGGTCCTCAAGGGCCAGTTCGGCGGGCAGTTGCGGCTGCTCGTCCCGCCAGTTCACGTTGCTGTTGGCCAGTTCCACGCCGGACACAGACCAGCGAAATGGCACACCTGCTCCACCATCGTCACTGCCTGTTTCGTCCGTACCATCCTGAAACGGTGCCAGCAGATTGAGCTGGCCATCCGTGTCGCGATGCAGGGACAGGCTGACGCCATCGATATTTACGGTACCCGTCGACAGTTCCCGTTCGTTAAGCCCGAAACGGATACCACCCACGCTCAGGCGGTCCGCGCTCAGTAGCTCATCGTCGTTTCCAGTCTCAAGGCCGAGATCGACATCGTTAATGGTGAGCTGGCCCTCCGAGGTGGTTAGATACAGCTCACCGGAAGAACGCAGTTCGTACTGCGAACTGAGGGTCACACTGCCGCTACGAAGCTGGTAGGGAAGATAGGGCTTGAGGAAATGCTGCAGGGTTTCGTGGGACACCTCGCCAAGTTTGAGAAACCCTTTTGAATAGAGAGGGGCGATACTCAGGTTGCCTTCCCACTCAATGGTCTGGCTCCCGACCGCTGCCAGCAGGTAATAGTTGCTGTCGGCGTCCTCACGGGGCCAGGTGGCCAGGTCGTTCAATGCCAGATCCAGGGGCGTAACCCGGAATTCCTCATGGCCTTGCTGGCTGAAATCCCGGAACAGCAGCTCGCCACCCGAGACCCTGATCCGGTCAAAATAGACTCTGGGCGGCTCTCCGGAATCCGCCTCCTCGGGCGCCGGTTGTTCGCTACCCGGATTATGGGCCTGCCAATCCCGGGCGAAGTTGACACTGTAGTCCTCCAGCAAATCCAGGCGAACGTAAGGGTCTTCCAGTTCGATGTCCTGCAGCGCGACAATTCCGGTGAGCAATCGCCAAACCCCGAGGTTGGCGTAAAGGCTGTCAAAGGCAACCACCGGTTCGCCTTCAGCGTCCCTGGCCTCCAGGCCGACGGCTTCAACGCTCATGGCGAAGGGGTTCACCTGGATCTCTTCAATCTCGGCCTGCCACCCCATGTGTTGGTCCAGCCGCTCCGGCAGCGTTCGCTCCAGCCACCATGGCAGTAGCGCAAACCCGGCGAGGGCATAGATCACCACCAGCACCAGTACCACTATCGAGATATTTCTGGCAGACAATCGTCGTTTGCGGTTCGCAGCCACCGGGCTCTCCTTGTTTTTCAATGCTGACAGGCGCAGTCTGTCGCCAATCTGTCCACCAAGGATAGCCCGCCAGTCACCGGTTTGTCAGCCGGACAGCGCGATGGACTGACATGGAGCGACGAACCCGATATTCTGTTTTCACCGTATCAAGCGACGAAATCCCTCATTCAGGAAACCCGAATGGATATTAGCGATATGCGCCGCGACTTCGAAAGCGAAGGCCTCGAGCGCGACGCCCTTGATGACAACCCCGTCAGACAATTCCAGAACTGGTTCGCGGATGCCCGTGAGGCCGGCATTCTTGAGCCCAATGCCATGTCACTGGCCACCTCAGGCGGAGACGGCATGCCCGACATACGGACCGTCCTGTTGAAATACTTCGACGACGCCGGTTTTGTGTTCTATACCAACTACGGCAGCCGCAAGGCCCACGAGATGGCAGAAAATCCAAAAGCCGCCCTGCTGTTCCCCTGGATCGGGCTGAACCGCCAGGTGCGGATTCAGGGCCATGTGGAAAAGGTCAGCAAATCCGAATCCCTGAGGTACTTCACCTCTCGCCCCCGGGGCAGCCAGATTGGTGCCTGGGTATCCGAACAGAGCAGGGCGATCAACTCCCGCGGTTTGCTGGAACAGAAAGTGGCCGAGATGAAACGCCGGTTCAAGGACGGCGCGATCCCGCTACCCGATTTTTGGGGCGGTTACCGCGTGGTGCCGGAACGAATCGAGTTCTGGCAGGGGCGGCCGAGTCGCCTGCATGACCGCTTTGAATACGTCAGGCAGGGCGATGGCTGGCACATCGACCGTCTACAGCCGTAATCCGCGCGGCTCCACCAACCTCAGGCGAGAAGGCAGGACTATGGACAATCAACAACGCTGCCCCTGGTGTGGCGATGACCCGATCTACGTTCACTACCACGACACCGTATGGGGCCGCCCCGAATACGACGACCTGGCGCTGTTTGAGAAACTGTGCCTCGACGGCCAGCAGGCGGGCCTGAGCTGGATCACCATACTCAAGAAACAGGACAACTACCGCGCCGCCTACGACCATTTCGACCCTGAAAAAATCGTCCGTTATGACGAGGCCAAAGTCGACGCCTTGATGCAGGACACTGGCATCGTCCGTAACCGCCTGAAAGTCGAGTCCATCATCCGCAACGCCCGGGGCTACCTGGAGCTACGGGATCAGGGCCACTCGTTCAGTAACTTCCTGTGGTCGTTTGTCGGTGGAGAGCCTATCCAGAATCACTGGCAGCGTTTTGCCGACGTGCCGGTTTACACGCCCGAGGCCGAAGCCATGTCCAAGGCACTGAAAAAACGCGGCTTCAACTTTGTGGGGCCCACCATTGTATATGCCTTCATGCAGGCCACGGGCATGGTCAATGACCACCTCGTTCAGTGCCCTCAACACGCCGCCTGCCGTGAGCTCGCGGACAATGTCTGACTATTATTTCCTCGGCGTTACACGACTGGAATGATCCCAAACGATCCGTTGCTCGTAAGTCCGTGGGTAGCACATCATCCCCGCGTTTTACGGTGAGAGTCATACGGTGAGAATAACCCTGGAAGAACTCAGGCAGTCGATCAACCCGGCCATTGAGTTGGTGGGCACGGAGCCCGCCGCTATCGAACCAATGAGGATTCGGGTTCAGGGGAAGCACTCGTGATTGCCGTCGCCAGACTGGCGATCGTCGTGGGCATTGGCGGGCTGCTGCCTTTCCTTGCCGCCATTTTCGGACTCTTTGCGTTGCCTGAACAGAGCCTGGCCATCTCCCGCTATTTCTACCTGTACAGCGCGGGCATTCTGGGCTTTATGGCGGGCATCTACTGGCCACTGGCCATGCAGCTTGAGAATCGCTGCTACCCGATTTCCCCTCTGGTAACCATGTTGTTGAGCCAAGTGTTCTTCATCACCGCCGGCATTGGTCTGCTGCTGCCCATTGCCGGCCAGATCCTGGTTTACACGCTGGCCTATGTCGCGCTGTATGTGGTCGACGCTCGCTGGATGAGGGGTTATTGGCCGGACTGGTATCTGAAGTTGCGGCTGGGACTGACAGCTGTTGTCCTGGCGTGCCAGGTAGCGGCGGGCGCCTGGTTCATTCTGGCCCAGGGCTAAGCCGGTCGATACCGGCCCTGAATACTAGCCCCGGAGCTCGTCGTTAGGGTCGATAAAACGGCCCCGTAACTTTTTCAGGGCGCTTTTCTCTATCTGCCGCACCCGCTCCCGGCTTATTCCCAGGTCATCGGAGATCACCTGCAGGGTTTCCGGTTCTGGGAGACCCAGGCCGTAACGCCTGGCCAGGACATCCTTTTCCCGCGAACTCAGTTCCGCCAAGAGAGCGGTCAGTGTCCGTTTGCGGTCACGCTGGGCCATGTCGTGGTCCGGCGCGGACTGATCGTCTGCACATAGGCTGTCACCCAGCGTAATGCCACCCTCCATGCCCACCGGCAGATCCACCGACACTTCCAGACTGGCCAGCGCCCGCAGCTCACCAATGCGGGAAGGCGACACCTCAATCTCCCGCGCCAGTTCGGTCTGCGACGGTGTGCGGCCCAATGTCTGGTGCAGTACCAGGGATTTTTTCTGCAACAGGCGGATTTCATCGACCACGTTTTCAGGGGTATGCACAAGCCGGGTTCCACGCTTCATGCACCGCTTCACCTCTTCGCTGATCCACCAGTAGGCATAGGTCGAGAAACGAAAGCCCTTGGTAGGATCAAACCGCTCCACGGCCTTGATCAGACCGACATTGGCATCCTGAATGACATCCGACATAGGAATGCCGCGGTTGGCGTAGCGCCGTGCGATGTGCACCGCGAGCCGGAGATTGCTGCGAATCAGCCGCTGACGACTGGCGGTGGCGAGATGGTAGGCACGACGACACCGCCTCGAAAAAGCACAGGCGTCGCCCAGGCTTCCAACCACTTCGCGGAATGTCTGAGGGGTGCCTTCCGGCAAGGCCAGCTCGGCAGATATGATCCGATAGCAGAAGGTCAGGCGCCGTGAAAGTCGGCGCTCGCCCTCATTGGTGAGCAATTCGTAACGGGACGCATCCCTGAAGTACAGCCCTACCAGGGATTCCGTTTCGCCGGAATGGGCTATGGTCGGAGACGGCCCCGGGCTCTGAACGTCAGTCATGGCACAGGTTCCGATCGCGAATTTCCAGAGAATACGCGCGGAACAGCGTCATGGATCCCCCGTTGCCGGGGGCACAGACTGTCAGTTGTGGCAATTACCGACGTAGAGAACCAGCAGGTTACGCTGCAACGATCGCGTACTCGTGGTTGTGAGGCTCAATCAGCGCGCCATGAAGCGCCACAATGGTCTTCTCATAGGCGTCTTCGTCCACTACGAACTGGATGTCCACCTGCCGCATGCACTGGTGCAGGGCCAGAACGCTGATATCCTCATCCGCCAGGGCCTTGACTGACCGAGCCAGGATGCCCGACACCTTGATATCGCTGCCAATGGCAGACACGATCGCCACCTTGCGAGTGCTGATTTCGGCGTTGGGAAATTCGTCTTTCAGCGCCCTGACCACCCGTTTGACGTGTTTGAGCGTACTGTCCACGTAGTGGGTAATGGTGTTGGCGTTGGTGTCCTTGGATACGAAACGCACCTTGAAGCGACCCAGCACTTCCAGAATGCGACGGTCGGAACCGGGCTCACCCTGCATGTCCTGATCGAACACCTCAATGGCAAACACGCCTTTGTTACCCGCGATGATCTCTACCTGAGGCTTCTCACTGACGTAGTCGCCGGTGATCAGGGTACCGGTGTGCTCCGGCTCGAAGGTGTTCATCACCCGCAGCGGAATCTCGTTCTGACGCATGCCCTTGCCAGCGCGCGGGTGGATCGCTTCCATACCGAGGTTCGCCAACTGGTCAGCAACGTCATAGTTGGTGCGCCCCAGGGGGACGACCTTGTCCGCACCGACAATGTTGGGGTCCGCGGAACTGAGGTGGTATTCCTTGTGGATGATCGCTTCGCGGGCGTTGGTAATCACCGCGACCCGGCTGAAGGTCATCTCGCTGTAGCCCCGGTCGAAGGTACGCATCAGGCCTTCCTTGCACTGGGCATACCCCGTCACGATCGGCAGCTCACGGCTCAGGTCCACCGCGTCGAATGCCTGCTTGAGCTTTTCATCCAGCGGCAACAGTTCATTGTCGCGCCACCCGGTCAGGTCCACGAACCGCGCGTTGATGCCTTCCTGCTGGAGCTTCAGGGCGGTGTTGAAGGCACTGTGGGCCTCACCGATACCGGCCAGCATTTCACGAACCGTCAGCAGATGTTCCTCAAGCTGGAACTGCCCGTAGGAACACAGACGTTGCAGATCAATCAGGCAGCCGCGAACGCCTTCGATGCGGTCGGTGATGAACTGGTCCGCCTGCTGCTTGAGCATGGGGTCCGGGAACAGCTCGCCATTGATGTCGGTCAGGAACTGGATCAGTTTGGTGAGGTCGTCGCCCCAGGCCCAGTCCGACTCGGCATCGGCGAACAGGGCATAGACACCCGGTTCTCCGGTTTTCTTGTGCTCCAGCAATTCGTCGGTGACACCGCCATAGGCGGAGACCACGAAGATGCGCTGGTACAGGTCGTCCTTGGAGCGCCCGCCGAGAATGATGTTGTCGCGCACCGCCTCATAATTGCTCATGGAGGTGCCGCCGATTTTCTCTACGGTATGTTGTTCGCTAGTCATAATGTTACCGTCGTTATCCTGCAGAATGAGTGTCGGGAGATGGCAGGCGTCTCAGGACGCCTTGCTCATTCCCTCCTGCATGATTTCGTCCACGCTTTGACCTAGAAGTTTAGCACCTTTGCGCAGATCGTCCTCGCTGGTGGTCAGCGGCATCAGGCATTTGATCACTTCGTCATTGGGGCCGCTGGTTTCAATAATCAGGCCCTTCTCAAAGGCGCGACCGGTGATCTTGTCCGTCACTTCAGCGTCGGTGGCTTCAATGCCACGCATCATGCCCCGGCCTTTCATCCTGAACTCGCCCGGGTACTTGTCACAGATTGCCTGCAGCCCTTCAGCCAGAACCTCGGTCTTGGCTTTCACTTCATTGGCAAAGGCATCGTCTTTCCAGTAGGTCTCGACCGCTGCGCGGGCGGTTACAAAGGCCATGTTGTTGCCCCGGAAGGTGCCGTTGTGCTCGCCCGGCCCCCAGACATCAAGCTCCGGCTTGAACAGCACCAGGGCCATCGGCAGGCCGTAACCGCTCAACGACTTGGATACCGTTACGATATCCGGCTTGATGCCCGCAAATTCGAAACTGAAGAACTCGCCGGTACGGCCGTTCCCTGCCTGGATATCGTCAACGATCAACAGAATGTCGTACTTTTTGCACAGCTTCTCGAGGCCCTGCAGCCATTCAGCGCGGGCGGCGTTCAATCCGCCTTCGCCCTGGACCGCTTCAACGATGACCGCTGCCGGCAGTTCAAAGCCGGAGGAGCCGTCGGACAACACCTTGTCCATGATTTCCAGGGTATCTACGTTCTCACCCAGGTAGCCGTCATAGAACATGAAGTCCACATTCCCCAGCGGGGTGCCAACGCCGCCACGGTGGTGCTTGTTGCCTGTGGCCGCGACCGCACCCATGGTGACGCCGTGGAAGCCATTGGTGAAGGACACGATGCCATTGCGGCCTTTCACCTTGCGAGCCAGTTTCAGGGCCGCTTCCACGCAGTTGGTGCCGGTAGGACCGGTAAACTGCATTTTGTAGTCCAGGCCACGGGGGTCCAGGATGTGCTTCTTGTACGACTCAATGAAATCGTGCTTGGCGGTGGTAAACATATCCAGGCCCTGGCTGACACCATCGCTTTCAATGTACTCGAGCAGCGCTTTCTTGAGAATGTCGTTGTTGTGGCCATAGTTCAGTGACCCGGCGCCGGCCAGGAAGTCCAGGTATTCCTTGCCATCTTCGGTGTACAGGTGCGCGTTCTTGGCACGGTTAAAGATCACCGGAAAGGCACGGGAATAAACGCGTACTTCGGATTCGGTCGACTTGAAAAGTTCCATTGTCTTGCCTCTTAGCATGTCAGGTTCGAGGTAACTGTGCGGTAGCACGTTGGTTGAAGCCGTTGTGACAGATTCACCTCAGCAATCTGCCGGCTAGTCCAAACAGGGGGATCGGTCGTTCGGGAAGGCTGCTACGCCGTCTTTGTGAAAGGCCCGATGCGGAGCAGGAACTCGGAGTCGTGCTTGCCGCCAAAGTGGGTGTCTTTCTCAAAGTGCTCGTGGTAAGTCAGTTCAGCACCCATGTCACGGGCAAAGGACCGGAACAGCGCCCAGGAAGCCTCATTGTCTTCAGTGATGGTGGTTTCCATGTGGGTCACGTCTTTACACGCGTCCCTGGCCACAATCGCCTTCAACATCCGCTTGGCAAGACCTTGCCCACGACCTTTCTCGTGAACGGCCACCTGCCAGACAAAAACGGTTTTGGGCTGTTGGGGGGGAATATATCCGGAAATAAAGCCGACCAGATCGCCGTCTATCTCCGCGGCCACGCCGGTTTCGGCAAAATGGCTGCACTGCAGGAGGTTGCAGTAGATCGAGTTAGGGTCCAGCGGGGGGCATTGTGCCACCAACTGGTGAAGCCTGTAGCCATCATCCTTGACCGACGTGCGGAGGGTGATGGCGGTGGTATTCGAGCCTTCTGATGTCATAACGTGATCGATTCGCCTCAAAAAGTTAGCGTTAAATTATATAGACCACAAAATATATTTCAAGTCGGCGCTCTGGGGCCGCCAGCCCCGATGGCTACCTCTCACCTTCAGAATAGACATTATTACACCAACCGCCAGTGACAAATTCGTTACCCTATAGAGCCCCTTCCAGGGGGAAACGTAATATCGTCTGCGGTTATCGAAGTCCCTCCAACGATCCGGTCCCGGTACGACACAGCGGCGGCCGAACCCGCCGGCCAGAGCCGGTCAAACTGCTCTAACCAGGCGTCGACGTCATAGTCCACGGGTAACAGTGAGACATTCAGGCCCTGCCGCTCAAGACCGGCAACCGGCTCAGCCACGGGGCTCGCCAGACCGATCCGGGTGATCAACCCACGGGGGTCCTGCCGCAGATTCCCCATTCCGGCTGCCCCGTTGTTGGCAACCACACAACGTCGCTCGTTCACCATTCCCGACCACAGTACTGGCAGGCAGGTGTGGGTGGAGACAATCACATCAGCACCGCTGGCCAGGAACCACTCCGTCAGCTTCGCCTCGTTACCAGCCACAAAGGATTCATGGGCCAACCCCCAACCGGCGAGGGACTCCGGATCGCCGTGAATCACCAAAACCTTTAGGCCTCCAAATATCAGGCAACGGTAACGGGGTAAGAGGGATAACCGCGCCTGAATATCGGAATGCTCCCCGGCCACCCCCTGCAGCCGCCCCATAATGGCGTTGGAACGTGCCACGACGCCCTCATCCACGAAATCCGGATAGGCACAACCGCAGCCGGCGCCATCATTGGGGTTGGCCAGTTCATAATCCACGTTGCCCAGGCTGACGGTGTGCTCCAGCACCCGATTGTTGATCTCCCGGAACAGCCCGTCGGTGGCGTTAAACCAGTTAAAATCCCCGTTAAACACCAACGTCACCCGGCGACCCTGTCGCTCCTCCGCCCGTGCCAATCGCTCGATTTCATCCAGGGCAAGGGGATTTCCGTACAGGCCACCGATAACATACAGCACGTCCCCGGCCACCTGTTGCGGCTCAGCACACAGCGACGCCGGATCGTAGCGATACGCCAGCGGACAACTCCGGCCCTCGGTCACGACACCACCTCCTAAACCTCCCCGGCCGCCAGAGAGCGCCCGGCAAGTCGGCGGACGACCAGCGGCACAAAGAAACCGGCGGTGCAGATCAGGAAGCCGTAGGCGTTTACACCCAGCAGCATGGCGTATTTGCCGTCACCGATGGCCCAGCTGGCGGGAATCAGCCCCGTTGCCAGCAGCACACCCAGACCCAGGCCGGTCCAGAAACTGAGATGAAAGCTCCAGGGCGACCAGCGGGTAAACCCGTAGAACAGGAACACCGGTGCCAGCCCCATCACCATGGTGCCGGAAATGGTGGTGGCCTTGAGAATGTCGGTGCCGGCAAACATCGGCAGGTTACCCAGCAGTGCGAACACAATCATGATGACCGCGCCCACGCGAACGCTCGGCAAGCGGTCTTTGGCACGTTTCGCCAGCCGTGGCAGATCCACCGCCAGGGACTTGGCCAGTGAACTGAATGTGGAATCCAGCGTGGAGCCGGCGGAGGTCATCATCACCACACTCATGAAGAAGAGCGCCGCCAACCCAAGCGATTGTCCGACAGCCGCGGGCGCATTACCCATGGCCTCAATGCCATTGAGCCGTGCGTGAACACCGACGAGGCTGAAGATGAACACCGCCACAAAGCCCAGCAGTCCTGCCACCACGAAGCTCTTCAACATCGTTTTTTCCTTGTTCACAAAGCCGCGGTCGGTTAGCACCGGATCGTGGAAGGGGTAGCTGAACATCTGCAACAGCGCGACGAGCAACAGGTCAAAGCCGGCATTGAGCTTGAACTCACCGTCGGTGAGCAGGGCACTGGTGTCATTGGCCGGCACAATCAGGAACAGCACCGCGCCGACAAAGAACACAAACACGAACGCCTGAATCACATCCGTGAATATCGACGACCGCAGGCCACCTTTCAGGCTGTAGGCGAGAGTAAAGACGGTAAACAGCATCGCCGCGGAGTAGTACTCCCACTCACCCGGCAGCCCGAAATAGCCGCCCACCACGGCGGTGTTACTCCAGACTTCGTTATACAGACGGATCAGGATGGCCGCCGCAAACGCCAGACTGGCCAGCCGGCCAAAGCGCGACGTGAGGAAATCCTGCAGGCTGCGGGCACCGGTCTGGGTCCGAATCAAATAGATGATGTAGCCGGCCACGGGAATCGACAGCCAGTAACTGGCGTACGCCAGACCGCCGGTGACACCATAAGCAGCCCCCAGGTTGGCCGCGTTGGTCACCGACTTGGCAAAGATCCAACTGATGAAAATACTCGCCGTCAGCGACCACTGACTTACCGGGTTACCCTGATCATCCGCACCTTTATAGAACGAATTGGCGTTTTTGCTCTTGGGCGACAACACATACATCACCACCCCATAAACCACCAAAAACCCCCAAAACAGGGTCGCTTCCGTAAAGTTCATTGTCTGTCTTTTCCTCGTCCGTTCTTTGTTCTAATCCAGCGAATTGCAGTCATTCAACCGCCCCCAGACCGCCAACTCCCAGCAACCAGTCTTAAAAAAGTCACCCAGGCGCCGAACAACTAGCCCCAAACCGATAACAGGCAAAACACCGGTGATGCCGCAACATAATCCGCTCATCCATGCTCTCCGCCAGTGTCCCGCCAAGGTCATACTGCGGATCGTCATCCACCAACGTACAGGCATACACCCGCACCCGGTCATCCCGCTTCACCAGCATGCGCGTATAAGTGCACATGAAGTGCGACCGCGCCTCTTTGGTGGGGTATTTCTCCATGCAGGTTTCGGTAATCTCCGGGCTGCCGTCTTCTGAGCCGGGCGTCCCCAGATCAGGGAACGCGGTGAATGCCAGCGTTTCAGGAATGCCCCAGTCCCTCAGAATCTCGCGGAAAGCCGCTTCCACATCTGCCGGAATCTCCTCCGGATCGGTCTGGCGAGCAATCGATACCTGAAAACCCTGGTCGACCAGCCAGCGAATACCCTCCAATGCCTTATCGAAACTGCCTTCACCCCGGTCCACGTCATGCCGGGCCCGGTCAGGAAAATCCAGGCTGACGCGAAAATGGATCGGGTAGGCGTTGTCCAGTAACGGCAGCACCTGATGACGGCGTTTGAGCAGTGGATCCGTGGCATTGGTCAGGACAAAGCAGGGACGGTGCTGGCTGGCGTAATCGAGGATATTGATGAAATCCTTGATCACGAAAGGCTCACCGCCGGTGAAGGAGAACTGCTCCACCCCCATATCCAGGGCTTCGTGAATAAAGGGTTTCACGTCGCTCAACTTCATGCCCGGAATACGGCCATCGCCGGGGTGTGACCCTTCCAGGCAAAACGGGCAGGCCAGGTTGCAGGCGGTGCCGGTATGAATCCACAGTTCCTTGAGCTTGTCGGAATCAATGTAGCCGCGCGGGTCGCCGTTGCGGGTGTGGGTCCAGCTGTCGCGGGCCCTCGGTTCCAGCACTTCCACGGCGGGAATACGTCTTTCGGCGGTTTGGGTCAGGGGCATAGCTGCTCCGTGTTGACGATGAATCTATGAGTGCCAAAAAAGGTGCAGGCCCTGTAACACCTGCACTTATTCTGTTTTACGTTGTTACTTCCCGGCCGGCCTTGTCGCCGGTCTGTTTGCCACGGCGCCAGCCGTGAAGTTTCTCAAGCAGTTTGAGAATGCCCTGGGGTGCGTGTTCGCGCTTCCACTCTCCAGCGGCATACTTGGCTGATTCGTTCCAGGTCGGGTAAGGGTGGATAGTGCCCAGAATTTTGTTCAGGCCCAGGCCGTGCTTCATGGCCAGGGTGAACTCGGCCAGTATCTCGCCGGCGTGCACACCGACCACGACGGCACCCAGAATCTTGTCCTTCCCTGGCGGCGTGAGCACCTTGATAAAACCGTAATCCTCACTCTCAGCAATGGCACGATCCAGGTCGTCCAGGCCATAGCGGGTGACTTCGTAAGCCACACCTTTTTCCTTGGCTTCGGCCTCGCTAAGGCCGACCCTGGCCACTTCCGGCGAGGTAAAGGTCACCCAGGGCATCACCCGGTAATCCACTTGGAAACGCTTGAACTCGCCAAACAGACCGTTCACTGCCGCGTACCAGGCCTGGTGAGCCGCCGCGTGGGTAAACTGATAGGGCCCGGCCACATCGCCACAGGCGAAGACGTTGGGGAAGCGCATGCTCATGTCTTCTGCCACCGGCACAGTGCCATTGGGCAGGGTTTCCACCCCAATCTTTTCCAGCCCCAGGCCGTCGGTTCGAGCGGCACGACCAACAGCAACCAGAACCTGGTCAAACACGATCCTCACGCGCTCGCCGTTGAACTCGCAGTAGGCCACCTTTTCTCCGTCCTCGACAGCGAACTCCTTGGCGGCGTGGTTAAGCCGCAGATCAATGCCATCCTGTTCAAACTGTTTCCGGATGACCTCGGAGACATCGGCGTCTTCCTTGGCCAGCAAACGCTCGCCCATTTCCACCTGGATCACCTTGCTGCCAAGCCTCGCAAAGGCATGGGCCAGTTCCGAGCCAATGGGGCCGCCACCAAGTACCAGCAAGCGCTCAGGCTGGGTCTGCAGGGACCATAGATTGTCCGATGTCAGCGGCTCCATGTCCGCCAAACCGGGAATGGGCGGCACTGCCGGCTTGCCCCCAGTGGCCACCACAATACTGCGCGCGGTCAGGCGCTCGGTGTGACCGTCGCTATGGACCACTTCCAGCTCCCAGGGCGATACGAAGCTGGCGGTACCGGAGATGCAGTCAACACCCAGTTTGCGGAAGCGCTCGGGCGAGTCGTGGGGTTCCACCTTGGCGATGACTTCTTTCACCCTCGCCATGATATTGGCAAAGGAGCCTTTTACCGGTACCGACTCCAGGCCATAACGATTCGCCTGGCGCAGGGTGTCGGCCGCCTTGGCACTGCGAATCAGCGCCTTGGACGGCACGCAACCGGTGTTGAGGCAGTCTCCGCCCATTTTGTCTTTCTCGATCAGCGCCACCTTGGCCTTAACCGCTGCGGCAATGTACGCCGACACCAGGCCCGCCGAGCCACCGCCAATCACCAGCAGGTTGTAATCAAACGACTCGGGTTTCTGCCAGCCGGCGTACACCCGGCGCTTGCGAATGAAACCGACAACAAACTTGGCGATCAGCGGGAACACCCCCAACAGCGCGAAAGACAGCAGAATATTGGCCGACACAATGTCGCTGGTGGTTTCAATCGTCGACAGCTGGGTGCCGGCGTTTACATACACAAAGGTCCCCGGCAGCATCGCCGCCCAGCTCACCAGAGCGTAGGTCTTCAGCTTCATGGCGGTCAGGCCCATCGCCAGGTTAATCAGGAAGAACGGAAATACCGGTACCAGACGCAGGGTGGCAAGATAGAACGCACCGTCTTTTTTGATGCCTCGGTCCATCTTTGCGACGGTTTCCGCGTACTTCTCCCGCAAGGTATCCCGCATCAGAAACCTGGCCACCAGGAACGCAAGTGAGGCACCGATGGTCGATGCGATGGATACTGCAACCAGACCATAGACATTACCGAAAAAGGCACCGCCGGCCAGCGTCATGATCGCGGCACCGGGCAGCGACAGCGCCGTTACCACCACATACACTCCAGCAAACCCAAGCACCGCCGCCAGCAAATTCTGATTGATCCACTGTTCAATGGCAGACTGGTGTTTCTGCAGGTTTTCCAGCGTGAGTATCTCGTGACCGCCAAAACTGACAAACAGTGCAACCACGACACCGATAACCAGCAGCAAAACGAGCTTTTTGGAGTTCATAGCTAAATCCATAAATTAAAAGTGAAAACGGTTGCTCTGAGAGACACGCCAAAGCGCAGGATGTTACAGCAGCCAGGGTCTAAAATTTTTTTGAGCAGTGACTCATCATTACTGGAACTAATGGCTGCGACTATAGACATACCATTGTCCAGGCCGCTCTGGATGTCCAATAACATGTTTATAACAACGCTCTAACGCGGGTGTCCTGGGGTATACGGAATGGAAACCACAACGCACCAATCTGACGACGACATCCTCATCACCGGCCTGAAGTCGGGGAACCAGGGCGCCTTTCGCGAGGCTGTGCGTTTATACACCCCTGGCATGATGGCCGTCGCCCGCTTTTACCTTGATCACGCCTCGGCAGAGGAAATTGTCCAGGATTGCTGGGTGACGGTTATCGACGCCGTTCAGACATTTGAGGGCCGTTCCGGCCTGAAGACATGGTTGCACCGTATCGTGGCAAACCGGGCCAAGAATCATCTCCGAAAGACCAAGAGGGAAGTGAACGCGGATTTTTCGGAAGCGCTGGACCCGGACCTCGCCGCCCGCTTTGCGCCCAATGGTCGCTGGGCCACACCGCCGAGCCTGAAAACCAATGAGTCCGCCCAGGCACTGATGGAGAACGGTGCACTGAGCGACTGCCTTGATCGACACCTGTCCGCACTGCCGGAAACACAACGATCAGCATTGATGTTGTACGAAGCGCATCAGCACAAATCCGACGACGTGTGTAACATTCTGGATGTCAGCGCCTCTAACCTGCGCGTGCTCCTGCATCGGGCACGGCAGAAAATCTTTCTGATGGTTGAGACATTTCAGGAGACAGGCGAATGTTAATGTGCCGGGATCTGGCTCGCATCGCCAGCGATTACATTGACGGTGAGCTGGGCACCGGGAAAGTAATGTCTGTGAAAATGCACCTGCTGATGTGCGGTCGATGTCGTAGCTTCATTGGCAGCCTGCGGGCCAGCATAGAGCTTATGAACGCCCACTCGAGCCAGCAGCTGGACGAAGATCTGGTACGCCGGATTGACGAACGTGTCAGTGAGTCGCTCAACGCTCGGCACTCCGGAAACGACACGTCGGATCCGTGATGCTCTTCGCTTTCGTTTAACGACACCCGCCCCTTCCGGACGTTACACCAGGCTCTGACAGAACCACTCTTTTCGCTTGCCAATGGAACTCCCACACCGCCGCTCTGTCTCTGGAACGATCATTCAAAATTCGAAAGGAGATATGGAATGCCCAAGCAGTTACCCCTTGCCCTGCTGTTACTTCGACTTGGTGTTTTCGTTGTTTTTCTGGTCTGGACCCTGGATAAACTGGTTCAGCCCGAGCACGCTATCAAGGTTTTCGATTCATTCTACGGGCTCGATGGCCTTGGCGAGACAGCCGTCTACCTCATCGGCATCGCACAACTTGTGCTGATACTGATGTTTGTTGCTGGCCTTCTGAAAACCTGGACTTACGGCGCACTCCTGATCTTCCACGGTGCTTCCACCCTGTCCTCATTCGCGAAATACCTGCAGCCTTTCGATAACCTCCTGTTCTTTGCGGCCTGGCCCATGCTCGCCGCATGCGCGGCGCTGTATCTGCTTCGTGATTACGATACGCTTACGCTTTCGAGGCAACCGGCTCCCACTGCTGCGTAAAACGGCGCCAGGGCGTTGTAACAGTCAGTCCGGTTGTTTGTCCTTGTTGCTATCAACCTACCGCCAACAACCGGAGTACCGATGCTACTGAACTGGCTGTCACGGCGCCTGACCACCTATCTTTCAAAGCAGGTCACCCAACACTCGGTGCGCACCTCCGCCTGGGAGGCCCTGGAAAAAACTCTTCAGCCCGGCGACGTTTTACTGGTGGAGGGAAATACGCGAATCAGTGTGGCCATCAAGTACCTGACTCAGTCAACCTGGTCGCACGCCGCCCTTTACCTGGGACCGAACGCGGGCCTTGGCGCCGCCGGCAATGACGAGCCACATGTACTGATCGAGGCGGATCTTGAGGAAGGGATTCGCCCGCTTTCGTTGTCGGCATACCGCAACACCCATACCCGCATCTGTCGCCCGGTCGGACTCACCGACAATGATATCGACAAGCTTGTGGATTACTCGAAAAGCCGGCTCGGCCACCAGTACGACCTGAAAAACGTCTGGGATCTGGCACGCTACCTGTGCCCGACGCCACCGGTACCGTCCCGTTACCGACGTTCGCTTCTGGCCCTTGGCAGCGGTGATCCCACGCGGGCGATCTGCTCCACATTCATCGCCGAGGGATTCCAGGCCCTCCGTTACCCGATACTGCCCGTAAGCCTGTCCGAATCAGAAGGTGATCCGGCTTGCGATGCGCAAAAGCGCGAGTACTTCCGGATTCGCCACCATTCTCTATTTGCGCCCCGGGATTTCGACGCCTCCCCCTATTTCGACGTCGTTAAACCCACACTGGAACAAGGGTTTGATTACCGGGGGTTCCGGTGGGCGGAATGACACTGAGAATCGCCATCGTTGTTGTGGTAATGGCTGCCCTGGCAGGTGCCTGGTGGCTGCTGCAGATATTGGGAATACCCGCGGACCTGTCTCCAGATGCCCTTGCACAATGGCTGAAAAGCCAGGGGGCTGCCGGCCCACTGTTGCTGATGCTGCTGATGACGATGGCGGTTGTGATAGGCCCGATTCCCACACTTCCGGTCAGTGCAACCGCAGGTCTGGCGTTTGGCGTGCTTGAGGGAACCGCCATTGCAGCAACCGGTGCCCTGCTGGGCGCCATGGCGGCGTTCTGGGTTGCCCGTTGCCTCGGACGCGAGGTGATCTGCAAACGTTTTCCGGACAACCCTGTGCTTGCACGGGATGGCTCGCAACGCTTTCTCACCATTGCCATCCTGCTGACCCGGCTGATACCCGTTTTCTCGTTCGCCCTGATCAGTTACGCCGCCGGCGTCACTGCCATACGCGCCTGGCGCTTTGCGATTGCCACCTTCGTTGGCATGCTGCCAATGACGGTGGTGTTTGCAGGCCTGGGGAACACGTTCACGTTGAATCCGGTACTTACCGTCGCCGCAGGCGCGATTATCCTGGCAGTGATGGTATGGTTGCCGTGGTCCATCAGCCGACACCCCGGCTCGCAGCTGGCGCGCTGGCTTCAACTTAACCAATAACAACAAAGAGACGACCTTATGCGCCGTCCGGTCAAAGCCGATGTTATGCCCTGGCTTGCCCGTGCCCTTTCCAGTGCACCCCGATACGCTCTGCAACGATCCCTTCACAACCTACGGGCAAAGACGCGGGGTGAGAGCGATCTTGTCCAGGTGTTCGTAAACCCCCGAGACCCATTTGGGCTGCCCCTGTTGCAAGCGCTTATCCAGCTACAGGAACGTTTTTATGTGCGTTTCCGGGTCCATACTGTCTGGCAACTGGACGACAACATGTACCCCGAGCCGGCTCTCTGGCGCACCTGGGCGCAACAGGACGCCACAAGGCTCACACAACTATACGGCTTCACGCCTCCAGACCGGCCGACGGCGCCCTCCGAGACCGAACTGACGACAGCCACGGCCCGTCTGCTCAATGCAGAAAAAACCGGTGAAGGGCTGATAACCGCCGTGCGTGTGCTGGAAGATCTATGGCATTCACATTCCGGCTCGCCACCGGACACAGCGCCCGCAAGGTATGACCACGCACAGCTGTCCGAGAATGAACGGTTGCTCCGGAGGCTAGGGCACTATCAAGGCAGCATGACGAGGTACCTGGGTGAATGGTTCTGGGGTGTGGACCGCCTGGATCATCTTGAGCGGCGTCTAAACGAACAGGGACTGAACCGGGACGTCCCCGATGCAGTCCTGTTCACGCGCACATGGTCCGGTTTGATGAGTAGCAGCCCCACCCCGGCTGACGGCCATCGAGCGACCACCACCCTTGAGGTCTTCTTTTCCATCCGCAGCCCATACTCCTATCTGGGCCTGGAGCGAGCAGTCCAGTTGGCCAAGGCGTGGAATATTCCTCTCCAATTGAGACCGGTTCTGCCCATGTTGATGCGCGGGCAGTCGGTACCGGATGCCAAAAAGTGGTACATCTTCCACGACACCAAAAGGGAGGCCAACAAGCTGGGCATTCCGTATGGTTTCGTCGCCGATCCTTTGGGGCCGGGCGTGGAAAGATGCTATGCCTTGTTCGAATACGCCCGCTCACTCGGTCGCGAGACCGACTACATGCTGGCCTACGCCAGGGCCGTCAATGCCGAAGGCATCCGCTCCGAAACCGATGCCGGTCTGAAAGTAATCGTCGAACGAGCCGGCCTGGACTGGCAGAAAGCCAAGGCTTTATTGAACGATCAAAGCTGGCGTGAGTGGGCGGAGGACAACCGCAAAGCCATGTATGACTGCGGGCTATGGGGCGTTCCCAGCTTCCGTTACGGGGAGGTCAGCTGTTGGGGGCAGGATCGGTTGTGGGTGATCGAAAAGAGCATCGTCGCGGCTACCGCGACTCTCAATAAACGCCAAGGGCGCGTATGATAACTCCATGCTCGTCCCAACGTGGGCCGTGAAGGCGACAAACTCTGGAAGGAGGTTCTATGAAAACACTATTGATTCATTCGTTGATCATCGTATCCATGATGGTAAGTGCTCCTGCTCTCGCCCAGGGAGACCCCTTGAGAGTCGGAATGTCCGGCCAGTATTTCCCGTTTACCTTTGTGGAGCAGGATACCCTCAAGGGGTTTGAAGTTGATGTGATGAACGCAATTGGCAAGGAAATGGGGCGTGAAATCCAGTACCAGACCGCCAACTTCTCAGGCCTGTTTGGCATGTTGGAATCCGGGCGCATCGACACCGTTGCCAACCAGATCACCATCACCGAGGAGCGCCAGAAGGCCTACATTTTCAGCGAACCGTATGTCTATGACGGTGCTCAGGTAGTGACCAAGGAAGGCAACACAGAGGTCGAGGGTGTGGAAGATCTGAAGGGTAAAACCGTCGCGGTGAACCTGGGCTCCAACTTCGAGGCCCTGTTGCGGGAACTGCCCTATGCAGACCAAATCAACATCAAAACCTATGAGAGCAATCTGGAGCGTGATACCGCTCTCGGCCGCGTAGACGCCTTCGTTATGGACCGGGTCAGTGCCAGCCAGATCATCAAGGAGAAGCCACTGCCGCTGGAGCTCGCCGGCCCAACGTTCTCCCAGATCACCAACGCCTACCCGTTTCGCGACACGGACGCCGGACGAGCGCTGCGTGATGAAGTAAACGCTGCCCTGGCAACCCTGCGTGACAACGGAACCCTGGCCTCCATTTCAGAGAAGTGGTTCGGCACCGACATCACCCAGCCCTGAGGGGCGCCATCAAGGCCTGACTCGCTATGGACGTGTTGAACGTCGAATACATGCTTGGGCTGGTACCTGTGTTGCTCGGGTACCTGCCTCTCACCCTGCAGCTGGCCGGCGTCGGGATGGTGCTGGCGCTGATCCTCGCCTGCCTGTTCGCCGTCGTCAGGGTGCTGCGCATCCCGGTGCTCAATCAGCTGACCATCGTGTTCATTTCCTTTTTCCGGGGCACTCCGCTGCTGGTGCAGTTGTTCCTGTTCTATTACGGGCTGCCGCAACTGGTCAGTGCATTGACGGTCATAGACGGCGTTACGGCGACCATCATGGGCCTGACCATGCATTTTTCGGCGTACATGGCGGAATCGATACGTGCCGCCATCGTGGGTGTGGACCGCAGCCAGACCGAAGCCGCCCTGTCGATCGGCATGACCAACGGCCAGCTGATGCGACGGATAGTGTTGCCCCAGGCCACACGTGTGGCACTGCCCACGCTGATGAACTACTTCATCGACATGATCAAGGCCACCTCCCTGGCATTTACCCTGGGGGTTACCGAGCTGATGGGTGCCACCCAGAAAGAGGCCGCCGGCAGTTTCCTATACTTCGAGGCCTTCATTGTTGCCGCCATCATGTACTGGATCGTTGTTGAGATGCTCTCCAAGCTTCAGCACTACCTGGAAATCCGTCTGAACAAGGCCTACAGCCGATGATCAAACTGGAATCACTGAGCAAACATTTTGGCAAGGCCGTGGTTCTCGACGGCATCGATCTCGCCATCGAAGAAGGTGAGATCGTCGTGATCATCGGTCCCTCAGGGACCGGAAAATCCACCCTGTTGCGCTGCGTCAACTTTCTGGAACAACCCACCAAAGGCACCATGACCGTGGGTGATCTGACCGTGGATGTGAACCGCGCCAGCCGTGCGGACATTCTCTCCATGCGCCGGCGAACCGCGTTCGTTTTCCAGAACTATGCCCTGTTCTCCAACAAGACCGCGTTGCAGAACATCGCGGAACGGTTGCTCGTGGTGGATCGCTGGCCGAAAGAAAAAGCCTACCAGCGCGCACGGGAGATACTTGATCGGATCGGCCTCGCCGACAAGGCAGATGCCTATCCGGCGTCCATGTCCGGCGGCCAGCAACAGCGGGTCGGTATCGGCCGTGCCATGGCGACAGGCGCGGAAGTCATCCTGTTTGACGAGCCCACCTCGTCACTCGACCCCGAGTGGGTGGAAGAAGTGCTGGGGCTGATGAAACAGTTGGCCTCGGAACGCCAGACCATGATGGTGGTTACCCACGAAATGTCCTTCGCGCGGGACGTGGCCGACCGTGTGATCTTTATCGACGGCGGTCGAATCGTGGAGCAGGGGCCTCCCAGTGAGATTTTCCACAATCCCAAGGACCCACGAACCAAGGACTTTCTGAAGAAAATCCTGGCCACCAATCCGGTATGAACGGCGGTCGGACCGACCAACACCGATTATCGGAATTCAGAAAAATTGTCGGGCTTGTTAAGCGCCCAGTCGTAATCGATGTACTCCATCGCAGACGTTTGCGCGACGCGACTCGCCACTGACGCATCCGCCCAGGCCCTGATAAACGCCTTTGGTGTTCCCGATGCCTCTTCGAAATCCGTCGCGTACCACTTGAACAGTTCGGTGACATACGCTGTATCAGTATCTATCCTCAGATGCCGATCCGTATTAAACGCACGCCGGGTATTCTCTGCCAGCAGGTTTTCCAGATTGTCAGCCGTGTAGACAGTCTCCCGCAATGGCGGGCAGCCAACGGACGCACAATTCACCGCGAAGTGTACCCGCGCGTCTTTCCACCCTTTATCTGCGTATTCCTCCCCAAGAAGGATATCCTTCTCCATCTGGTTCAGGCTGTATTCCTGTCCGCCTATCTCAAACTTTTCCCGGTCAAAAACACTGTCCACAAAGGGATTGACGCGACCACCGTAGTCCCAGACCGAGTCGACGAGTTCTCCGTCCGGTCGCTCAGTCAGGATCTGGTCGATCATGAAGAAATTATAGGCGTTGAGCCAGAAGGCGACGGATTCAGCCTCGCCATCGAGGGTGCCGGTATCGAAATCTGCAAGGCGGTCACGCTGGTCCGCCAGCAGGCCGTCGGTCTGCGATGAGGCCAGGGCCGCCTCATAGTCAAATGCGGAAACCAGGCCACCCTCGGTCGTTGTCGACTCTGTCAGGTACTGTGTTAGCAGACGCTGAAACGGGTCAAACGTTGCTTCAGCGGCGGCAGCGGTCACCGGCATGATGACGGCGAACATCATCAGGCCTATCAATCGTCCAGGTTTGTTCACATCACTCTCCAAAGATCTACAGGTTCCACAGGTCTACAGGTTCATCGACTTTGCTCTTTCACCGACACGAAAAGCCGGCCATTGTTACAATGCAATTAGTATTGATAATCGATTACACTTAGTTTAGTTTCCGCATCGTGACGAAAAACAACCATCAGGTGCCGAGAACCATGCTCAAACAACCCAACCCTCTTCGCTATTCCCTGATCTTCGCGCTTGGATGCGCCACAACCGCAACTGCTCAGGAAGGCACCGATCAGGCACCGAAATCTCTTGATACACTTGAAGTAACCGCCACTCGCGGTCTCGACTCCCTCAACGTTAACCCCGGTGCGGTCACCGTGGTTGACCGCGACGCCATCGACAAACAGTCCTCATTGGGTGGCAACGTGGGCGATATTCTGGCCAAAACCGTTCCAGGCCTGTCGCCCTCTACCCACGGTTTAACCAGTGTGGCGCAGACGCTGCGTGGCCGAAACCTGTTCGTACTGATTGACGGCATCCCCCAGACCATCAGCCTGCGCGACGGGCTTCACTCCCTGAACTCCATTGACCCGTCATCGATCGAGCGCATCGAAGTAATCCGGGGCTCCAATGGTGTGTACGGCTTTGGCGGTACCGGCGGCATCATCAACATCATCACCCGCAAGAACGAGAAAGGCGCCCCCTTATACCGCACCGAACTGAATGGTGGTTTCTCGACCGAGCACATCAAGGACAGCGAACAATTCGGGCTATCCCAGAGCGTGACCGGTGGCTCAGGAGCCTTTGACTACCAGCTCCGAGGCTCCTACGAAAAACGCGCTAATGTCTTCGATGCCGATGGCGACCGCATCCCGCCGGACCCGAACGGCCAGGGTGGCATTGCCGACTCCCGCGAGTTCGACGTGCTTGCAAAGCTCGGCTTCGACCTGGACGCCGACAAGCGCCTGGAACTGACCACCAGCTACTACGACATCAAGCAGGACACCAATTACGTCCTTGAAGCGGGCGTGTACGGCGAGCAGAAAACCCGCGCCGTCAAAGGCGACCCGGGTGGCAAGGATCAGGGCACTGAAAACCTGAACGTGAACCTGACCTACAGCGACCAGCAACTGTTCGGCAATACCTCACTGGGTGCGCAGCTGTATTATCGCGACTACATGACCCGATTCGGGTACTTCGCCACCTTCTATCCCGGCGGTGGACAGTCGCTGACCGAATCGGAGCGCATCGGCTCCCGTCTGGACTTCGAGACGCCGTTTGACGTCATGTCTGGCGCCAAGTTGCTCTGGGGCCTGGACACACTGATGGAAACCACGGCCCAGCCCCTGGAAGACGGGCGGACGTTCGTACCTGAAATGGACCAGAACAGTGTGGCGCCGTTCCTGCAGGCGGAACTTCGGCTGAATCCCAAGTGGACCGTTAATGCTGGTGTCCGCTACGAAAAATTCTGGTTCGAGGTGGACGACTACACCACGGTGTTTGGTGCAGACGTCGAAGGCGGTGAGCTGGAGTACAGCGAAACGGTCTTCAATACCGGAGCCCGATACCAGGTGAACGATGTCTGGGCAGCCACCGCCAGCTTCTCTCAGGGCTTCACGGTGCCGGAGATTGGCCGCACCCTGCGCCAGCCCCAGCAGGGCACATCGCTGGATCAGATCCGCCCTGAGCCACAGGTGGTCGACAACTACGAGGTTGGCACCGAGGCCGTCTGGGATCGCGCCGATCTTGCACTGACGCTGTTCTACAGTGAGTCGGAACTGGGAACCAGCCTTGCGGCAGCCAACGCCAACGAGCCCATTCCCGTGCTGCGCAGCCCTGAACGTATCTACGGTTTCGAGGCAGAGCTCAACACCTATCCCACCCGTGACCTGAGTGCCGGCGGCACCTTTACCTGGATGGAAGGCAAAGTCGATTCTGACGATGATGGCAGCTACGACACCTATCTTGCCGGCAACCGGATTTCACCACTCAAGCTCACCGGCTATGTGGAACACGATACTACTGCGCGCTGGAGCAATCGCCTGCAAGCCATGGTCGTGGGTGATCGCGACCGCTTTAGCGGTAGCGGTTTTGGCCAGGGCGAGGTGGAGTCCTTCACGGTTCTGGATCTGACCAGCACCTGGCGGACCGGCAACGGGGATATCACCCTAGCCATCAACAATCTGCTGAATGAAGACTACTTCCCGGTGATCTCGCAGATCTATAATTTCGACACCCAGTACACCGCTGCACCGGGCCGCTCGGTCATGGTGACTTATGGGGTCGACTGGTAAACGTTGGACAGGTAAACACCACACATAAGGCCGCTCACAGCGGCCTTATGTCTTTTACCATCCAGCAAAGCGACGCCGTTGGGCCGTCGTCCAGGTCCGCACAGGTATCGACGCGCATGACCTCCATGGTGCCGCATCGGGCTGTCAGTGCCCCGGAATCATCATTCGACGCCCAGTCCACTTGCACCACAACCTCCTTGCTGTCATCACAGGAAGCTTCCGGACCAACTGACAGTGCCGCACAAATGTTTCTGTCAGAAAGCCACTCCAGGGCGGAGATTTCAGCGCACTGTTGGGCAGGCGTCAGCAGCGACTGGCCACGATAACAGGGCAGGTAAGGAAGGCCATCTGCCTCATGCTGCAGAAAAGGCAGCACCTGTTCCGGCGCAACGCGGCCAAATTTGCGCATGGACGGGAACACCATGATGCTCGCCGCAAGCCGGCATCCGCCCAGATGGGAACTTTCCCAGACCTCAAACGGCAGGTCCCGGTCTGCGACTGTACGGGCGAGCTCCTGATAGGTCGCATATCCAAACTTGGCACAGCACTTGTCCTTGCGGCCATGGGTGCAACACAGCACCAGGGAGTCCGTCATCGCTGTGCCAGCCCACCCACTCAGGTCGTTGCCGGACTCCAGGGCCTCCAGAAACGCCGGCAGGTCACGCCGCTCAACGTCAAAGCTGCGGCCTTCCGGCAATAGGTAAAGTCGGTGACTGAGCGCCGGCCGACCACGCTGGTGAATCAGGTTCACCCGCCGTCCACTCGCCGCAAGACGGTTGACCCGTGATGCCAGGTCGTCATCCATATCACGGGCGATTCGCAGGCTTCGTGACCACTTCGGCCGCGGCCAACTGATCAGCAGATTACTCTCGGCATGGGTTGCTGTGCCGGCAAGAGGGTCGCCGGCCTCAATACTGTCGACAGCACAGAACCGATGGGCGGAGGCACTCATGCCGTTACCACCGGCGAGGTAAAGGAGGCGGTCTCTGCCACGGTTCGTTTTATCGGCACACAAACCGGCCGGCCCGCCAAAGGTTCACGGATAACCTGGGCATCAAGATCAAACACCTGCTTGAGGTTGTCGGCGGTAAACACGGTCTCCGGTGGGCCGTCGTGCAGAATCCGGCCCGCCTTCATCATTACCAGCCGGTCGGCGTAGGCCGCCGCCAGGTTGAGGTCGTGGAGCACTACCAACAGCGTCCGCCCTTGTGTGTGCGCCAGGGATACCAGCAGTTCCAGCAGGTCCACCTGTACCTTCAGGTCCAGAAACGTGGTGGGTTCATCAAGCAGAAGCAGATCGGTTTCCTGGGCCAGCACCATGGCAATCCAGCAGCGCTGACGCTGCCCGCCACTGAGCGCATCCACCGGCCGGTCTGCAAACGTCGCAACATCAGCCACCCTCATGGCCTCCTCAACGGCGGCTTCGTCGTGTCGGGACCACTGGCGCATCAGGCTCTGATAGGGGAAACGCCCAAGCCCTACCAACTCCCTGACCGTCAGCCCGTCCGGTGCGGTTGGGCTCTGTGGCAGTATTCCGAGCTGTTGCGCGACGGTGCGGGTGGGCTGACGATGGATGTCGTTGCCGTCAAGAAGCACCTTGCCAGCGCTGGGGGCCAGCGTTCGGGCCAGGGTTTTGAGCAGGGTGGATTTGCCCGAGCCGTTCGGCCCCAGCAGGACAGTGACACTGCCCTCATGCACCGTGAAATCCACGTCCGCCAGCACCTGCCGGCCGTCGTATCCCGCGCACACTGAGTCACCCCGCAGTCGTGGCTGGCGATCGTAGTCCGGGGATGGGGAATGTCGATTCAGGGGCATATTGGCGTCGCTTTCGAGTGAAGTCAGATGATATTATCTCCCATTCTCATTATCAAATTGACCCCATCAAATCAGCCCATAGTTGCTGTCCGCTAAACAACCGGATTTATCATGCACCGCTACGCCAGCTTCCTGCTGATCGTTACCTGTCTCCTTCAATCCCCCGCAGCCATCGCTGCCATCACAACTACCCCGGTAACCACCGTGGAGCATGCCCTTGGTGAAGCTACCATCGCGGGCCGGCCTGATCGTGTGGTATCCCTGTATCAGGGCGCCACCGATACCGCTGTGGCGCTGGGGATCAACCCCATAGGCGTGGTGGAGTCCTGGACCGAAAAGCCGATGTATCAGTATCTGCGTGAAGACCTTCAGGGCGTGACCTATCTGGGGTTGGAAACCCAGCCTGACCTGGAGCGCATCGCCTGGCTGTCGCCGGACCTGATTGTTGGCGCCAGGAACCGGCATCGCACCATCTACCCCTTGCTGGAACGCATCGCGCCCACGGTTATACCGGGCAATGTCTACGACTTCAAGGCACTGCTTACGATGATGGCAAAGGCCACCGGCCGCACGGCTCGCGGTGAGGAATTGCTGACGCGCTGGCAGGAACGGGTTGAGGATTTCAGAACCCGAATCCGCCAAAAGCTGGGTGAACAGTGGCCCCAGGAGGTGGCAATCCTGAGTTTTCGGGCCGACCATGCCCGCATCTACTACGGCGGCTTCGCCCGCTCCGTGCTGGACGAGCTTGGCTTCACTGCCCCAGCCTCCCATCGCCAGGAAAGCTGGGGCATAAAGCTCACCAGCCAGGAAAGCATCCCGGCCATGGACGCCGAGGCCGTCTTCATCTTCATGGAGGACGATCCCGCCGTTCAGCGCACGTTCAACACCTGGACCAGCCACCCCCTTTGGAAAAACCTGAAAGCCGTGCGGCAAAACGACGTCTATCAGGTGGACCCGGTCACCTGGAACATGGGCGCTGGCATTATTGCCGCCAATCGGATGCTGGACGAGCTCTACCAGCACTACGACCTTCATCAACCCGAACGTCAGGGGTGCCCACGATGCTGACCACCCCACCGGCAAAAACGCTGGGAACCCTACTCTGCCTGGGCCTGCTGCTGGCCGCTACGGTATCAAGCCTGATATTCGGTCACATTCCTGTGTCGCTGGCGATGCTGATCAACAGCCTGACGGACTACGACCCCGGCTCCCTCGAGCATCTGGTCATTCACTCGGAACGCTTTTCGCGCACCGTGACCTCCGTGGTCGTGGGTGCCGGCCTGGCCATTGCCGGAGCGCTGATGCAGACACTGACCCGCAACCCTCTGGCGTCACCCGGCATTCTCGGCATCAATGCCGGCGCCATGTTTTTCGTGGTTATCGGCGCCACGCTGTTTTCGCTGACCTCGCCGTCGCAACTGGTGTGGGCGGCCTTTACCGGCGCCGCCACGGCCGCCGTGCTGGTGTATTTTCTGGGGCAGGAAGCCGGGCGCGGTGTTTCCCCCGTGCGTACGGTGCTCGCCGGCGTCGCGGTGACAGCGCTGTTCGTCTCCTTTGCCCAGGGGTTGCTGATCCTCAACCAGGACCGTTTCGAAAGCATTCTGTTCTGGCTGGCGGGTTCCGTTTCAGGGCGCGAACTGGATGCGATAGTGCCATTGTTGCCGCTGTTCGGCGGCGCCCTGATCCTCGCGTTGCTATTGTCCCGGCAACTGAATCTGCTCGGACTGGACGATGAGGTCATTCGCGGCCTGGGGCTCAGAGTAGGGCAGGTGCGATTGTTGATCGGTCTGGTGGTGATTGTCCTGGCGGGCACTTCGGTGGCCATGGCAGGGCTGATCGGTTTTGTCGGCCTGATCGTGCCACACATGGCCCGCGGCCTATTTGGTACGGATCATCGCTGGCTGCTACCCCTGTCGGCCATTATTGGCGCCACGCTGCTGCTGGCTGCCGACACCATCGCCAGGCTGGTGATACCACCCCAGGAGATTCCCGTGGGAGTCATGACAGCGCTGCTGGGCACACCGCTATTCCTCCATCTCGCCCGACATGTGAGGAAAGTATCATGAGCCGAGCCCTGATACTTCGCTCCCGCAATGACCGCTGGTCGGTCAAGCTCAATACCAGAGTTATGGTGGTCACCGGTGTGCTCACAGTGTTACTGGCTGCCAGCAGTGTTCTCGCACTTACATCCGGCAGCCATCCCACCTCGGTTATGGAGGTACTCGGCACACTGGTCGCCCCGAACCAGTCGCAGCTGGCATTGATTGTTCTGGAAATTCGCCTGCCCAGAATACTCATGGCCATCCTGGTGGGCGCTGCTCTGGGCTCAGCCGGCCTCATCCTGCAAGGTCTGGTGAGAAACCCGCTGGCGTCACCGGATGTCATTGGCATCACCAGTGGGGCCTCGGCCGCCGCGGTGCTGTTCCTCTGGCTCGGCGGTGTCACCGGAACCTCGCTGCTACTGGCGCCCGTCGCCATGGGGGGCGCCTTTGTCGTGGCCTTGGGCATTACCGCTCTGGCCTGGCACCGGGGAATCAGCCCCGCCAGGCTGGTGCTGGTGGGCATCGGGCTGGCAGCCGGGCTGACCGCAGTGACCACCCTGCTGCTGGTACTGAGCCCCGATGCCACCGCCATGAATGCCTATATCTGGCTCACTGGCAGCCTCTACGCCTCACAGTGGCACGACGTCACCGCCCTGGCACCCTGGCTGATGGTGTGCTGGCCCCTGGCGCTGATCAAGCTGCGACACCTCGATGCACAATCCATGGGGGAAGATATGGCGCTGGGCCTGGGTAGCGCCCTGCAAGGCCATCGTTTGCTGTTCCTGGTGCTGGCTGTGGCGCTCGCCGGCTCTGCCGTGGCCTATGCCGGCGCGGTCGGGTTCATCGGCCTGATTGCGCCACACATGGCGCGACGACTGGTCAACAGTGGCCACACGGGGCTGTTGCCCATCGCGGCACTGATCGGCGCATTGATTCTTCTCTATGCGGACTGGGTGGGTCGGGTAGCGTTCATACCCAGGGATCTACCGGCCGGCATTTTCGTTGCGGGCATCGGTGCGCCCTTCTTCGTGTACCTGCTGTACCGACTCAGGCGGGAACTGGGGTGACAGTAAAAGCCCGGAGCACTGAGGCCCCGGGCTTTGGGATGCCGACTGCTCAGAAGTCGAGCTGATAACCAAGGGTGACGGTGCGGCCACGGCCCTGGAAATAGTACTCGTCACTCACCCGGGCAGACTGGGAGTAGTACGTGAAGTAGTCCTTATCCAGCAGGTTCTCGATGCCCAGGGAGAACTTCCCGGCACGGGTCCGGTAGGCCATAGAGCCATCCACCAACCCGTATCCGTCGAAGTCCAGGTCATCTCCTTCGATGTCCCGGTCCAGGAACTGGGTGAACTGAAGGTGGCTCGACAGCCTCTTCGTCCAGGCAGCTGACCAGCTCAGTTTCAGGGTTTCCGGCGCAATATTGATGCCGCTCAGCTCAGTGTCTACATCGCCATCACCGTCGGTGTCGGACTCACCATCCGCATAGGTGTATGAGAACGCCAGGTTATGCGCGTCGTTCAGGTCCGCATCGGCGGTGACTTCCACACCCTGGATCTCGGTTTTTTCCCGGTTGCCGACCCAGGTGCCGTTCACTTCCGTCAGGCGCTCACCAAAGTCGGAATCCGACTCGTAGTAACTCACCTCAAAGTGATAGCGGTCCCAGTCGAAACGGCCACCAATCTCACGGTTATCAGTGATGATCGGCTCCAGTACCAACAGATTATCAACGTCCTGCCCCGCGTCGCTGATTCCCCTCAGTACACGGCCAACATCTGGCATGCCGAAGCCCTCGGAATAGTTCGCAAACAGCTGCAACTGGTCCGTCGCCTGATAGACAACACCCGCATTGAACAGGGTTTCATTGAAGTCCGGATTGCCACCCTGGACGGTGACGTTATCCTGGGTGACATTGCTACGGTCGATGGTGTTGTAGGTGTCGACCTTAAGCTCCGCATGTTCATAGCGGACACCGGTGTGCAGGGTCAAACGGTTGGTGACCGCAACATCGCCCTGCAGGAAGGCTGCGTAGTTGCGGAACTGCGATTTGGGTACGTAGGTACGCCCGGTTTCCACCAGCGTCTGGCGGGTTTCATCCTGAAGAACATCCAGCCCCGTTGTCAGGGTCAGGTAATCGTTCAGCAGGCCGTCGCGGGTGAGGGTGAACTTGGCGCCCACCTTGTCGGATTCATTACGGGTCTGGTCGAGCTGATCGTTGCCGTTGGCGTCCACATAGGGGAAGAACGGCGTGGTGGCAAACCGGGCCCGGAAGGTCTGGCTGTATAGCTGGGTATCCACCTGGTTGCCCAGCCAATCGCCGTGCGAGTAAGAAAGGCGAGCGGTGGTGACTTCGTTCTCTCCCGGTTCACCATCAATGATGCCTGGACGTGCTGTTGTGGGTACTCCGTTGTCGCGGTCGCCGGGTACCGGTACGTAACCGCCTTTGCCTTCCAGTTGGAAGCGGTTGATGAAAAACTCCACGTTCTGGTCGTCATCCAGCCAGTAACCCAGCTTGGCCAATACGTCATAGCTTTCGGTGTTCTGGAGTTCACCGGGATAGGCCACCCCGATCAGGCGGTCCTCGCCATCGTAGAACACGCCGCGCTCCTGAATGTTCCCGCCCAGAAGATAGTCCCAGCGGCCCTGCTGACCGCTGATCCGGTAGCCCACTTTGTAACCCTGGCCATCGGAGTCCACGTTGTCGTCACTGGTCACGCTGGCCGACACAGACTGGGAAACCTCACCGCTGTCGGGCCTGCGAGTTACAAAATTGATGATGCCACCCGTCGCACCCAGGCCGTGCTCCGCACTGGCACCGTGGATTACTTCGATACGCTCGACCATATCCAGATCGATGGTGTAGCTGTCCCGCGCGCTGTCCCGCAGTGGATTGCTCTGCGGCACACCGTCCACCAGGAACAGGGGTGACCGGCCCCGGAAGGTTTCACCGGCGTTGGACAGTTTCTGACGGCCCGGAGAGTAGGAAGGAATCAGGTTGCTCAGCACCTGGCCGGGGTCATTGGAAATCGCCTGCTGTTGTTCGATCTGCTCGCGGGTAATGATGGTTGTCTTCTGCGGAGTCTCTCCCGCTGTGCTTTTGTTGCGGGTGGCCGTGATAACCAGGTCCGGTAACGCTTTGGCGTTGTCGCCGGATTGGGTATTGGACGAAGATTGCGCCAGTGCAGAACCGTGAACAGCCGCTATGGCCAGCGCCAGCAGCAGGGGACGTGACTCCGGAGTTTTCATAGACAAATCTCGAATGGTTAATGCATTTTGCCCGCACCCTTCAGGATGACAGACATTACCTCATGTTAACGAGGTGCAAATGCTAACAATTCTCATTGTCTAAATCAAAACCATCAGTTCTTACAACGAGAGGCGCTCGACGGCCAGCCGGGAAACGGCATTCAACTCTGCCCCGTCCGACGTTGCATAATCGCTGATCTGCTGTTTCATACTCCGGGCCCAGAACTTCCTGATGTGGGTGGCGACCACCTCCGCCGCCTCGCCCTCATCGCCATGATGGAGGTTGTTATCACTGATCTGGTTGATCATCTTGATCAGGTTCCGCAACTGCTGGTCACTCATGCTCGCGTTCCTCGGAAGGTTGGCCACTGTCGCCCCGATTGTAGATGACATGCCGCCCAGGGCGGGCGAACCCGATCAGGGTCATGCCGGCCGTTCGCGCTTCCCGGACCGCCAGTGCCGTGGCCGCAGAGACAGCCACCAGGCAACCGATACCGACACTGGCACTTTTCTGCACCATCTCGAAGCTGGCGCGACTGGAAACCAGTGCAAAGCCATCGTCGAAGGCCGACTCGCCCTTCTTGTGTATCCGTGCGCCGATCAGTTTATCGAGTGCGTTATGACGGCCGACATCTTCCCGAACCAGTTCGATGCGGCCCTGGCTATCGCACCAGGCTGCACCGTGGGTGGCGCCGGTCTGTTCCTGCAGGGGCTGGTAGTGCCGAAGGCTGCTCAGAGCGCGCTGAACGTCTTCATCATCCGGTATCGGGCGAAGCGGCACGCGTGGGATCGCCCGGACCGCATGGGCCAGGGATTCGGTGCCGCATAGCCCGCAGCCGGTTCGTCCGGTCATATTCCGTCGCTGTTGGCGCAAACGGGCAAAACAGTCGCCGGCGATGTGCATCTCGATAGCGATGCCCTCGTCGACGGCATGTACGTTCAGGTTAAACAACTGCCCGAGGCTGTCGATAATGCCTTCGGTCAGACTGAAACCCAGTGCAAAATCCTCCAGATCACAAGGCGATGCCATCATTACCGCATGGGATATGCCGTTATAAACCATCGCCACCGGCACCTCTTCGGCGACACTATCCTGACCGGGGGCGCCCTCAATACCGCCATGAACCTCCACCGGGAGGTCACAGGACGCTGGCGCACCCTTCTCAGGGTCCGGCCCCATCACTGGCATGACTGCCAGCTCCGGGTTATTTGAGTGCCGCGGCATCGGGTTGCTCCATATGGCTGGCCGACGGTTCCAACAACCCTTGCTGGCGCTGGTCAAACTGCTCGAAGTGGCGTTGCCATTCTGACGGCTGCGAGACCTTCTCCACCTGCACCGCAGTCACCTTGTATTCCGGGCAGTTGGTGGCCCAGTCAGAGCTGTCGGTGGTGATCACATTGGCACCGCTGCCCGGGTGGTGGAAGGTGGTGTACACCACCCCCGGCAACATGCGATCACTGATTCTTGCCCGCAGGACCGTCTGGCCCACACGGCTGGTGATGCCCAGCCAGTCGCCCTCGCGGATGCCCCTGAGTTCGGCATCGCTGGGATGAACTTCCAGTACATCCTCCTGATGCCACTGGCTGTTCTCGGTGCGTCGGGTCTGGGCACCGACATTGTACTGGCTCAGGATGCGACCGGTGGTCAGCAACAGCGGGAACTTGCGATTGGTTTTTTCCTCGCTGGCAACATACTCGGTGACCGCAAACTTGCCCTTGCCGATCGGGAAATCGAGGGTGTGCATGGTGGGCGTGCCGTCGGGATGCTTGTCGTTACAGGGCCACTGGATGCTGCCCAGTTCGTCCAACTTGTCGTAACTGACACCGGTAAACGTCGGCGTCAACCGGGCGATCTCATCCATGATTTCGGACGGATGACGGTACTGCATCGGATAGCCCAGCGCGTTCGACAACGCCATGGTGACTTCCCAGTCCTCCATGCCCGCCACCGGCGCCATCACTTTACGCACCCGGTTAATACGGCGCTCGGCGTTGGTGAAGGTGCCGTTCTTTTCCAGGAACGTGGAACCCGGCAGCAGCACATGGGCGTACTTGGCGGTTTCGTTGAGGAAGATGTCCTGCACGATCAGGCAATCCAGCGAACTGAGCGCCGCCTCCACATGCTGGGTATTGGGATCGGACTGGGCAATGTCCTCGCCCTGCACATACATGGCCTTGAAGCTGCCGGCGATGGCGGCATCAAACATGTTGGGAATCCGCAGGCCCGGCTCATCGTCAATGGCCACATTCCAGGCCTCCTGAAACCTGGCTCGAACGGCCGGGTCGCCCACATGCTGATAGCCCGGCAGTTCGTGGGGGAAGGAGCCCATGTCGCAGGAACCCTGAACGTTGTTCTGGCCCCGTAACGGATTCACGCCAACGCCTTCACGGCCGATGTTGCCGGTGGCCATGGCCAGGTTGGCTATGCCCATCACCATGGTCGAACCCTGGCTGTGCTCGGTGACCCCGAGGCCGTAATAGATGGCGCCATTACCCGCTTCGCCATAGGCTCGTGCGGCCTGGCGTACCAGGTCCGCCGACACCCCGGTGACCGCTTCCAGGGCTTCCGGAGAGTTGCGCTCCTCGGCGATAAACTCACGCCACTGGTTGTAGTGTTTCGGGTCACAACGGCTTTCGATAAACGCCTTGTCTTCCAGGCCTTCCGTTACGACAACGTGGGCCAGGGCGTTGATCATCGCCACGTTGGTGCCCGGGCGTAGCGGCAGGTGAATGCCTTCGGTGCCGTGGGGTGTTTTCAGCAGGTCGATGCGGCGTGGATCAATCACAATCAGCTTCGCGCCCTGGCGCAGCCGCTTGCGCATCTGGGAGGCGAACACCGGGTGGGCGTCGGTGGGGTTGGCACCGATTACGATCATGGTGTCAGCCTTCATCACCGAGTCAAAGGTCTGGGTCCCGGCGGACTCGCCCATGGTGGTCTTCAGACCAAAGCCGGTGGGTGAATGACAGACCCGCGCACAGGTATCAGTGTTGTTGTTGCCGAACGCGGCGCGGATCAGCTTCTGCACCAGATAGGTTTCCTCGTTGGTGCAGCGTGAGGAGGTGATACCACCGATGCTTTCCCGGCCATATCTGGCCTGGGTGTCCTTGAGCTTTCTGGCGGAGAACTCGATGGCCTCCTCCCAGGACACCACTTTCCAGGGGGCGTTGATGGAGTCCCGGATCATCGGCTCCTTGATGCGGTCCTTGTGGGTGGCATAGCCAAAGGCAAAGCGGCCTTTCACGCAGGAGTGACCGTGGTTGGCATCGCCGCCCTTGTAGGGAACCATGCGCACCAGCTGGTCGCCTTTCATCTCCGCCTTGAACGAGCAGCCCACGCCGCAGTAGGCGCATGTGGTGACCACGCTGTGCTCGGGCTGGCCGGCGTCGATCACGCTCTTTTCCATCAATGTGGAGGTGGGGCAGGCCTGCACGCAGGCGCCGCAGGACACGCACTCGGAATCCATGAACGGATCGTTCTGGCCCGCAGATACCTTGGAGTCGAAGCCGCGGCCGTCAATGGTCAGGGCAAAGGTGCCCTGCACTTCCTCGCAGGCGCGCACGCAGCGGGAGCAGACAATGCACTTGCTGGGGTCGAAGCTGAAGTAGGGGTTGGAATCGTCCACTTCCACGTCCAGGTGGTTCTCGCCCTCAAAACCGTAGCGCACTTCCCGCAAACCCACGGCGCCGGCCACGTCCTGCAGTTCACAGTCGCCGTTGGCCGGGCAGGTCAGGCAGTCCAGCGGGTGATCGGAAATATACAGCTCCATGATGTTGCGCCGGAGCTTGCCCAGCTTGCCGTTTTGGGTGGTGACGGCCATGCCCTCGGACACCGGCGTGGTACAGGAGGCCGGATAGCCGCGGCGGCCCTCGATCTCCACCGCGCACAGGCGACAGGAACCGAAGGCTTCGAGGTTGTCCGAGGCGCACAGTTTGGGGATGTTGATACCCGCCAGTGTTGCCGCCCGCAGCACCGAGGTGCCTTCAGGCACGGCAATGTCGGTGCCGTCAATGGACAGGCTGACCAGAGTTTCGGAGGTGCTGGGCGGCGTACCGTAATCAATGTCCGGATTCAGGGTTGGTTCGGCCGTGTTTGGATCGTAATAGTGCAACATTGTTCGTGCCTCCACTCGCGTCGGTCAGGCCGTCAGGTCGTCCGGGAAATGTTTCATCACACTCTGTACCGGGAACGGGGTCATACCGCCCATCGCACAAAGAGAGCCGTCAACCATGGTCTCGCACAGCTCTTCCAGCAGCACCAGATTGGCCTCCCTGTTTTCGCCGGCCCGAATGCGGTCAATCACTTCCACACCACGCACCGAGCCGATCCGGCACGGCGTGCATTTGCCGCAGGACTCCACGGTGCAGAACTCCATGGCGAACCGGGCCTGTTCACCCATATCCACGGTGTCGTCAAACACCACCACGCCGCCATGGCCGACACCCGCGCCAAGCTGGCCGAAGGCCTCGTAATCCATGGGCGTGTTCCACTGACTTTCCGGCATATACGCCATCAGCGGGCCACCCACCTGGACCGCTTTCATGGGGCGGCCCGAGAAGGTGCCGCCACCGAAATCTTCGAGGATCTCCCGCAAACTAACGCCAAAAGCCAGTTCGATCAGGCCGCCCTGGCGGATGTTGCCCGCCAACTGGATCGGCAGGGTGCCCCGTGATTTCCCCATACCGTAGTCCGCATAAGCATGGCCACCCTGAGCCAGAATGAATGGTACGGCGGCAAACGACAGTACGTTATTGACCACGGTGGGCTGGCCGAACAGCCCTTTGATCGCGGGCAGGGGCGGCTTTGCTCGAACCAGGCCGCGCTTGCCCTCCAGGCTTTCCAACAGCGAGGTCTCCTCACCACAGATGTAGGCGCCCGCCGCCAGCCGCACTTCCAGATCGAAGGCACGACCGCTGCCCCGAACATCCTGGCCCAGATAGCCTTCGGCTTCGGCACGACGGATCGCTTCATTCAGAATGCGGTGCGCCACCGGGTATTCCGACCGCAGATAGATGAATCCCTGGGTCGCCCCAACCGCCAGCCCGGCAATGGTCATGCCTTCGATCAGCATGTAAGGGTCACATTCCATGGCGAGCCGGTCTGCGAAGGTGCCGGAATCACCCTCATCGGCGTTGCAGACGACGTACTTCTGCTGCTGCCAGGGCTCATCGTGTACGGTCTGCCACTTGATACCGGTGGGAAAGGCTGCGCCACCCCGACCACGGAGGCCGGAGGCTTTGACCTCGTCGACAATGCCCTGGGGCTCCACGCTGATCGCCGTTTCCAGGCCGTCAAAGCCGCCATGATCACGATAGTCGGTAATCGACAGCGGATCGGTGATGCCAATACGGGAAAAAGTCAGGCGTTGCTGGCGTTTCAGGTAGGGAATATCGGCCACCGGGCCAAGAAACAGAGGATGGTCGGACGCACCATCGAACAACCCGGCCTCCACCAGCCCCTGAACGTCATCCGGTTCCACCGGGCCATAGCCGATCCGGCCGCTGGCCGTCTCGACTTCCACCATTGGTTCAAGCCAGAACAACCCTCGGGAACCGTTACGAACCAGTTCAATAGCCACACCCTGAACTCCGGCATGGTGTTCTATCAGTCTCGCCACGTCATCCGCGCCCATGGACAGGGCGGTGGTATCGCAGGGCACGTAGATTCTGGTTGCCATCATCGATGCTCCCGTGATTACCGGATGTCCAGCGCGGACGTGGTGAGCTTGTCCGCCAGGCGATCAAACTTCTGCGGCGTCATGCGGCCGTGGATATCGTCATTCACGCGGATGGAAGGGGCACAGGCGCAGTTGCCCAGGCAGTAGACAGGCTCCAGGGTAAACTCGTTGTCGGCTGAGGTGCCGTGATAGTCCACCCCCAGGCGGTCCTTGATATGCGCTTCAAGCATGCGCCCACCCATGGCCTGACAGGCCTCGGCGCGACACACGTGAATCACCTTGCTGCCCACCGGATGAGTGCGGAAATGGTGGTAGAAGCTGATCACACCATGGACTTCGGCACGGGTCTGCTGCAGCGCCTCAGCGATGATGGCCACGGCGCCCTCGGGGATGTAACCAATCCGGTTCTGGACGGCGTGCAGGATGGGGAGCAGGGCGCCAGGCTTGTGTTTCAGGGCGTCCATTTCCGCCCGGACCATGTCAGGTGTCCAGTCGCGGGCGTAAGCCATGGCGCCGAGTGATTGCTGATTCACCTCTGACATATGCATATTTGTTCCTATTATTTCTTGTTCTGTTACAGTATCTGAACAGTGATAGCCATACGCTACCACTCCATCATCGCCGACGGAATATGAATAGGAATGCATAAGAAAAGGCTGTCTATTTCCCCTGCCTGGGTCTTCCGAACCGATAACGGTGAGCTGTTCGAGCCGGTATTATTCCGCCTGCTCGAAACGATCCGCGACAGTGGCAAACTGACCGCGGCGGCAGAGGCGGCCGGCGTGTCTTACCGCCACGCCTGGAACTTGCTCAATCGCAGTTCCGATGTTTTCGGAATGCCACTGGTGATCATGCGCAAGGGGCACGGCACCGAGCTGTCCGCCCTGGGCGAGAAATTGCTGTGGGCAGATCAGCGGGTCAAAGCCCGGCTCGGGCCTCAGATCGACAGCATGGCGTCCGAATTTAACGACCAGATCCAGCAACTGCTGGCCGGTGAGCACCCGGTCCTTCGTCTTCACGCCAGCCACGGGTATGCCGTGGCCCTGCTCCCGGAGTTCTCTGACCGCGTTGAAGTCAATCTCCAATACCGCAACCCCGAAGAGGCACTGACCGCCCTCAATCGCGGCGAATGCGACCTGGCAAGCTTTCACTTTCCCACCTGCCCGGAACGGGCCCGGGAAATCATGGCCCATTACCAGCATCAGCTGGCCGGCAAACGATTCCGGCTGATTCGTTTTGTCACCCGGCGCGAAGGCCTACTGATGCGCAAAGACGCCCCGGTGAAGGTCCACAACCTGTCGGAACTGGCCGCTTCCGGGCTCCGTTTTATCGGCCGTGACCGCCATTCCGGCACCCGCATCCTGTTCAACCTTCTGCTACGTCAGGCGGGACTCACTGAAAAGAGCATCAACCGCTCGCCTCAGCACGAGTTCACACACACTGCCGTCGCTGCCTTTGTCGCGTCGGGAATGGCGGATGTAGGCTTCGGCGTGGAAGCGGCGGCCAGCCAGTTCAACCTTGATTTCGTGGAAATGGCCAGCGAGCACTACCTCCTGCTCTGCCATGAAGAGCGGCTGGGGCAGGACAACCTGTCGCACCTGATTGAGCTGATGCGCTCGCAGGCCTTTATCGATCGGATCGAACACCTTCCCGGCTATGAGCCGGACAGTCCGGGAACCATCACTACCTTTGAACAGTTACTCGCAGGCACAGGCTGAACCGAGTCGAAAATCCCCTTAAATGGTCTCGCATAAAAAAGCCGGACGTCGGTCACCCGACATTCCGGCTTTCTTGCGGATGGCGCCAGCCTGTGGCTGCTCAGTCTTTACGTAAATCCGGATTCAGCGTGTAGGTACCGGTCACCCGGGCGCTGGCCAGAACGTGACCTGCCATGGCTTCACGAACTGCGGCACCATCGAACTCACCATCCAGCCCCAGAGTTTCAACATCCAGCGCGTGCACTTCGTAGTGGTAATGATGGAGGATCTCATCGTTCCAGGGCGGACAGGGACCATCGTAACCGGCATAGGTTCCTGCCATGTCGGGATTGCCAGCCAGGAACTGGGTGTAGTTGTTCACGCCACGAATACCGATCGGGCCCGGACCGGGCTCCTTTCCCTTGGGAATCACACCATCGCTGTCCTCGCCCTCGGGGATGCGGGACGTGGCGGCCGGCACGTCCACCAGCAGCCAGTGGAAGAAATCCACCCGGGGAATGTCCTTCGACACGGTTTTGCCTTCCTGATTGACGTCGTCCGCCACGCTGGGCACGTCCGGGTCAAACATCATCACCACGAAACTCCTGGTGCCCTCCGGCGCGTCCTCCCAGACCAGTTCCGGGTTGCGGTTGGGGCCAAAGCTCATGTGGTCCTGTTCGCTGTAGACACCAAACGCGAATTTCTCCGGCACCGGCTGGCCTTCTTCAATACCTCGAACCTTGATTTTCACAGTCCTGTTCTCCTGTACCCTTGATGGTTTTGCTTACCTGATAGCACGGTTTTAACAGTGGCGTTGTGGGTCTGTCCAGATCCATACCGTACCCAAGTCCAATTCTTGGCTGGCTCCAGGCGTGTTACGGTTGCCCAAGATTCGCTATGAAACCAGAGGAAAACCATGAGCCACGACAAGCCAACCAGGCCCCAGAACCCCGACAATCAACAGGACGAAGACGCCATTGCTTTCGCCCAGGGGTTGTTCGAACTGGCCCGGAATGGTGGTGCCGGCCCCCTCAGCGTGATGCTCAACGCCGGCGTACCCGTGGACATCCGCACCAACACCGGTGACAGCCTGCTGATGCTCGCCTGCAGCAACGGCCACAAAGACACCGCGCGCCTGCTGCTGGAACAGGGTGCCGACCCCAACCTGGCCAACGACCAGCTACAAACGCCCCTGGCCAGCGCGGTGTATCAGGGCAATACCGACATTGTAGACCTGCTGCTGACCTCCGGCGCCGACGTCGACCATCGCCCGGCAGGCGCCAAAACACCGCTGATGGTCGCCGCCATGTTCAATCGGGTGGATATGATTGGGCGTTTGCTGGAAGCAGGCGCGGATAAATCGTTGAAAGATGAGGATGGGCAAACGGCAGAGGATCTGGCCCGGACCATGGAAGCGAACGAGGCTATCGGGGCGTTGTCGTCGTAGCGGCAGAATCACGAACAAAACGCCTCAGCGTGACTTCGACCGTCACCGCCAGGGTTTCGAGTGTCTCGGCACGAACCCGCCCCTCCGCAGGCGCCCGGTAAAAATGCGGCGTCATCGCCAGCAGGTCGGCAATCGCCTCCTGGCTTTCCAAGGTCAGTGAATAACGAATCGTCTCTGTCCCCAGACTCAAAAAACCTTCAGGCACGTCAACAGCTGGCGGCTTTTCGGGTTTGAGCGACGGATAAATAATCTCCCGCAGTTCCCGCAGGTGATCGGGGCCAGCGTCGGCCTGGATCAGGATGCCGCCGGGTTTGAGCACACGGGCAAACTCACTGTAGACGGGAAAGCCAAACAGGCAGAGTACGCAATCCAGGCTGCCGTTCAACACCGGCAGGTTAGCGTTACTGCCGACCAGCCAACGGGGGCGCTTATCCTGCTTCGCGGCGGCCAAGGTCGCCCACTTGGAGATATCCACTCCCACCAGCGCAAGAGACCTCTCCGTATTTGCCGCTGCCAGTTGCCGGAGGTAATAGCCCTCTCCACACCCAGCGTCCAGGCAGGCCAGTGGTTTGGCATCGTCGGCTCCGGGCGCCACCGCTTTGTTCACGGCCCCGGCAATGGGCTGATAGAAACCGGCATTCAGGAAGCGCCGGCGCGCCGCCACCATGTCCTTGCTATCACCCGGGTCCAGCGAGCGCTTCTTCTGGACCGGCAGCAGGTGCAGGTAGCCCTGGCGGGCAACATCAAAACTGTGACCAGCCGGGCAACGCCAGCAGGTACCGGACTGGTTCAGGGGCTCACCGTCCAACGGGCAGGCCAGGGCACTGAAGGTGTCCATGCTCACAGGCTCGCGGCCTCCGGCCCTGACGTGCGGCTTGAGAAGCGGCGGATAAATGCCCAGAATAACGACGCAGCGATCAGACAAGGGACGCCACCGTGAAGGGCGAGATTATCCATTACACCCGGGACGCACTCGGTGGCATTCTGGTGGTCGACTATCGCAAACATCGGGTGATGACCTTTGATTCGGTGTTTGAGCAAAGCAAGATAGATCGCCGCAGGCCCCATCTTCCCGTTCATGAGTACAGCCGCGCCATGCTGTTGCCAGTTGCCTTTGCGCAGCCCGCACACGCCACGATACTTGGCCTCGGCGGCGGCGTGATGGCCAGTGCGCTGCTGCACCTGCTGCCGGAGTGCCAGGTCCACGCGGTGGAACTGCGGCCCCGGGTGCTGGAGGTGGCCCGCGAATACTTCAGCCTGCCGCATTCCGCCAACCTGACGATGACCATCGGCGATGCCAGGGACGCTCTCGGCAAAGCGCCGGACGGTAGCAGCGACCTCATCCTGGCCGACATGTACAACTCCGACCGTATGAGCCCGGCCCAGGCCCAGCGGCAGTTTATCAGACAATGCAGCCGGGTACTTGGCGACGACGGCTGGCTCGCCATCAATTATCACCGCACGCCGGACATCAATGGTCCGTTGTTCCACCAGCTGCGCGCGGGGTTTGCAGTCCTCCTGCTGTTCAAGAGTAAAACCAACAACACGGTGATCTTCGCCAGCAAGCGTCCCTTTGAAGCCCTGCACACCAAAGCCCCCTCCCTGGTGGCGCTGGAAAACCGCCTGCCTATCGACTGGCGACGTTTAATGGGGCGGGTGATTCGCCTGAACTGATCGACCTCTGCTTTCCTTCTCAGCCTTCATTTCTCCTCACAAAGTAGCACCTGCCCGGCCCGGAGGTCGCATTGTGCCCGCATGGCAAATCTCTAGCATGGATCTGACCAACAACAAGAAATCGATGGAGAGAGACCATGCCCTTGCGGCTATTGCTGCTGTTGGTCCTAGCCTGTTTTCCCCTGGCGACGTATGGCGCCCTGGACGATGAGAAGCAGGCGTTAATCCAGGAACTATTCCCCAAGGCCACAGACATTCGTGACCGGTTGCCGGACTACCCGGTGTACCCGGTGTATCAGCTTCAGGAGCTGATAGGCTACGCCTACGAATCCCGCGATATCAGTCCACTCCAGGGCTTTGCCGGGAAACCCGTCAGCATGTTGATCGGGCTCGACAGCCGCGGCCGCTTTACCGGCATTCGCATTCTCAACCATCACGAACCGGTGTTTCTTCATGGACTTGGCGAAGAACCGCTGTTCGAGTTCATCGACCAGTACGAGGGCCGCTCACTTACCGAACAGATTATTATCGATACGTCGGGCTCTCGCAGCGGCAAAAGCCCGGATGGCAACGTGGTGCATTTCGATGGAGTGAGTAAGGCCACGGTCTCCGTGCTGATCATCAACGACACGGTTCTGTCCTCGGCCCTCAAGGTGGCTCGAAAGAAGCTCGCCGGATTTACTCAGGAAGCGCCTACCCGGGCGAAAACCGATCTCTACCAACCGCTGTCGTGGGCGCAACTGATCGAACGGGGGTACATCGGCCACTGGCGTATCAGCTCTGCGGCGATCGAACAGAAACTGGGCTCGCCCCTGGTGGATTATCCCGAGGCGTCGCAACCTGACCCTGGCGAGCCTTTCGCCGAGCTGTTTTTCGGCTACATCAACGCACCAATGGTGGGCCGCAATCTGTTGGGCGACGAAGGTTTCCAGCGGCTGAAAGAAAAGACGGGGCCAGACGCCCAGATACTGGCCGTCATGTCCCGCGGACTTTACCCACACCTACCGGATGACTTCACCCCAGGAAGCTCACCGGATCGCCTGGGATTGCAGCAAAATAGTCTGTCGCTGGACATTCGCGATATCAACGTGTTCGACCAGAACATACAGATCAACGCCGACGGCATGCCGGAGTTCGCCCGGACAACCCTGTTCCGGGTCGGCGGCAACGCAGGCTTCAATCCCGGTGCCGAAGCGACTCTGAAGCTGGGCGTCACATTGCGGAAGAATCACCTGGTTGCCGACAGCACCGAGCTGGAGATCCCGATGGCCTTTGCGCAGGAGCTGTTCGAAGCCGTCGAGGTGACACCTCGGCCAGAAGACAATCGCCAACCGGTGTGGATCGGGCTATGGAAGGAACGCTGGTTGACCATTTCCCTGTTGGTCCTCAGTCTCACCCTGTTGACGGTGTTCTTCGCCCGCCAGCGCACCCTGAGCCAATATCCGAAACTGGTGCATCGGTTCCGCTGGGGCTTTCTGTTGTTCACCCTGTTCTTTATCGGCTTCTATGCTCAGGGTCAGCTTTCGGTGGTGAATATCTACACCCTGTTCCTGGCCATCTGGGACGGTTTTTCACTCAACGTATTCCTGATGGACCCGGTGCTGTTTATCCTGTGGACCTACACCTTTATCAGCCTGTTTGTCTGGGGGCGCGGGCTGTTCTGTGGCTGGCTATGCCCCTTTGGCGCGTTGCAGGAGATGGCGGCCTGGTTGGGCGAGAAACTGAAGTTCCGCCAGGTGAAAGTACCGGAAAAATGGCATCGGCGGCTGATTCTATTGAAGTACCCGATACTTCTGGTACTGGTGGGAACGGCGTTCTATTCACTGGAACTGGCAGAGAAGCTGGTGGAAGTGGAACCGTTCAAAACCGGCATCACGCTCTTCTTCGTGCGTTATTGGCCGTTCGTCGCCTATGCCGTTGGCCTGCTGGTGGTGGGTATGTTCATCCACAAGTTCTACTGCCGCTACCTTTGCCCGCTCGGGGCCGGCCTGGCGGTTCTGGGCAAGCTGCGCCTGTTCAGTTGGCTCGACCGGGTGGAGCTGTGCGGCAAGCCTTGCCAGCACTGCAAGAACAGTTGCGGAATCAATGCGATCCATAAAGATGGCCGGATTGACTACAACGAATGCATCCAGTGCCTGGAGTGCGTGGTGATTCTGAAAGACCAGAGCCAATGCGTGGACAAGGTGCTGGAGAAGAAACGCCAGCGGCAAGCGCAGATACTGGCAACGGATGCGGGCTGAACCGCACCCGTAGCGTCAGGGAATCGTTCCGTTACTTCTTCTTTTCCCAGGCAAACTTCTGGAATGGCTCATCAACCGGCGTTTCCGCAATGTGGTTGATGTAGTTGCTCATGACTTTCTGGGACAGCACCAGGATCACTTCCAGTACCTGACGATGCTTATAGCCAGCACCATAGAACGCATCCAGTTCTTCCTTACCGACATTACCTTTCTTGTGCATGACAGCCAGCGTGAACGTCCTCAGGGCTTCAAGCTTGTCACTGGGCAGTGGCGTCTCGTCGCGCAGCGCGTTGATGATGTCGTCCGACACTTCCATCATCTTGGCGATTCCGGTGTGCGCCGGCACGCAGTAATGGCAGGCGTTCTCTACGTTAATGGTCTGCCAGACAACGGTTTTCTCATCATTGTCAAAACTGCTTTCCAGCACCAACCGGTGCAAGGTCTGATAACCCTCAAGAGTTCCTGGTGCTTCTGCCATGATCCCGTGCAAACTGGGAATCATGCCAAAGCCCTTGACTGAATTTTCCAGAAGCGGTTTTGATTTTTCGGGCGCCGATTTGACATCGTGGATGGTGAAATCCGTCATAACACTCTCCTTTCGGTTAATGTTGAGCGTTCATTCAATTACAAACCCACGGTAACTGTTTTTGAGCGATCACTCAAGCTATCATTACGAGGAATTAAATCACCCGTCGTTGGCAGGTACCCATGGCCAGAAACGCTCGTTACGATCGACAAATCGCGCTAGACAAAGCAATGAACCTGTTTTGGGAGCGGGGCTATGCCGGCGCTTCCATGAAGCAGATTGAGCAGGCTCTGGACATGCGCCCTGGCAGCATTTATGCAACCTTTGGCAGCAAGGATGGACTGTTCAGCGAAGCGCTGGCTGCCTATGCACAGAGAAGCGGGCTGGAACTGCGCGAGCACTTGGCTGGAAGTCCGTCGGTGATGGACGGGCTGCAAGAGCACCTTCGTTGCATCGCACGACAGGCCAGCCCCGGCGGCGAGTCGCCATCCCGCGCCTGCATGGTCGTTAAAACCCTGCTCGAAGCCAGTAACACCAATACAGCCATTGCAAACCAGGCGAACTCGATCCTGAGCGCTATTGAGCAGGCCCTGACTGAACTTCTGGAGCAGGCGAAACGCCAGGGCGAGCTGGCACCAGGAACCCATTGTGCCCGGCTGGCAAGACTGCTTCAGGCACAGATCATTGGCCTCCGGTCTTTTGCCCAGCGGGAGATCAGCTCTGAACAGGTCGCTGAGCTTGCCGAAGACATGGCCGCCATGCTCGATCACTATCGTGCCCGCCACTAGACCCCGCCCGCTCAGGGCCTGCCCCGGATATAGGTACTAACGGCGAATTGTCCCTGTCACAACAGTGCGTTAGCATTACCGCTCTGTGTCGTTGCCTTCCCCAGTGAGGACAGCCAAGGGTTTTTGACGAGAGTTCTTGGCTATCTTCACTTCAGGAACCCTTGTCATGGATAATCTGCATCACATCGTCGTCGTAGGCGGCGGCGCGGGCGGTCTTGAGCTGGCCACCCGCCTCGGTAACAAACTCGGAAAGAAACGCAAAGCCCGTATCACCCTGGTCGACGCCGGCCTGACCCACGTCTGGAAACCCCTGCTTCACGAAGTGGCCTCCGGCTCGCTTGATGCCAACGCCAACGAAATCAACTACCGGGCCCACGCACGCAAGCATCACTATGAATTCCAGCTCGGGCGCATGAACGGCCTGGATCACAACGCCAGGGAAGTGATCATCGCGCCATTCCACGATGAGGACGGCGGCGAAGTCGTGCCGGAACGCCGCATCGGTTATGACACCCTGGTGATTGCCGTGGGCAGTACAGCGAACGACTTCGGAACCCCCGGCGCCCAGGATCATTGCCTGTTCCTGGACAGCCTCAACCAGGCCCGGCGTTTCCACAACCTGATGCTTAACGCATTTTTGCGTAAGAACCACGATGCCCAATCCGGCAATGGCCATGAACTGCCCATCACCATCATTGGCGCCGGCGCAACCGGCGTTGAACTGGCAGCGGAACTGCGACTGGCTTCCAGGGAACTGCCCATATACGGTATGAATCACCTGCGGCCGGAGGACGTATCCATTACCGTTGTCGAAGCCGCTGACCGCATTCTGCCGGCGCTGCCGGCCCGGCTCTCCGAGGCCGCAACCCGCGAACTGGATCACCAGAATGTCAGGGTGATGACTGGCGAGCCCGTCAGCGAAGTCCGCGATGGCGTGGTGGTGCTCAAAGACGGCACGGAAATCGCCTCGGAGATGACCATCTGGGCCGCCGGCATCAAGGCGCCTGCGTTCCTGGCAACACTGGACGGCCTGGAAACGAACCGTGGCAACCAGATCAAGGTGAAGCAAACCCTGGAGGCCACCACGGCTCCGGACATCTTTGCCTTTGGCGATTGCGCCGAGTGCCCCCAGCCCCAGTCAGAACGGCCCGTACCACCGCGTGCTCAATCCGCGCACCAGCAGGCGGACACTCTTTTCAAGACCCTGTGTCATCGACTGGAAGGCCGTGAGGCGGTTCCGTTTGTCTACAACGACCATGGTTCGCTGATCAATTTCAGCCGCTACACCACCGTGGGGAACCTGATGGGGAATCTCTCCGGTCGCAGTATGTACATCGAGGGCAAAGTCGCGCGCCTGTTTTACCTGTCGCTCTACCGCATGCACCAGGTCGCGCTGCACGGCGTCGTTCGAACCGGAATCATCTGGTTGATGGACCGGATAAGCCGGGCCATGCACCCGCGCCTGAAACTGCACTGATCCGCTCGTGACCCTGCTATCATCGAGACATATTCCCAGGCCGGAGCAGGAATGGATCCGCTAGTTACTCTGATCGGCGCTCTGATGCTGGTCATCAGCATCATGCTCAGCCCGCTGTCCAGCAGGCTGGGCATGCCGGTACTGCTGATTTTTCTCGTGGTCGGCATGATCATGGGGGAAGACGGTCCCGGTGGCATCCTCTTCGACGACTTCGAGCTGGCGTTCCTGATTGCCAACCTGGCGCTCGGCGTGATCCTGCTGGATGGCGGCATGCGCACCCGGGCAGAAACCTTTCGTGTCGGTCTCCGCCCGGCATTGGTACTCGCTTCCGTTGGCGTATTCCTGACCGCCTCCGGGGCCGGCCTGGTGGCCTGGTGGGTGTTTGACATGCACTGGCTGACAGCACTGCTGATTGGCGCCATTATCTCCTCCACCGATGCAGCGGCAGTGTTTTCACTGCTTCAGGGGCGCGGCCTTCATTTGAACGAACGGGTCAGTGCAACCCTGGAAATCGAGTCCGGCAGCAACGACCCGATGGCGATTTTCCTGACCCTGATGCTGGTCACCATGATTGAGGCAGGCGGAACATCCGAAGGCTGGATGGCGATGATGATGCTGGTGAAGCAATTCGGCATTGGCGGTGCGGTAGGCGTCGCCGGCGGTTTTATCGTAGTGGAACTGGCCAACCGGGTTCGGCTGACCCCGTCGCTATACCCTTTGCTGGTGGTGGCCGCCGGCATCATGGTGTTCTCCGGCACCAACGCGCTCGGAGGTAGCGGTTTCCTGGCGATCTATCTGGCCGGTGTGGTGGTTGGCAACCGCCCGGTTCGAATGATGCCGATGATTCTCCAGGTTCACGATGGCCTGGCCTGGCTGGCCCAGCTATGCCTGTTCCTGATGCTGGGGTTGTTGGTCACGCCCTCGGAACTGTTGCCTCTCGCCGGGGGCGGTCTGATCCTGGCGCTGGCGCTGATTTTCCTGATCCGGCCGCTGACGGTGATGGCGACACTCTGGCCTTTCGGTTTTAATCGACGCGAGCTGGGCTTTATCAGCTGGGTTGGTTTGCGAGGCGCCGTGCCCATTGTGCTGGCGTTATTCCCGATCATCGCCGGGCTGCCGGAGGCGCAGCTCATCTTCCATGTTGCCTTCTTCATCGTACTGGTGTCGCTGGTGGTCCAGGGGACCACCATGGCGCCACTGGCCAGGAAGCTGCGACTGGAAGTCCCCGCAGGTGAAGATCCCTACCGCCGCCTGCCCCTCGATGTCCCGGCCGCCGGGGACCACGAACTGATGCTGTTCCCGCTCCGGGGCGGTGCCTGGGAGTCACCCAGGCCCCTGGGCCAGCTCCGTTTACCGGACAACACGGCCATCGCTGGCGTTTTCCGCAAACGGACGTGTTATCAGCCCAGCCCGGATATGGAAGTCGCCAGCGGCGATGTACTGGCAATGTTTGCAACGCCAGCGATGCTGTCCGAGCTGGGCAAAGCCCTCAGCGGTCGCCATGCACCCAAATACCTCGCCGAGCGCGCCTTCTTTGGCGACTTCGTGCTCAATGGTGATGCTCTGCTGGGGGATGTGGAGCAGGTCTACGGCATCGAGTTTGACCAGCTGCCCCCAGAATTGTCCCTGGCGGAGTGCTTTGCGCGGCGCACCAAAGGGCATCCGGTGGTGGGCGACAAGGTGGTACTGGGCCCCGTTACCCTGGTCGCAAGGGCAACCGAGGCCGACCGGGTGACGAAGGTAGGCCTGAAAATGGACAACCAATAAAAATCTTTAACAAAAACACTCAAAACCCTGGTTCGATTAACAAAAGTCCTGTGCTATAAAGTGTACAAAGATTAATCATTGACTCCTTATGCTACTGAAAATGTCGATTTCACTCTCCGGCACCGGCCGGTCCTCAGTTGCCATTGCCAGCTTTCTGGCCTTTGCTTTCTCGTTGTTGCTGGCGCCCCTATCCCCGCTATCGGCATCGGAGCTGCCGATGGGTGCCATGGATGAAACGCCGGAAGTCAGCGAGGTTCTGGTTCGCAAGGAAGAGCGCAGGCTTTACCTGCTGTCCGGTGACCAGGTGGTGCGCAGCTACCGTATCGGGCTGGGCGACAACCCCTCGGGGCACAAGCTCTACGAAGGGGATAAGCGCACCCCCGAAGGTAAATATGTGCTGGATTGGCGTAACTCCAACAGCGATTTCTACAAATCCATCCACATTTCCTATCCCAATGCTGAAGACCGCGAGCAGGCTTCTGCCTGGGGGCTCGATCCCGGCGGTAGCATCATGATTCATGGTTTGCCAAACGAAGCCGGTGATATGGCATTCGCTTTCCTGGGATTGGACTGGACCGATGGTTGCATCGCCGTCAGTAACGAGGAAATGGACGAAATCTGGCAATTGGTGGCTGATGGTACGCCAATACGGATTGTCCCCTGACACTGATCCAATCCCCGCTTCATGCGTAGATTCTTGCTGCAATATTAAGTTGTTGTCATAACCTAGGAACTTTTACGTATCCTTAGTTAACATTTCTGTCTAGACTGATTTACACTGTTTGACGATGTCGTTGGCCAAACGCTAACGACCCCGTTTTGACAGAATGTCTGCACCAACGACTTCTGGAACGCAGGAAATAAAACGACCAATAAGGGGATATACAATGCGTAAACTGACGATCGCAGGGTTTGCACTGGCCACCGCACTGACCGCAGGTTGTGCGACAACCGACCAGGGCGCTCTCGACGAAGCAAATGCAACCGCTTCTTCCGCCGAGCAAACCGCTGAAAATGCACTGAACACCGCTAACAGCGCTTCCAGCGCTGCACGCTCCGCTCAGCGCACTGCTGACGAAGCACTGGCTGCCGCCAAGGCTGCCCAGAAGGCTGCTAACGAAGCCAACGAGCGCGCCAAGCGTATGCTCGAGCGTGCCAGCCAGAAGTAAGGCTGTTACGTAAAAAAAGGCCGGGATTCGTCCCGGCCTTTTTTGTGGGCGCCTGGTAGCACTCATCAGGATTCGTCGTTATCGCTCTTCGGCTTCTGTGGTGAGGGCGTTTTGCTCATAAAGGCAGACATCATTTCCATCGGCAGCGGGAACACAATCGTGGAACTGTTGTTGGTGCTCATATCCGCCAGGGTTTGCATGTAGCGCAGCTGCATTGCTCCAGAGTTGGCGGACATAACTTCGGCCGCTTCAACCAGCTTTTTCGATGCCTGCAATTCACCCTCCGCGTGAATCACCTTGGCACGACGCTCCCGCTCTGCCTCCGCCTGACGGGCAATGGCACGAATCATCGACTCATTCAGGTCCACGTGCTTGATTTCAACGTTGGCGACCTTGATGCCCCATTCCTCGGTCTGGGCGTCGATAATACTCTGGATATCCGAATTCAGCTTGTCACGCTCTGAGAGCATTTCATCGAGATCATGCTTACCCAGTACCGAACGCAACGTCGTCTGGGCCAGTTGACTGGTAGCAGAGCCGAAATCCTCGACCCGTATAATCGCACGCTCAGGGTCGACCACCCGGAAATACAGCACGGCATTGACCCGCACGGTCACGTTGTCTTTCGAGATAACGTCCTGGCTTGGCACGTCCAACGCAATAACACGCAAATCCACGCGGGTTATCTGTTGGATACCTGGGATTACGATGATCAGGCCAGGCCCTTTGACACCCTGAAAGCGCCCCAGGAAGAAAACCACGCCACGCTCGTATTCCGGCAGAATCTTGATCGCCGACCCAAGAATCAGCAGGAGCACCACCGTGGGTGCGATATAGGGAATCAGGTCTGTGATGTTCATAAGGCCTCCTTCGTTGGCTTGATCGCCGGGTAACCTGTCAACATTCTCCAGGCCGGCGTCAGGGTTCCGCTTTGTCGGCTTCGACGTACACCGTCAAACCTTCCAATGCAGTCACCCTCAGCTTGTCACCGTTGCCTACTGGGGATTTGCAGGCGGCATTCCAGCGTTCACCGCTCATGCGCACGTGCCCCCTGAAATACCCGTCGTCTTCCTGAAAGTCATCAAGTGCGGTCACTCTCTCGTGGACAATCTGTTCGCTTCCGCTGACCGGGTGCTTCCGGCGCAAGCCGATGAACTTGATGACGGTCCAGAGGATAAAGCCGGCCGCGACCAGTGCCGTGCCACCGATGGTGGGCAGTGAAATCTCCTGATGGCTGCCGTCCATCAGTATGATGGAACCGGCTACAAACGCGACAATCCCCCCTATGCCCAGTATGCCGAAGCTGGGCATAAAGGCCTCGCCGACAATGAAGGCAAGCCCCAACAGAATCAGCGCCAGGCCCGCGTAATTGACGGACAGCACCTGGAAGGCAAACAGTGCGAGGATCAGGCAGATAGCGCCAATCACACCCGGGAATATCGCCCCGGGGTTGGATAATTCGAAGATAATGCCGTAGAAGCCGATGATCATCAGGAAGTAAGCGACATTCGGATTGGTGATCACCGATAGCAGTCGCGTGCGCCAGTCCGGGTCTGCTCGCGTCAATTCAATGTTCGCGGTGGCCAGCGTTTTCTCGCCATTGGCCATTTTCACGGTGCGCCCGTCGATCTGCTGCATCAGGCTGTCCATGTTGTCAGCCACCACATCGACCACGTTCTGCGCCAACGCTTCTTCGGCGCCCAGGTTGACGGCTTCGCGCACTGCCTGCTCCGCCCAGTCGGCGTTGCGGCCATGTCGCTCCGCCAGGCCACGGATGTAGCTGACGGCATCTTCCAGAACCTTACGCTCCATGGCCGTGCCGCCTCGGCGTTTATCGGAGGCGTCATCCTGCGCCGATTCCTCGTTTCCGGCACTTTCCTTGTCATCGGGATTGGCATCCCCGGCGTCTTCTGCAGGCTTCTGTTCCTCGGAACCGGGCAGCCCGCCCATCTGGACCGGCGTGGCCGAACCCAGGTGGGTGGCCCCTGCCATGGCCGCCACGTGACTGCCATAGAGAATGTAGGTACCGGCGCTGGCGGCACGCGCCCCTGCCGGCGACACCCAGGTCACCACGGGTACCTCTGAAGAAAGGATCTCCTTGATGATACCGCGCATGGATTCCATCAGACCGCCAGGGGTATCCATCCGGATAACAAGCAACTCGGCACCTTCGGACTCGGCGCGGCGAATGCCACGCACCAGGTAATCCATGGTGGCGGGGCCGATAGCCCCGTCGACGGTCAACACAAGACCTCTCGGAGCGTCATCCTGCTGGGCGATAACCGTATGGGACAGAGAGGCCAATGCCAGCACCAGGCCCAGCAGGAACACGGCCAGCCACCAGTGCAGGCGGCCGGAGGGATTGGATTGGTTGGGTCGGTTAGCGATCATCACTCCTCCCCGGATCCGTTCAGCGGATCAGAGCCTTCGGTATCAGAACCAGAGGCGTTGCTTCTCACCTTTATTGCCATCTGGGGTACTTCGCATCGGCCCGGCAGACTCATCCGCGACGCGGGTCAGACGTTCACCCACCATCCGCGGCAGGCCGTCCGCCTGGTCCACAGCCAGTTCAATGGCCATGCGCTTCACTTCCACACCGGGCATTTTCTGGCGGAAGTCTTCCACCTTTTTCTGCACCTGCTTCCACAATTGTTCACGGTCCTGCTGACTGTAGTCTTCTTCAGGGCGGTGTACCTCCAGCCAGACCTCATTACCTTTCAGGCCGATCTTCACGGGCTCATGGATAACCTGCACCGGCGTGCCCTTACTGACTTCGTAGACAAACCGCGATATATCCTCGTTGTACATGCGGAAACAACCGTGACTGACCTGCATGCCCACTCCGAACAACTTGTTGGTACCGTGAATCAGGTACCCTTTCTCACTGAGCATCAGTGCGTGGGACCCCAGAGGATTACCCGGCCCCGGTGGAATCATCCTGGGCAGGTACTCTCCCGCAGCTTCGTATTCGGCACGGATGCTTGCAGGCGGATACCAGGCCGGCGACTCCAGTGGCATGGTCACTTCAGCGTTGGTCAGTGGCGATGGGTTGTCATCGGTGCCTACCCCCACCGGATAGACCTGTACCTTTCCCTCAGTAAAGTAGTACAAACGGTATTCCGCCAGATTGATGATTATGCCCTCGCGCTTTACATCCGGAAGCACGTAGTGCCGGGGCACAGTTATCCGGGTGCCATCACCGGGCAGCCAGGGATCAACACCGGGGTTGGCCTTAACGAGTTCCAGATAACCAAGACTGTTCTGATTGCCAATGGCCGCAAAGGTGTCTTCATAGCGGGTGGTCATCACCGACAGCTCCCCGGCCAGATCCCCGTCAATGGAAAACCGGGGAACACGGGGCTTCTCGGGGGTGTCGCTTTTTCCTTCGGCTGTAGTCAGTTCCTGACCCCCGGCCTGCGCTTCCGTTTCGGCACCAACCACGTTGGCCGACACCAGGGCCAGCAAAACCAGCAGAAAACCTGTCAACTGCGTTCGATACATAGCGTCTCAATCCGATATCCGGTCTGCGGCGACAACAACGCGCTTCAAACCGACGTCAGGGCTGTCCAAACGGTGGCAACAGCCAGAATCACAAATAGAAGACTGGCTCCAACTCTGGCCGTCGCCAGTGGTAACCGCTCCATCAACCATTTACCAGCCATGATAACCGGTATATTAGCTAGCAGCATACCAACGGTGGTGCCCATAATCACCCAGAAGGTGTCCGTATATCGCGCGGCCAGCACCACGGTTGCAACCTGGGTCTTGTCGCCGATCTCCGCCAGGAAGAACATCACCGTCGTGGCCATGAAGGCGCCCATCCCCAGGAACGCCGAATCGCCATTGTCATCCTTGTCCGGAATCAACAACCAGAGCGCAATGGCCACGAAGCTGGTAGCCAGGATCCAGGGTAGCCAGGCTTGCGGAATCCACTCTGCGATCCAGGCACCCAACAGCGCTGACAAGGCATGGTTCAGCAGGGTGGCGACAAGTATGCCAAGAATGATGGGCGCACGCTTGGCGTAACGGGCAACCAGGAAGAGAGAGAGTAGTTGGGTCTTGTCGCCGATCTCCGCAATGGCGACCGCAAACGTTGAAGCGAGAAAAGCGTCCATGAAAAGCTCCGGGGCGGACATTCAGACATGAGACAGCCCACCTTCCGCCCTGGGAGGTGAAACTGCCTCAGGTCTTGCCAATTTCACCGATGTACCGGTGAAACATGATAGCCACGGAGATTGAGCCCCAAGTATGTTGACTACCATCCGCCCCTGGAAACGGGTTCCGTTGCGGAGGCTACTCCCCTGAAGAGTGCCGAAATGTTAATCAATACCTGGGCGGATGGCAACTATACGCGCATTTTCCACACTGGAATTGCCGCCATCGCCACGAATACAGCCACCAGCCACCAGGCTGAATGAAATGCCCCAATGGTGGGGATGCCGCCACTGTGGTCACCAAATTCAATGGTCAGGGCCACGATATTGACGCCAAAGGCCCCACCCAGCTGGCGGGTAAAGTTAATGGTGCTCGAACCGGCACCGAGTTGCTCCGGCGCCAGTGGATTCAGGGCACCCGTTGAGAGGGCTGGCAGCATGAAGCCGATACCGATTCGCCCCAACACGGTCCATAGCGCCAGCCAGCCGAAGGCGAGCTCAATGTCCGATACCGCAAACAACATGGCCGACATGGCGAACAGGACAATGCCGAATATCACCAGCTTACGGGCACTCAGGCGGTCCGCCAGTCTCCCGGCCAATGGAAAGGTCATGCCCAGCACAATGCCTGCTGGCAACATCAGCAAACCGGCTTCGGTGGCGGTGAATTCCAGGGCCGTCTGCACAAACAGGGGTACCAGGTAGGTGGAGCCAAACAAGGCGAGCCCCAACGCCATGGCGCCCACGTTGGCGTAAACGAAGGCCGGATTGCGTAGAAGCTCTATGTTCACCAATGGGTGTCGGGCGCGTCGCTCACGAATCACAAACAGCACCAGGGCGATGACCGCAACAGCGCCCTCGATGGCAATTCGTGCTTCCTGTCCCGCCAGTTCCTGAAGCCGGTTGAGGGTGTCCAGCGACAGACCGATGGCAGCGCCCAGGAGCACCAACCCAGGAAAGTCAAAACGGTAGGGAGCCGGGCGGGAGACCGGCAGCGGCAGAAAGCGCCATGCCATAAACACCCCGGTCAGGGTGACGGGCACGGGGGCGAACATCACATAGCGCCAGTCCAACTGATCCACCAGGAAGCCCCCGAGAACCGGGCCCAGGGCTGGAGCGAGAATCACACCCATGCCGTAGATACCCATGGCCTGCCCACGACGGTTGCGGGGGAAAATCCGGAACACCAGATACATACCCATGGGCTGCATGAGCCCCGCCATGGCACCCTGGCCAATGCGGGCGGCAATCAACTGTTCCGGGGAGGTGGCAAAACCACCAAGGAGGGAGATCACCGTGAACAGGAACATGGCCGTCGCCAGGGTCTTGCGCACGCCAAAGTGATCCAGAAGCCACGACGAGGCCAGCATGGTGGTGGTCATGGCCGCGATGAACCCGGTGGCCAGCCAGTGCACCTGGCCCTGCCGAATACCGAATTCCAGCATGATGTCGTGCAGGGCAACATTGACCACGGTTGCGCTGAGCACCGTTGCCATGGTGCCCAGCATGACCGTGGCAACCGCCAGCCAACGCCAGCGTTCGCCGTAACGGGCCCTTAACCCCTCAACCGTGTTATCACTCAGACCAAGACCCCTTCAGGCCGAGATATCGATCGCACACCATTACCGTTGCCGCTCCGCATTCTCCAGGATCCTGTGGAACACCTTGACGGCACCTTCGATGTCCCGGTCGCTAATACCCTCCAGCATCTCTTCACGCAGGCGGGCCGCACGCTCGGTCAGGACGTTCATGAATTCGGTCCCGTCCTTGGTAAGGTGAAGACGGCGGGCACGACGATCATTGGGACAGGGACGGCGCTCAATCAGGCCCTGCTGCTCCAGGCTGTCCAGCAATCGCACCAGCGTCGGATTCTCAATGGCCATCAGGCGGGCGAGCTCACGCTGGGTCAGCCCTTCGCCCCCTTGTTGCAGATAGACCATGGTGGTCCAACGAGCCTGGGTGACACCCAGATCCTTAAGGCGTTCATCCAGCAATTTGCGCCAGCGACGGGTGACCCGGGCTACGGCAAAGGGAAACTGATCTCTCATGATCTGGGACTCCGGTAATGGGGTATCGACTGCTGTACTACCTGTAACGAATACCACTGCCGAAACGGTGCAGTGACGGACAACGTTACCAATAGTAAGCTAACCATTACGATAAAAACAGATATGCAAGGTGAAACAAAATTGGGGAAAACCGAGAGACGCGGCCCGATAGGCGAGAAAGACCGGCCTATCAGCCGGTCCTGTGTAGGTCTTCGTGACGCTCCTGAGCCGCTGGTGACTCGTGAAATTCCTCGTTACGGGGGTCCATTTCCGTCAGCACCGGCGAGGTCTCAGGCATGGCAGGTATGAAGTGTTCCTGCTCCGCCACCGGCACGTCTTCCGTGTGGCTGATGCGATAACTGGTGATAATCGCCAACACCACCAGGAAACCGGCGTTGCCGAAGAACAGCCCCCTGGGGCCCAATATGCCCACCAACTCGGCCATCACGATGGGGCCAATGACACTGCCCACGCCGTAACTCAGCAGCAGTGTTGCGCTGGCGGCCACAATACGATTACTTTCCATCCGGTCGTTGGTGATTGCAACAGCGATCGGATACAGCGTGGCCGAGAGGCCCGTAAACAGGCCAACCAGCAGGGTCAGTAGCCACATCCGTTCAGCCCCGAGGATGCCAACCGACACCGCCGCGGTGCCCGCTGCCACCGCCACCCAGAACATGACGCGGCGACGATCAAACCGGTCACACACCAGCCCCAGCGGCCAGGCCAGGAGCATGGCCGCCACAATGGCACTGGCCATGAAGGTGGACACCCGGCTGACCTCCAGACCCACCAGGGTGGCGTATACCGGGCCGAGCGCATAAAAAGAACCGATCATGACACCGCAGATCAGCGCACCGGAAACCCCGGTGAACGACTCACGGGCCAGGGTGAAGAATGACAGTCGCTCGGACTGCTCGATCACCGGGGCATCCATACGTGTCAACGACAATGGAATCAGCGCCAGCGTCAACAGGACAGCGGCGAGCGAAAACGGTATGAACGAAGACGGCTCACCGACGTTGATCAGCAACTGGCCACCGGCGGCGGACAGGTAGAACACAATTTGATAAACCGCAAAAAGGGCGCCCCGGTTGGCGTTGGTGGCGCGACTGCTGAACCAGCTCTCAATCACCACCAGAACGCCGGCCACACTGAAGCCCGACAAGGCACGCAAAATGGCCCAGAACACCTCGGACACCGCCATGGGATACAGCAGGGCGCACACCGCCGCCATGGCGGCAAAGACCGCGAAAGCCCGGATATGCCCGACACGACCGATGATGAGATGGACGTAGAGCGTACCCAACACGAAGCCAATGGAGTAACACACCAGGATCCAGCCGATAATGTTCGGCGAGACCGCTTCAATACTCAGTCGCACACCCAACAGAGTCATCAGAAAGGCGTTGCCACTGACCAGCAGGACAATACTGAGGATCAGGGCTGAAAGCGAGGTGACCATTCGGGTCATCGGTCTGGCTCCGGCGTACTTTAAACAGGTTGATACAGGAATGTAATGAAACTAGCAGCAACGCCGGAACATTGCAGAGCACGAATTAGAACAGGGCGTAATTCACAAAACCACTACGCAGTTCCCGAAATCCCCAATACCGCTTGCAGCGCCGTGATGACTGGATTTAACATCATTTTACATTAAGGTGACGTAACACACGCTGGCGGCCTGAAGGGTTAACATGTGGGTAGTTTGATCGCTGCCTATTTGAACCCACGAGAGTCTCTCATCTCATGCAATCCACGCTAACCATGAGCGCCTGGTTATGAAAAAGACGGACTGGCCCATTCGATGGGATCTGTTGCTTCGCTACCGGCTGATTGAAATCATCGCCCTATGGGAAGGACGGCTCACCACCAATCATATCTGCCACAGTTTCGGCATTGGGCGACAGCAGGCTTCCAAGGATATCAACACCTACCTGCGGGAACTGGCACCGGACAATCTGGTTTACGATCGCCACCTTAAAGGCTATGTGCCATCGTCCAGTTTCCGGCCGGTGGTCACCGCTGGCAACGCCAGTGAATACCAGGATCTGCTGGCTCGCCAGGACGCCCTCAGTGACACCTTTGAATCGCTTAATATCAGCCTGCCTGACAGCACCATCGTCCGTGGCCCGGAACGGGTTGTTAAGCCGGAAGTCATGCGTGCCGCAGTTGCAGCAGCTCGCCACGGCCGGGTGATGAAGGCAGAGTATGCCTCCCTAAGCCCTGCTGGCGTTTCCCAGCGCACTCTGGAACCCCACACTCTGGTGTGTGTCGGCCAGAACTGGCACCTCCGTGCCTGGTGCGACGCCAACCGGGAATTTCGGGACTTCGCCCTCAGCCGTTTCCGCGGCAAGCCGGAAACCACCCGGCAACGCAGCCGTCACACCATCCAGCATGATGATGACTGGAACCGTCAAGTCTCACTGGTGATGATGCCTGATAGCCGTTTGAACAAGGCACAGCAGGATATTGTTGCCACCGATTACGGCATGGTCAGCAACCGGCTCGAACTCACCATTCGCGCGGCCCTTGCACCCTACGTACTGTCCCGGCTCGGCCTGGGTTCAGACAGCCAGCACCCGGACCCAATGGTCCAGCAGCTGGAACTGGCCAACGAGGAGCAGCTGGGCATTGCCGAGTCGGCTCGCGAACGGGCTATTAAAGCAGTAGCGGGGCTCTGCTAGACTGAGCGGGTGATCACAACCAACCCTTTCCTGTTCTGGCGCCTTGCCCTCGCCCTGCTCATAGCCCTGCCCGCTGTCGCGGCGGGGGATTGTGGTACCGGGGTTATCCCGGTTTCCCGCATTCAGGGCACGGGCGATCATTCCTCTTTCGCCGGCCAGACCGTTTCCGTTGAAGGCATCATAACCATGGATGCTCGCCAACGAGGCGGCTTCCGCGGTTTTTATCTGCAACAAGCCGATGGCGAAACGGACAACGATCCGCAAAGCTCCGAGGCCCTGTTTGTTTACACCCATCGCACCGACGGACAGCACGGGGATAGGGTGCATGTCTCAGGGCGGGTGAAAGAGTTCCATGGCCTGACCGAGCTCACCGATATTACCTCCATCACCCGTTGCGGGAATGGCCGTCTGCCTGAGCCTGTCTCCGTCACGCTGCCGTGGCAGGATGGCGAACCTCCGGAACACCTGGAAAACATGCGGATCAACGTCGCCGGCGAGCTAACGGTGATCAATCACTATAACCTGGCCCGTTACGGTGAACTCACCCTCGCGGCAAAGCCTCAGACGATGGCCACGGAAATCCTGGAACCAGGGCCGGGCGCTCAATCGCGCCACAGGTGGCAGGCGATCAACCGACTGTTGCTGGATGACGGCCTGGGGGCGCGCAACCCGCGCCCGATTCCCTGGCCTGGGCCACAACTGTCCGCAAACAACACGGTTCGCACCGGCGACAAGGTCAGCGGGTTAACAGGCATACTGGATTTTCGGTTCGGCGCCTGGCGACTGCAGCCGCAATCAACGCCGGCGTTCAGCCCCGCCAATCCACGCGCACCAGCACCCGAGCGACCGGAGTCGGCCACGCTCAGGGTGGTCACACTCAATCTTGGCAATTTCTTCAATGGCGATGGCCGTGGCGGCGGTTTTCCGGCAGCTCGGGGGGCCCGATCCGCCACTCAGTTTGAGCAACAGAAAGCACGGCTGGTTGCCGCGCTGACGGCGCCGAACCCGGACATCATCGCTGTCACAGAAATGGAAAACGACGGCTATGACGGCGACAGCGCCATTGCCGAATTGGCCGGCGCCTTGGGTTCACACTGGCGCTACGTTGAAACAAGCGACAACACTGGCAGTGATGCCATACGCACCGATCTGCTGTACCGCAGCGACCGGGTGGTCGCGGAAGGCTCTGCCAGCCGCCTGACAACAACACCATTTGATCGCCGTGGCCGGCCACCAGTCGCTCAGGTATTCCGCCTCATTCACAGTTATCGATCCCTGAGGGTTGTCGTTCCTCACTTGAAATCCAAGGCTTGTCGCGGTGCCAGCGGTCCGAACCGGGATCAGGACGACGGCCAGGGCTGCTACACTCACAGCCGCGAACAGGCGACCCGGGCTATTATCCGCTGGGCCCAGGCCCTACCGCACCCGGATGGCCTGTCCGGCACCATAATCACCGGCGATATGAACGCCTACGCCCGGGAAACGCCGCTGCAACTGCTGGAAGCGGGGGGCTTTATCAATGCCGTTCGTCACATCCACGGCTGCACCGATACCACCTGTAAGCACACCAGCTATAGCTATCATGGCCGTAGAGGAACCCTGGACTACAGCCTGGTCTCGAACGGGCTTCTCCCACGGATCATCGATGCCCGCACCTGGTCGATAAATTCCGATGAACCCCGGGCTCTGGGCTACAAAGGGCCTGTTACCTTACCGACAGGCCAGCCCTGGCGCTCATCGGACCACGACCCGGTCATCACCGACCTGTCACTCTGATTCCACCTTGCCCCCGAGCCGCAGCATCAGGGCAGGCGGGCCAAAGCCCGGCGTGGGATAAGCGGTAAACTGGCTCCAACCCAGCTGAAACGGAAGCCTACCGTGAAAATACCCACTCCAAACTTGTGGCCCGCCGCCCGCACCAGTCAACGTTGGCTGGTACAGGCAAAACGTCGTGAAACCGTGATTGATGGACACCGGTTGGTGTATCTGGAGAAAGGAACGTCCGCCGCGGACCGGCCCACGGTCATACTGATGCACGGTTTTGCCGCCATGAAAGAGAACTGGGCGCTCTGGCTGCAGCGGTTGCCCGAACACTGGCACATTCTGGCCCCAGACCTGCCAGGGCTTGGAGAAAGCGAGTACCGTTCGGACGCCGATTACGGCTACGAGGCCCAGGCGTCAAGGCTGGAAGCCTGGATCGATACTCTGGCCACCGGCAACCTTCATCTGGTCGGCAGCTCCATGGGGGGGGCCATTGCCACCGTCCTCGCCCACAAAATGAAACCCACAGCCACCTCCCTGACGGTGCTTAACAGCGCCGGCATACCCGAACATACGAACGTGGACCTTAACGCCCCATTCGAATCCGACCGCGACGCCCTTCTGATTCCTCGGGACTGGCCCGGTGTCTACCGGATGTTCAACAGCGTCGGCAGCGGCAAGCCCACGGCCATGGGCGTCGCCATGACCGGGCTCCTGGGGCCGGACTTGTTGCAGCGAACCGCATCCTTGCGCCACATTTTCAACGATATGCTCGCCGACGCGTTGGCACCAGCGCGTTACCTTGGCCCCGGCACACCTCCCCTTCAGGTCCAGTGGGGGGACCGGGACGTGATCACGCCCACACGCTGTGTGGACTGGTATCGAAAGGTGACGCCCCAGGCAGATATCCACATATTCCCTCGGGTGGGCCATCTTCCCATGCTGGAGAATCCCGGTCGTTCAGCCCGTGCACTGGCAGCCTTCATCGAACGCCACTAGCCGGGCGGCCGGATCCGCTAATTGGCCTGTATATCCTGTTGACCCGTCAGCGAAGTCATGGGGTGGGAGGAACATTCCGTTCATAATCGTGGAAGAAGTTTCATCCCTGACATAACAACAACAGGAAACACGAGGAAATCCCATGCGCGCCTCAGTATCTACCACTCAGGATCTGGGCATGCCGGCCATTTACCTGCACTTGCTGGCGGAGTTGCTTAGTACTATCGGCGTCGATGAAAAAGCGCTGCTCAAGCGTGTCGGCCTGGACCCGGTGCGTCTGCAGTCAACCGATTTAAGAGTCAGTCAGTCACAGGCCAGCGAGTTCGTGACCCGCGCCATCATCGAAAGCGGCGAGCCCGGGCTCGGCATCATGCTGGCCCGGGAGCTTCGACTGCCACTGCACGGAGCCCTGGGCACCGCGGTCATGAGCAGCCGCACACTGGCAGAGGCTCTGGACCTGATGACACGCTACCTGACCCTGCGAGCCCCACATCTGCACGTCAAGCGCCGGCAGCATGATAGCCAGGCGATCTACGCCATCTCGTGCGGCATTGATCTGGGTCCATTGCAGGGCTTTATCATGGACGCCATGCTGTTCGGCTGCGCGTCTATGGGCGCGCAGCTGACAGGCTCACCGGTCGCCGGATCGTCGATTCAGCGACGCGGATCGGAACCGGCCTACTTCCATCGCTTTCGCCAGCAAATACCCGTCCCCGTGGTGTACGGCGCTGGCGAAGATGCGATTGTCATCCCCAATTCGCAGCTGGCATTGCCCATTCGATTTTCTGATGATCAGTTGGCCGCTTCCTCGAAAGCCCAGTGTGAGGAAGCCTTGCGTCTTCTAACGGAAGATGCAGGATTTGCCTGTCGGGTCAGGCGGGTGATTGAAACCAGTCACCCGTTCCCACCGAAACTGGCAAGGGTAGCCACAACGCTGTTTGTGTCGGAGCGCACTTTGAAACGGCGTTTACAGGCGGAGGAAGCCAGTTTCCAGAACCTGGTGGATCAGGTGCGACTGGAAAGAGCGGGGGAGTTGCTGCAACAAACTGCCATGAACCTGAGCCAGATTGCCGACGCCCTGGGCTACGCCGACGCCGCCAACTTTACCCGTGCGTTCAAGCGCTGGACCGGACAGAGTCCCAGCCAGTACCGAAACCAGGAGTCACTGCCAACAACGTCGATCAAGAGAACACCAGCCAGTGCGATGGTCTGAAACACTCAGTCAATGCCAATGATCTTGTGCATCTGCAGGGTCAACCGCCACTGCGGGTGGGTCAGGCAGTAATACGTGGCTTTGCGGGTGTTACTTTGCTTGATGGGGTCAGGCTCACCCTCCGAGACGGTCGGAGACGCCATTGGTGAGAGGAAATAGTGGCTGGCATTAATATCGGTGAAGCGCTCCGGCATCGCCAGGGGCTGAGGGTACACCACTTTCAGCTCGTCACACTGGCGCAACACCACCGGCGCGTTCGCCTTGGGGCTCACACACAACCAGTCAATACCGGACGGTGCCGGCAGTGTGCCGTTGGTTTCCACGCCCACTTCAAAGCCGGCCCGGTGAAAGGCATCAACCAGCTTCTCATCCAGTTGCAGTAGCGGCTCACCACCCGTGCACACCACATAGGGTCGTCCGGGCGCATCCGGCCAAAGGCGACGAATATGTGCCGCCAGCGCATCCGCGGTTTCAAACTGGCCGCCGTTCTGACCATCGGTACCTACGAAGTCGGTATCGCAGAAGCTGCATACGGCATTGGCCCGGTCCTTTTCACGGCCAGTCCAGAGATTGCACTTGCTGAAGCGGCAAAACACCGCTGCCCGCCCGGCCTGGGCACCCTCTCCCTGCAATGTATAGAACGCTTCTTTTACCCGATACATCAGGTTTCCACCTCATACCGCACAGGGTCTGAAACGCCGTTGGCGGCAAACGCCTCCAGGCGCTCCACGCAGGAACCGCAAACGCCACAGGCCCGATCCCGGCCGTTGTAACAGGTCCAGGTTTTGCTGTAATCGAGCCCCAGCTTCAGGCCCTCGGCAAGGATGGCACCCTTGTCCGAGCCCATGAAAGGCGCTTCTATTTTCACCGGCTCGTAGTTGGCCACCTGACAGACGGCGTCCATTTTTTCCACGAACTCCGGTCGACAGTCCGGATAAATCGCGTGATCGCCGCCATGGGCGCCGTACCAAACAGCAACAGCGCCGGCGGTAACTGCATAGCCGGTGGCCAGCGACAACAGAATCATGTTGCGATTGGGCACCACGGTGGCCTTCATGTTGTCTTCTTCGTAGTGCCCCTCGGGCACGTCCACTGCGTCCGTCAGGGCCGATCCGGCCATGACTTCACTGAGCGCACGAATATCGATCACCTTGTGCGGTACCGATAACTCCTCACACACCTGGCGGGCGCATTCCAGTTCGCGAACGTGCCGCTGGCCGTAGTCAAACGACAGGGCATGAACCTTGTACCCTCGGGCACGGGCAAGGTGGAGCAGGGTGAACGAATCCATTCCCCCAGAGTAGATTACAACGACGGTTTCGGTCATCAGGTCATCCCGGTTTCAGACAGCCAGCAGGGCGTCACTGGATTGTTATAGGGTCGGAGTAACATCCGTGGACACATTGTAACAGTGGAATGCGACGATGGGTTCGCGTCTGCAGGAACGTGCGGGTAAACTCTGATGACGGCACATCTACAAAAACTAGGCGGAATGAGAACCAGAACCAGCCCAGCCTTTATTGACTTCGAGGCCTCTAGCCTCGACCTGATCGCCAGCTATCCGATCGAGGTGGGCATATGCTTGCCCGACGGCACCTTGCACAGTTGGCTGATACAACCCCATGTACTTTGGCAGGACTGGTCAGAAAGCGCCGAGCAGGTTCACGGAATCACCCGGGAAACCCTGGAAACGGAGGGTACACCCGTGTCGGAGGTTGCGGCACACCTGAACCAGCTGCTCTCGGGGCAGGTATTCTGCGATGCCTGGACGTTTGACAGCTTCTGGCTCCATCGCCTGTTTCGAGCCGCCAACACCCGCGCCGACTTTCAACTGGAATCCATTTCCATGTTGCTGGATGCCAATCAGGTAAGGCACTGGTCGGCATCGCGTCAGCAGGTTATCAAACGTCTGGGGTTACCCGTGCACAGGGCGGCAAACGACGCGCTTATCCTCCACAGAACCTGGGAAGAGATCCAACTGTTCACCGCCGAGGACGAACCGCTTCACGGTCACAGCCGACAGGTCTGAGGCTTCCATCATGGAGCACAGCGCGCCGGCAGGAACTCAGCGCTGGGAGCTATTCACCTTGAGGGCGAGGACTTCGAGGCCATCACGCAAGGTGTTCAGTGTCCAGTAGGTTACCAGCACCATCAGCGCCGCCCCAATGACGGTAAAGGAAAAATTATCACCCACCATCTGGCTGCGGGCAATGAGCAGGTAAACGGCGAGCGCCAGGACAAGCAGCACTTCGACAATAGCGTGTGACTGTAAGCGGTTTTTTGCAGATCCGTTTTCTTCGGACATCTTACTGGGTTTCAACCTCTGATTTGTGACGATACATTGCATTGATTAGTGTGCAAATTATCGCCAAATATGGCCCGGGCGTCTGTACGAACTAGTGGCTACGAGGTTTCCACGATGCCGTCGGGAACACACTTTTCGGACGGCCAAAAAAAAACGCAGCCCCGAGGGCTGCGTATAAAGGAGAGATCCATACGGTACGCCACAGATAAAAGGTGGGCACCGGAGGATTGCACAACGTAAAACACGTGACAGGACAAATTATGACCGCTTCGAGGAACCGCGTCTGTAGGGGTTTGCCGAAGCACTCTGCCCCTTGCAAAGCCATGGGCAAGCGATACACTGATGACAGTACCGAAACCGATATGCTTGGCAAACGATGCCGGAAAAGGCCCATGACTATGCTTCAGAAATACCAGTATCTGATGATTGATGCGATTGCGCACCGCAAGGGTGAGACGTGTGCGCACTCCATGGTGAACGACATCTAACGGCTTTCGGTCAGTCCCGGGAGCCTTTGGAGCGACCGGGCCAGCTTCTCCGCAAGACCCCGGTTGCCCAGAGCGCCGGGGTTTTGTTTTTGCAGCCGCAAAACGACAAGGAGAAGATCATGAAGAGACATCCGACAAAAGCAGCAAACCAGCCGGCGAGCAGCCGCACGGGGCCTATTCGGCGCCCGGAAAAGCTGCCCCTGCTGGATGCCATCTGCAAAAAACTGAACCAGCGCGTCAACCTGGAGGACGAACAACGGGTACTGGGGCTGTATGAGCGAGGCTGGATATTCAAGGGTGTTCTGGGCAATCTGAATGATGGCGAAGCACGATACGTGCGTGCTCTTGCCACTCGCTATGGTTCCTGGATCGCCCGCCAGGTTGCGTAATGGAAAACCCGATGGGCCGAACCGTCAGTGCTGGCGGTTCAGTCCCTGTATCATGGCTGCATCGCCGCCGTGCACCATGGCGTAATTGCTCACCACGTCGTGGATTTTTTCCTGGGAGTAGGGTTTGACCACGTAACCGTTAGCTCCGGCACTGATTGCCTTCTGGATGCTGTCGATTGAGTCATCCGCTGTTACCAGGACAATGTGCTGATCCTTGCGCTTGGCTTTGAATTCTTCCATCAACTGATGACCATTACCGTCCGGCAGCCCCAGATCCAGCAAGATGATCTGGAAGACGTCGGCCTCAAAGGCGGCCCTGGCACCCGCAATGTCCGGACACTCAACCACGCGGCTTGCGCCAGCCGTGTAGAGCATGTCCACCAACCGCGCCCTGATGACCGGCTCGTCTTCCACCACCAATATTGTCATGTCACTCATACCCTGCCTCCTGATCCTATTTTATACCCGGCCCCACCGGGCACTTCAAAGGGAATCGCCGCCGGTTCGTCGGGGAATGGCCAGTGGCTCATGCTGGGCAGTCGCTGGCGCGGGTTCTCCAGTTTCGCCCTGGTGAACGCCAGCGGTGCGGGACGAGCTGGCGCCGGCCCCGCCAGACCGGGTCAGGATATTACTGATACTGACGGCCGTGGTGTAGAGGGAAATCGCGATGATCAACAGGATAGGCTGCACAAACGCCACGAATCCTGGCACTTCGCGATGACCAGCAATACTGAGCATAAGGATGATGGCCGGCCCCAGCACTACAAACAGCGTCAATGCGATAAAGAACACAATGCGCTCCTTGTAACGGCCCAAATCGCGGTTACTGACCAGCCCCAGCACGAATTTGCCGATGGCCAGCCCGGCCAGTATCGCAGCCGCAATGCTCAGGTCAGGCCTGAGTAGCGTCTCGTAAAGCTGGCCATCCCACAACCGTTGCATGCTGATGACCAGGAATGGAAATAGGACAAACAGAATGTCGGCGTAGGTACCATACATCATACTCAGCGAGTGCTGTTCGCTTTGCTGGAGGTTCTCACTCATCAATCACGATTCCTGTTTTATCGGTAGCCGAAACTTCTATTGTCATAGACGTGCCTCCCGCCCCTGCAATGCCCTGTCGATCATGTCACCCAGGGCTTGCAGTTGGCTGTGAACGTGGTCCCAGTCACGGTCTTCAACGTTCACGCAAGCCTCCAGCTTCCCCGCCTGCCGTGTCATGTCAGGGTAGCCCATGGCGCCGGCCGTGCCTTTGATCTGATGGGCTTCCGACGCCAACCGCTGCTGGTCGTGACGCGCGGCTGCCGCCTCCATGGCCACTTTTCGGGTCGCCAGCCCATCAAGGAAACATTCGACCAGGTGGCCGATGTCTTCATCCTCCGTCGAGTCCCTGTTCGGGCCACTGGACTCCGCCAGGAAACGGTCCAGCGTGGTCAGCATGTGCATACTGTCGATGGGCTTGTTCAATACCCCATCGCATCCGGCGGCCATCAATGCGTCGGTTTCCGACTGTTCACCGGCAGTGAAGGCGATAACGGGCCGGCGGAAGCCCGTCTGTCGCAGTAACCGGGTAGCCTCCACGCCGTCCAGACCCGGCATATGGCGGTCCATCAGCACCATCTGCACCGATTCGGACAGCGCCGTTCGGACCGCATCATCGCCACTGCCAACGGTGATGACATCCAGACCCTGGGCCCCGAGCATGCGCTCCACCAGACGACGATTGTCCTCGTTGTCCTCCGCGACCAATACCGTGCCGCTATAGCGACGGTGACTATCGGGTTCACTCTCCGGCCGCACCACCAGATATCTGGCCATGACTTCGTAGAAACGCTGTTTGTCGATAGGTTTGGCCAGGTGGTCATTACAGCCTGCGAGGCGATAGTCTGCAATATCCTCCGCCATCACGTTCGCCGTCAACGCGATGACCGGGATATTCAGGCCAGCCTCACGAATGGCCGCCGTTGCATCCCGGCCGTTCATTACCGGCATCTGGATGTCCATCAGAATCAGATCAAAGGGCTCCCGCAGCGCCAGATCCAGTGCTTCAGCGCCATTGCCGACATGGACTAGCTCAGCGCCCGTGCGGCCTACAAGCAGGGACACCAGGCGACGATTCACGTCATTGTCCTCCGCCAACAGAATACGGCCGGTAAGCCTCGGCGCAATCACCATGGGAATACTGCGCCGGCGTTGCGACAATTCCGACGCGTCGCGCAGAAAGTGAACATCCTCCAATGGGCCGGTGGCGATGGAAAGCTCAAACTCACTGCCTTCGCCATACGTGCTGGTAACGGATATGTTGCCACCCAGCAACTCCGCAAGCCGACGGGAAATGCTCAGCCCAAGACCGGTTCCTCCATATTGCCGGGCAATCGCGGCGCTGCCCTGGGCAAACGGGTCAAACAGCCGGCCCAACTGCTCGGGTTTCATGCCGATGCCGGTGTCCACCACCCGGGCCACCAGAGCCTGACGCTGCCGATCACATCGGACATTCAGAGAAATTGACCCCTTTTCCGTGAACTTAAGCGCATTTCCACACAAATTGATGATAATTTGCCGGAAACGGGTCGGATCTGTCGCAACCTTCTCGGGCAGGGGATACTCGCAGATGATATGAAACGCCAGCCCCTTTTCCCGCGCCCTGGGTGCGAAGAAAGCGCGGATCTCATCAAGCAGTTCCGGCAAATTAACCGACACTATATCCACATCCAGTTTGTTGGCGTCGATCTTTGAGTGATCCAGGATATCGTTGATAAGGTCCAGCAGGTGGCGGCCACTGCGCACCACCGTTTCCGCACTGGTGTGTTTCTCCCTCTCGGTCAGGTCCGGATCAAGTAGGGTTTCGCCATAACCGATAATCGCCGCCAGCGGTGTTCGGATTTCGTGGCTCATGTTGGCCAGGAACTGGCTCTTGGCTTCGGCCGAATTGCGCGCCAGTTCTTTTTCCAGGCGTTCCTGCTCCCGCTCCCGCTCGATACGCTGGCGTTGGTGGCGCTCAGTAGCATCAATACAGGTGCCCTCAAGGTGGGCGGGATCGCCATCGGGGGTATACACGGTATGTAACGAAATGGTGGCCCAGCGCTCTGCACCGGAACGGGTGTAATACCGCGCTTCGATACCCTTGACTGTGCCCCGGGATTCCAACTGCCCAATCACCCAGCGGCGCACGCGCTCATCCGCAAAACAGGTTTCCAGGACGTCCGGGTCAAGATCCAGCAGCTCCCGGCTGCTGGTGTAGCCCATCAACCTTGCCATGGCGGGGTTGGCGGTGACGAAACGCCGGTTCAGTGACATCTGGAACACGCCCTCTATGGCGTTGTCGAACAGCGACTGATATCGACGCAGATTGGCCAGTGCCCGCTGGCTCCAGCCCAGGGCTTCGCCCTGCACCTGCTTGATCCGGTCAGCCAGGGCAAAGGAGAACAGGATGATCTGAGCCGTCAGGCCGAACTGCGGCGCATAGGAAGTAAACATGTTCAACGGCAGGTATCCCATCACGGTCAGGCCATAGATACCAAAACCCACCAGCGCCAGGGTCCAGGCAAAGAAGTAGGAGCGTGCCGCCTGATTGTAATAGCGCCACGACAGGTAACTGACCACAATCAGGATGATGCAGAGCAGGATCGACGCCAGCACGATCCATTCCATCGCCGTGTGGTAGGGCAGGAACAGGGATAGCACAAAGGTCGCCACAATGGCGTACAGGCAAAGCTGGATCACCTTGTCCAGGTCCGCCGACCGCTCCCGGGTTTCCAGCAGGGACCGGGCCATCAACAGACCCCAGAACCAGGTATTGATGATCTGGTAATGGAGGTATTCTTTGTGCAGTAGAGCGGGGCGATTCTCCAGTAACTGGATACCGTGCACCTGCTCAGTGGCTATGAATACAGCGGCCGATACCAGGTACAACACGTAGTAAATATTGCTGCGTTCGCGAACGGACACGGCTACAAACAGGTTGTAAGCGAGAATGGCCAGAATGCTGCCAAACAGAATACCCCGCACGGCTTCATCGACTGACACCCTCTCGATATAGGCATCGGGGTGCCACAGGGTGATCGGCAGGCGGAAGGTATTGGTATTGGTAATGCGCAAATAGATGCGAGTTGAACTTCCTGGTTCCAGTGACAATCGGAACGTGGGGTTGGGCACCGCCAGGTCACGCCCGGACCAGTCGCCCTCATAGCCCGCACGGCGCTGCTCTATCAGCTCGCCATCCCGAACCAGGTAGAGCACCACCTCATCCACCAGTGGCAGGGCCAGCTCCAGTATCCAGTCTGTCAGCGCTGCGCCAGCTCCTACCTCGACATCAAATCTGGCCCAATAAGCAGATTCCGTGTAGCCAAAATTCAGCACACCGCCCTCATGACGGGTGAAAGGCGCGGTATCTCCACTCAGGATGTCGTTGAAATCGAGGGTGTGCTCCGGGTCCTCCAGGTACCAGATACAACTACCCAGATCACGCACACTGCTGGTGGCGCTGTTCAGAACAATCTCGCCGTCCTGGCATCGTTCCTGCGCCACGGCGGAGGCCGGAATAACAATAGCCAGAACCGCAAGCGCGATGAAACGGAGCCATCGGACGTGGCATTCCCATTGCTGCAAAATGTGATCTCCGCGAGGGCAGATGCCTTTTTTATGGTTTATTGTCAGCAGTCACGCAGGTGCCGAACAAATTCAGCGGCACCCTGGCTAAACACTTTAGCGTTTTACCAACAACGACGCATCTCAGGGTCACTTGAAATGAGACATTCCTGCATTTTCGCCGCCATTCCTCTGTTTGCCCTGACATTGGCCGGCTGTGGGCCAGACGACTCCTCCGACAGCAACTACATCAATCCGGCGGCCAGTGTGTCGTTGTCTTTCGAGAGTTTTGCCGTCGGGGACGAAGATGGCCTGCCACCGGTACTGCCACAGACCACTTTCTACGATGTGTATCGGGGCATTGAACCCGCCGACGGCGAGGATGACGAAGGCGTGGTCGCCCAGCTCCGCGATCGCTTCGAACTGCTGATGGGATTGACGCCAAGTGATGATGGGACAACCTACACCCACGCGCGAAATCCGATGGATTTCCTCCACTACGTTATCAGCACGAATCAGGTGAACACCTTCAATGATGGCCGGCGGCTGATGCGCGACAGCATCACTCAGGGCGAGGGTTCCCGTTACAATACTCCAGCCAACGATGCACTGATCCGCTTTACCGAAACCGGCGGCAACAATGGCGAACCGCCCGAGCCGGATCAGATCTGGGTGTACGTCCTGCTAGACTGGACCAGCAACCCGCAGCTCGACAAGGTTTTTCGGGCGGCCCAGTTTGTCGCCAGGGAACCCGCCGATGACGACACATCTCCCCCGGAGGTGAGCAGCGCAGTCTGGAGCGGCCGTTTTCACGGTCCGGATTTTTCCGTCAGCGGTTACAACCAGCCAGAGTATGCCGTCATCAGCCTGACGGGACGGGAATTTGGCAATGCGGAAATGCGGCAGGAGTTTATTGGCAACAAACGCGACACGCTGTCACTGACACAGACCTCGGGGATAACCATTGACGGTGAAGAGCCCGATTGTATACGGGTGGATGTGAACTATGAGAACGCCAGGGTACGTGTGTTCACATCCTCTGATGAGCCGCCCAGCACCACCAATACCGAGGGCACGACACCCAACCCTGCCCACTGCGGCAATCAGCAGAGCGGTGACGAGGCGATTGTCTACGAGTCCGTGGTCATCAGCGAGCGTCAGTAAATGGCCCGGTCCTGCATGTCCCAGTTCTTGAGGAACCCCTTCTTGCGGTCGATCATGCGCTCGTAGGTCGAGATCATGATGGCGGCGTGGGGGGCTTTGGTCAGTCGGAGGGTTTCAATGCGGCGCTCAAGTCGCGCCACTTCAGTACTGACCTGCTGGCAGACGTGTGACCGAACACTGTCGTGGTGGTCAAGCTTGACCGGGCGTGGCTGCTCCTGCCCAGACTGTGGCTGCGTGTGCTTATCCATGATCGTCCTCTTCCACTGAGTGTCCAATGATCAATACGCCGAAACCGATGATTCCGCCCATGTTTTAGTGGCTCTTTTTGGCCGGGCTGGAAGTCCTTTTATCCTTCTGTTTCGTCGGGCTTTTCCAAAGCCTCAGTACATACTGTAGCAGGCTTTGTCCACGTTGTATGATTTGGCGTAATTCTGAACAACTGTCGGACAAAACTCAATAAAAATGAATAGAGTTTCATATTTTTTGCAGCGAATACGACGCTGCTACCCAAACTACACGAACAAACCCCTGCTATAGTTCCCTTCAGATCACCATATATGCGCAGCCATTTGCCGTAACAGCCCCATTCCATCCCGGCCAGGAAGACCGCTTATGAACCAGACATCCGTTGCCGACACACTAAGGGAATACCTTTCCCTGCTGGAGCTGCTTGACGATGCGTACTGGGAGGCGAGCTCCATTCAGCACAAGGACATGCTTTACGACATCATCAGCATCTTCAGTCAGGAAGTGGCTGAGATCAACAAACTCAGCATCATGGACCACCATTACCCCTACGAAGTTATCACTGAGGGAATCCGGCGGGTGGTCCCCAAGCTGGAGCGGCTGGATGAAAGTCGGGAGGATGTGATCCAGCGAACCCAGACACTCACCGACTTCCGGGATATCCTGTCGTCAGTGCTGGGGATACTGGAGGAACAGCTGGCAACCCTTTAAGGGGTCAGGCCGCCACCAGGGGCCTGCGGTTTTCCGGTATCAACGGAAAACGGTCGCACACTGTGTAGACAAACCGCGCCAGCGCCGGCAGGTGGTGGCCAACAATGGGGATGCCGGTGTTGAGCAGGCTGACGGAAATGTCCCGGGCTGCATCGGCCCAGCACAGCTTGTTGATCAGACCAATGTGACCAAAGGCATGCCTGCTTTGCTGGCCCCAAAGCCCCACGGGGTTGCCTCCAAGCATCATGCCCGCACTGAAGCGCATGGGGATCATCATCGTGCGGTCAATCTGTAGCGAGCCAAACTGTTGGATGGAGCGCCTCACGGTCATCTCGCTGCAAATACGTTTGCCATTCCAGACCCCACCATTAAGCATCATCTGAAAGAAACGCCCCATTTCCTCGGCGGTGCCACACAGGTTGCCTGCAGGGATAACCGCCTCCTGGAAGCGGGGATCATTGGAGACTCGTTCCACGGTGCGTATATCGCCTCCCAGCGCCCGGTTCACAATCCAGGATACCGGAAAGCGCGGCGTTGGGCCGGTGGCATAGTTGCCGGCCAGCTTATCCACGTCTGCGGGTGCAATCCCATAGGTAAACCACTTCATACCCATGGGCTTGCGGAGGTGTCGGTCGATATACGCCTCAATGGTATCGCCGGTCACTTTCTCCAGTACCCGCTGCAACACAAAGCCCCCGGTGATGGCGTGGTACGCCACTTTGGCACCATCCACCTCCACCGGCTTCGCTTCACACAGCAGGCGCCAGATTTCGTCCCTGTCCCAGAGCACATCAATGGGGGTTTCCCGGGGAATCGCCGGAATGCCGCCACGGTGGGACAACACCTGGTGAATGGTAATGGTGCGCTTACCACCCCCCGCGAACTCCGGGCAGTAATACGACACCGGGTCCATCAGATTGACCAGTCCCTGTTCCGCCAGGATGTGGATGAGCAGGGCCGTGACTGCCTTGGAGGCGGAGAAATAGCAAATGGGTGTCTCGGTGGTCATCGGCACCTTCAGCGCGCCCACGGCGTCATGGGGCCCGTTGCCACTGGCATGGCCGATGGCTCGATGCAGGATCTGTTCGCCCCGGTGCCTGACCGACAGCTGTATCCCCGGATGCACTCCGGTTCGGTACAACCGCTCAACGCTGTGCCAGATGGCCTCGACAACCTCGGGGCTCACTCCGGCCAGCTCCGGTTTCTCGCCAGCCTCATCGCGGTGGGTTACTGACGCCAGGTCAGTGGGAACGGCGGAGGTGTGGAGCGCACGGCGGGCAATTCGGTTCATCGCTTGACCTTTGATTCCGGAGACTGTCTTTTCGCACATCCTGACGCTGGATATCACCCGGCACATTGGCCGGATAGCGGGCCTGGCTGCGTCAACTCATCCAGCACATCGTCTTCAGGGATTATGGGCTTCCTCGGTCAAGGGTGCCAGTACCACCTGATTGCGGCCATCGGCCTTGGCCTGATACATGGCCCTGTCGGCCGCCGCGCAGAGGGTATCGGCGCTTTCACCATGGTCGGGAAATACGGAAACGCCGATACTGACGGTCAGTGCGACCGTGTTGCCATTCCCCAGAGATTGTGGGGCATCACTCACCAGCCGGCGCAGTCGTTCTGCGGTATCCAGCGCCTCGCGATAGTCCATTTCCGGCAACAGGATAACAAACTCTTCACCGCCAAACCGACCGACACTATCCGCACTCCGCACGCTCTCTGCCAGCAATGCACTAACCGCCTTCAGCACGGCATCGCCGGCGGCGTGCCCATGGTCATCATTGATAGCTTTGAAGTGGTCAAAGTCGATCCACAACAGGGCCAACTCACGGTCGTAACGTTTGGCGCGGGCGATTTCCTCTTCCAATATGCGGGTCATCTCCCGCCGGTTCAGCACCCCGGTCAGCGAGTCACGGGTTGCCAGTTCCGACAGTTCTTCCTCCAGCTCCTTACGATCCGAGATATCGAGAATAATCCCCTCGAGTACCAGTTCGCCCTCACCTTCAACGCCCCGTCCACGCTCCCATACCCATATTTTCCGGCCATCCTTACGGGTTATCGGGTATTCAATGGAAAATGGCTCGGCGTTACCGATGGCGGATTCTACCGTTCGCAGGATGGTTTCATTGCAGGCTTCGTCGATGAGTTTTGCATAGCTGACCAGGCTGTTGTTCACCAGCTCGTGTGGCTCATAACCGGTCAACTCAAGACAACCGTTGGATACGGACAGCATGGTCCAGAACTCATCGTACCGGCAGCGGTAGGCCATTCCGGGCAGGTTGTCCATGATTGTGGATAGCTGGCGTTCACGCCATCGAAGGGTGTTCTCCGCTTCGCGGATATCGGTTATGTCCTGGCCGATAGCAATGGAGCCGGTGATCTCCCCGGCATCGTTCCGAAGGCTGCGTGAGTTCCACGAGAGCTGACGCTCGCGGCCGTTGCGAGTGGTAATCCAGGTTTCATAACCCACCACCTCGCCTTCGTCACGTAGGATCTCATTGGCCCTTTCGCGAATTCGCACCCGGTTCTCCTCTTCCGGGTACAACCATTGCCATATTGCATCCGAATCCATGACCTCTTCTCTAGGATAACCGCTGATATCTTCAGCAGCCTTGTTCCAGAGTACGACCCGACCCTCCGGATCCAGCACATTGATCCATACATTGGCACGCTCAATCACGCTTTCGCGGAACTGGTTCAATTCGCGAATCTCTTCCTGCTGACGGACGTTCAGAGACAGCAATGTTCGATCACTCACGAATTGACGGATCAACGACAGGAAAAGCACGAGCGCAGTCACAAGGACGAAGAACGCTCCTTTGTAGGTCTGGACCCGGCTCAGTGTCTCTGGGTCGGGAAACCACTGCTGTACCAGATAATCTGAAAACGTAATCCACAGCCATCCTACCAGCAGATAGATGCCGACAATCCATAGTGATCGCCGCAGTGGCATATGGCGCCCTTGAATCTTCTCCATTAAGTCTTTCCCCGGGTTCCGGCTGCTTCCCTGTCGGTGTGAACACCTCGGGCCAAAATCGAAGGCATTACACCCTGAAAATAGTCACAGACGGCGCTGCCGTCGAGGGAATATTGCAATTGATGAGGCATAAAAAAACCCGGAGGGTGTTTCCACCGTCCGGGTTGTGCCAGGCTTTATAAGCTTACTTCACCTGTGCGCGAGCCTCTTCAAGAATGCGGTTGAAGGTCTCGCTGGGCTGCATGATCTTGCAGACTTTCTCGGCCGGTGGGTGATAGTAACCACCGATATCGGCCGGATGGCCCTGGATCACACTCATTTCTTCCAGGATCTTGTCCTTGTTGTCTTCCAGTTGCTTCGACAGCTTGGCGAAGAAGTCCTTCAGATCCTTGTCGTCATCCTGGTTGGCCAGTTCCTCCGCCCAGTAACGGGCGAGGTGGAAGTGGCTGCCGCGGTTGTCCAGCTCACCGGTGTTGCGCGACGGCGACTGGTTGTTCTCCAGCAGGCGTTCAGTGGCTTTGTCCAGGGTCAGGCCCAGCAGGCGCGCCCGCTCGTTGTTCTGCTTTTCGCCCAGTTCTTCCAGGGAAACAGCCGTGGCCAGGAACTCGCCCAGCGAGTCCCAGCGCAGGTGATTTTCCTGCAGCAGTTGCTGAACGTGCTTCGGCGCGGAACCGCCAGCACCGGTCTCGTAAAGGCCGCCGCCGTTGAGCAGGGGCACGATGGACAGCATCTTGGCACTGGTGCCCAGCTCCAGGATCGGGAACAGGTCGGTAAGGTAGTCGCGCAGGACGTTACCAGTGACGGAGATGGTATCCAGACCACGAATCAGTCGCTCCATGGTCCAGCGAATGGCACGTACGGGCGACTTGATGAGGATGTCCAGGCCGTCGGTATCATGTTCCTTGAGGTACATTTCCACTTTCTTGATCAGCTCGGCGTCGTGCGGGCGCTCATCGTCGAGCCAGAACAGGGCTGGCATGCCGGTAGCGCGGGCGCGGTTAACCGCCAACTTGACCCAATCGCGGATTGGCAGGTCCTTGGTCTGGCAGGCACGCCAGATGTCGCCCTTTTCGACCTTGTGCTCGGTCAGCACGGCGCCGTCTTCAGCGATGACACGAACGATGCCGTCTTCCTTGATTTCAAAGGTCTTGTCGTGGGAGCCGTACTCTTCAGCCTTCTGCGCCATCAGGCCAACGTTCGGCACCGTGCCCATGGTGGTGGGATCAAACGCGCCGTGGGTCTTACAGAAGTTGATCACTTCCTGGTAGATGGTGGCGTAGGTGCTCTCAGGCATCACCGCTTTGGTGTCCTTGAGCTTGTTGTCCCGGGCCCACATCTTGCCGGAGTTGCGGATCATCGCCGGCATGGAGGCATCAACAATGACGTCACTGGGTACGTGCAGGTTGGTGATGCCCTTGACGGAATCTACCATGGCAATTTCCGGACGATGCTCATAGCAGGCGTGCAGGTCTTCCAGAATCTGCTCCTGCTTGGACTCCGGCAGTTGCTTGATTTTGTCCGTCACACTGGAAAGACCGTTGTTGGGGTTCACGCCCAGCTCGTCGAACAGTTCACCGTACTTGTCGAACAGTTCCTTGTAGAAGATCTTTACCGCGTGACCGAAGACGATCGGGTGGGAGATCTTCATCATCGTGGCTTTGACGTGCAGGGAGAACATCACGCCGGTCTTCTCGCAGTCTTCGATGCAATCATCGAAGAACTTGCGAAGTGCTTTGCAGCTCATGAACATGCCGTCCAGCACTTCGCCTTCCTGCAGTGCCAGTTCACTCTTGAGAACGGTCTGCTTACCCTTGGCGTTCTCAAAAACGATACGGGCGTTGGTGGCCTTGTCCAGTGTCAGAGACTGTTCGTTGGAGTAGAAATCACCGCCGCGCATGTGGGCCACGTGGGTGCGTGACGCCGGGCTCCACTCGCCCATGGTGTGGGGGTGTTTGCGGGCAAAGGCCTTGACTGCTGTGGGGGCACGACGGTCGGAGTTACCTTCACGCAGCACCGGGTTTACAGCGCTGCCCAGTACTTTGGAGTAGCGGGCATGGATTTCTTTCTCTTCGTCAGACTCAGGGTGTTCCTTGTACTCGGGAACGTTGTAACCCTGGTCATTAAGCTCCTTGATGGCAGCCCGCAGCTGGGGAATTGAGGCACTGATGTTGGGAAGCTTGATGATGTTGGCTTCCGGGTCCTTAGTGTAGTCACCCAGCTCTTTGAGGTCGTCCGGAACTTGTTGCTTTTCTTCCAGGTAATCAGGGAAGAGCGCGAGAATACGGGCAGCAAGCGAGATGTCGCTGGTGCCGAACTCGATGCCTGCGGGCTTGGCGTAAGTTTCGAGGATGGGAAGAAGTGACCGTGTCGCGAGGGCGGGGGCCTCATCGGTCAGTGTGTAAATGATCTTGGCTTTGGATGATGTCATTTTCGTCCTCAGGCTGATGGGTGAGTTCAGGACGGTCACCGCAGGGTCAGCCGTCTTGTGAACGTCTGGCTTGAGCGATGACTGATTCGGGAACTTTTGATAGACCTACTAAGATAGCATTTTTTTGCCAATTCTGGTTACGATCTTAGTATAAGAACCGACTAAAAGTTCGCTAAAAGCCGTTACAGGGTGATGAAAAGGCAGGAATTTACGAAACTTTCGGACATTTGGGTTTGGGAGTGTCGCGCTGGAGGTGGGGACAACCAAAACACGCTCAAGCACGTCCGTGTGGCGCTTGGGCTCCGCCATCCATGGCTCCGCACAGTTTTGGTTGTCCCCACCTCCAGCGCTCGGCAAACTCCTTGCATGCCCGCCACGGGGCCGATACAAGATTGGATTGGCCGAAGGCGTAATCCCCGACAGCCGATCCAACGGCAAATTCACCCCTTCGGCAACAACTCCACCTCTTCCAGGCAATCACGAATCCGGTCCAACGCCTCCGGATTGTCAAGAGCATCCCGGTTGTCGGCTTTGTTGGAACCGTTGATCAACCGTGCTACCGCCAGCTCCACCTTCTTGCCACTACGAGTGTAGGGAATATCCGGCACCTGGATGATGTGCTTGGGCACATGGCGGGGGCTGGCGCCCTGGCGGATGCGGGTTTTGAGGGTTTTCTGCAAGTCCTCGGTGAGGGTTCCTCCCTCCGCCGGGACCACCAGCAGGACCACTTCCACGTCGCCGTCGATCTGGCGGCCGACCACGAGGCTGTCTTTTACCTCTGCCACGGTTTCCACCTGGCGGTAGATTTCAGCCGTGCCGATTCTCACGCCACCTGGGTTCAGGGTGGCATCTGAACGGCCGTAGATGACGGCGCCGCCGTGTTCGGTGAATTCGATGAAGTCGCCGTGGGCCCAGACATCCGGGAAGGTGTTGAAGTAGGCGTCTTTATAGCGCTCGTTGCCGGGGTCGTCCCAGAAGGCGACGGGCATGGAAGGCAGCGGCTGCCGGCAGACGAGTTCGCCTCGACCGCCACTGACGGGCTGGCCGTCGTCGCCGTAGGCCACGGCGTCAACGCCCAGGAAGCGGCACTGGATTTCGCCACGGCGCACCGGCAACAGCGGTGTGGAGCCCACGAAGCAGCCGCAGATGTCGGTGCCGCCGGCGATGGAGCCCAGCAATACGTTGGGGGCGCCGTCGCTGTAGATCCAGTCATAGTCTTCCGGCAACAGGGGTGAGCCAGTGGAGAAGACGACTCTCAAGGCCGTCAGGTCCAGGTTTTTCGCCGGGGCCAGTTCAGCCTTGCGACAGCCGGCGATGAACCGTGCGCTGGTGCCGTAATGGGTGACTTTCTCGTCGGCCACCACCTGCCATAGATAGTTCAGGTCCGGGTAGCCAGGTGAGCCGTCGACCGTGATGACGGCCGCGCCAGTCAGCAGGGCAGACGCCTGCCAGTTCCACATCATCCAGCCGCAGGTGGTGAAGTACAGGAAGCGGTCGTCGGGGCCGACATCGCCATGGAGCATCAGTTCTTTGGCGTGGTTGACCAGCAGGCCAGCGTTGCCATGCACGATGCACTTGGGTTTGCCGGTGGTGCCGGAGGAATAGAGGATGTACACCGGGTGCTCCGGTGGCAACGGTGTGAAGGAGGGCGCCTGGCCCTGTCCCTCGGCAAGGGCCTCGTCCCAGTGGGTAACCTTGTCGCCAGCGACGGCGGGTTCGCCTGGCAGCTGTTCGATGCTGACAACGCAGCGCAGGCTGGGCAGGCCGTCAATCAGGCCGGCGAAGTCATCCTGGCGGTTGAAGACCTTGCCGCCATAGCCGTAGCCGTTGACCACGATCAGCGCTGCCGGCTCAATCTGGCCGAAGCGATCAAGGATGGCGCCCACGCCGAAATCCGGTGACGCGGAACTCCAGACGGCGCCCAGGCTGGTGGCCGCCAACATACCCACAAGGGCCTCATAACCATTGGTGACCACACCGGCCACGCGGTCACCCTGTCGAATCCCTTTGTTGCGCAGGAAGGCTTCCAGGGCACCGGTGTCCGCTTTCAATTCAGCGTAGGTGCGGCGCAGTACCGGGCGGGTTTCGCAGTAGGCCACAACCGCTTCGCGCTCGGCGTGGTCGCCTTCCGCCAACCGCAGCAGGTTGGCCGCAAAGTTGAGTTTCATACCGGGGAACCACTCCGCGCCGGGCATATCACGTTTGCCCAGAACGGCATCGACTGGCGTGTCGCATACCAGGCCACAGTAGTCCCATACCTTTTGCCAGAAGGTCTCTAGGTTCTCAATGGACCACCGGTGGAGGGCGTGGTAATCGGCAAACGGGCCGAAACCCTGTTGCTCCAGCCAACCCTGGAACTGGCCCATCTGGCAGTGTTTCAGTGTGTCCTGCGAAGGAGACCAGACCACTGGTGATTGTTCTGTGTTGCTCATCCGTCTCTCCTGTTGCTTACTGCATATGCCAGCCGTGACTGACCACAATGGATTGGCCAGTCAGTGCCGCCGAGGGGAAGGCCGCCAGGTGCACTGCCAGCTCGGCGACGTCTTCCAGGGTGGTGAATTTGCCATCGACGGTATTCTTCAGCATAACCTTACTGATGACCTCTTCTTCGGAAATGCCCAGCTCCTTGGCCTGCTCCGGGATCTGCTTGTCCACCAAGGGCGTTCTGACAAAACCGGGGCAGATGATGTTACTACTCACACCATGCTCGGCACCCTCTTTCGCCACCGCCCGGCACAGGCCCAGCATGCCGTGCTTCGCCGCCACGTAGGGCGCCTTGAGGGGAGACGCTTCCAGGGAGTGGACAGACCCCATATACAACATGGTCCCGCCCCCACTGGCGTACATCTGTTTGAGGGCTGCTCGCGTTACCAGAAACGCCCCGTCCAGATGAACATTCATCACTTTACGCCAGTCGGCAAAGGCCAGTTTATGCAATGGGTCGATATGCTGGATACCGGCGTTGGCCAGGGCCACGTCGAGGCCACCCCATTTTTCCACGATGGCGGCCACGCCTTGGTCAACCGCCTTCTCATCCGTAACGTCCATGGCCAGGGCCATGGCGGTGCCCCCTGCCTTTTCAATGGCATCAACGGCGTCCTGGGCGCTTTCCAGGGTGAGGTCGGCCACGGCCACCCGGGCGCCCTCACGGCCATAATGTTCGGCTATGGCCCGGCCAATTCCGCGCCCTGCCCCGGTGATCAGGGCTATCCGGTTTTCTAGACGCATGTTTCTCTCTCCTTAGTCGTAAGCCACGCTAGGCAGCCAGGTCGCGATTTCGGGCACCAGGAAGACAATCGCCAGAGCCACCAGCTGAATAATGATGAAGGGTATGACGCCCTTGTAGATGTCGGTCACCTTGATTTCCGGCGGTGCCACACCCTTGATGTAGAACAGTGCAAAGCCGACAGGTGGCGTCAGGAACGACGTCTGCAGGCACATGGCGAAGAGGATGGTGAACCACACCAGATCAAAGCCCAGTTGCTGAACCACCGGTGCCACCAACGGCAGGATGATCAGGGTGATCTCGACCCAATCCAGGAAGAAGCCGAGCAGAAAGACACCAAACAGGATGGTAAGAATCACGCCATAGGGGCCGAAAGGCAGTCCCAGCAGAGCGTCCTCGATAACCTGGTCACCACCCAGCCCCCGGAGGACGACAGAGAACGCCGTGGCACCCAGGAAAATGGCAAAAATGAACGCCGCCGTGCGGGTTGTCTGCTGCATGGAAGAGTTGAGCACTTTCATGCTCAGGCGACCCGACATCAGCGCCAACAGCAAAGCGCCCAATGCGCCAACACCGGAGGCTTCCGTTGGTGTTGCGATTCCGGCAAAGATAGAACCCAGCACGCCCAGAATTAACGCGGCTGTCGGCACAACGGCCTTTGCCACTTCCCAGACGATGCCCCAGGTCACTTTCTCAGTACCCTCGGGCACCGGCGCAATGTGCGGTTGCAGCATTGGGCGGATAATGGCGTAGGCCACGTACATGGCCCCCAGCATAAGGCCAGGAAAGAACGCACCCATAAACAGATCGCCAACTGACGCGTCAGGAACCGCCAGCCGATCCGCCATCAATACCAGCATGATGGACGGAGGAATCAGGATGCCCAGGGTTCCAGTCGCACAGGCCGTCCCCACAGCAAATCCCTTGTCGTACTTGTTCTCCATCATCACGGGCAGGGATAGCATGCCCAGCAGCACAACGGACGCACCGATGATACCCGTGGTCGCGGCCAGCAGTACGCCGATAACAATCACGGTTACCGCATAGCCGCCGCGAACAGCGCCAAACAGTTTGACCATACTGTTCATCAAACGCTCAGCCACCCCGGACTGGTCAAGCATGATGCCCATGAAAATAAACATGGGCAGAGCAACAAGAGTCTCGCTGTTTACAACCTTCCATATCCGCTCGGGCACGAGCCCCATGGAGGAGGAATAGTCAAACCACAGATTTGCTCCAAAATTCTCGACGGCGATTACACCGACAACGGTCCAGATAACTGCGGTGCCACCCAACACCCATGCAACCGGAAAACCGGTCATCAACAATGCTCCAAATGTCAGGAACATGCCGATTACGAAAAGGGTTTCAAGCTCCATCAGGACGCATCCTCTTTATTGTTATCCCCGGACTCGATCCGAATTGGCTTCGGAAAACCGAAAAGCAGAGCAGTGACTTTCAGCAGACGGGATAGCGCTGCCAGAATCAGAAGAACAAAAGACAGTGCCAGGATACTCTTGAGAATCCAGCGATAAGGAAGCCCGGCAGGCGCTTGGCTGGTCTCGCCCTGGGCCCAGGAACTGAAGGCATAGGGGATCATTTCGTAAACTGCCAGCCCGAGAAACGGTAACAGCAGGAATACAAGTCCGAGCAGTTCGATCCAGGCCTGGCCCCTGAGAGACAGGCGCTCATGGATCACATCGACTCTGACATGGTCATCCGTCACCAGGGTATAGCCCAACCCCAATAACCAGCCTGCACCGGCCAGATGCCATTGGACTTCTTCCAGAGTGACCGAACCCATGCCAAAGGCATAGCGACCTACCACTGCATAGATGATCACGCCGGTGACCACGATCCAGAGCCAGGAAGCACTCTTGCCTATTGCGGAAATTACACCGTCCATAAACTGGCTGAGCCAGGTCGTCGGGAATTCCGTGTGATGATGAATAAATTGACCGGCGTCCGACGCCGATGCATGCACATCGGGCGGTGAGCCTTTATCAGACACTGTCATACAACAGTTCCTCGTTCAGAAAGCCTGCCGTGAAACAAGGATGGCCCCGAAGGGCCATCCAGACTTAATCAGAGAATACCGACACTCTGGTCGGCATCTCGGGGTCAGCCCCGAACCTTACAGGTCCGCCGGAACATAGGCGCGGGTGTCCCACACCTTGTAGGATTCCATGAACTCCTGCTGGCTTTCATAGACGCGCTTGAAGTCAGCATCCTTGGAGGCTTCTTCTTCGAGCACTTCCTGAGTTACTTCCTTCAGCTTGAGCAGAACGTCGCGGGGGATCTGATCGGCCTGAACGCCCTTGTCCTGGAACTCGGCCAGAACCTTGCCGTTCTTGTACTCGCCTTCTGCGAGACCACGCGTGGTCGCTGCGGTGCAAGAAGCCTCAACCAGCGCCTTCTGGGCGTCAGTCGCACGAGCCCACTCATCCTTGTTGATCAGCATATACTGAGCCGTGAACTGCTGGTGCCAGCCCGGGAACAGGTTGTACTTGACCACCTGATTGAAGCCGAGAATCTGGTCGATGGCGGGCATGGAGAATTCGGTGGCATCAATGGTGCCTTTCTCCAGTGCCTGGTAAAGCTCGCCGCCGGGCATCATGGTGACGGACGCGCCAAGCTTCTCCAGAACCTTGCCACCCAGGCCGGCGAAGCGGATCTTCAGGCCTTTGTAGTCTTCCAGTGTTTCGATGGGCTTGGAGTACCAACCCGCTGTTTCAGGCCCAATGATGCCGCACAGTTGTGCGTGTACATCGAAGCCTTTATTGGCATAGGTTTCCTGCAGCATTTCATGCCCACCGCCGAAGTAATACCAGCCGATATAGGCGGGTGGCTTCATGCCGAACGGAACAGCGGCAAACAAGGGAATCGCTGGCACCTTGCCCTGGTCGTAACCAATCCAGGTGTAGCCGGCGGATACCTTGCCATCGGAAACCGACTGCAGAATATCGAACGCAGGTACCAGCTTGCCGGGCTCGTAGACCCGAACCTGGATGCTGCCATCGGAAGCGGTATTGAGGTTGTCGGCGACCCAGGCAGCAGGTGACCCCAGGCCGGGCAGGTTAGTGGCGAAGGCGACCGGCATTTTCCAGCGCAGGTCATCTGCGAACGCCGATCCGGTAGTCAGGGCGATCGCACCGGCGATACCGGTAAGTGCCTTGAAGAGTTTCATTGGCAAGTCTCCTAGCATTGTTGTTGTATTCGGCCAAACAGGAACGTTCCCGACGGGCCTTATCTGAGTGTAGTCAGACATCGCAGGAAACGAGACAGACAAGATGTGTTTTGGGTCCAACGATAGCGCCAGTCTTGTTTTCTGCGTTGTTCTGACGTCCTGCATCCGGGATATAGCAGGCACTGTGCCAATCACAATATTTTGTTATTTATCAAACAGATAAAAACGAGGAAAGACATCGCACATGACAGACAGTCCGGAAAACCGGACGCATATAGACATCCGTCGTAGGGGTTTGTACGGATAACAGGACAGGTGTCCTGATTTCAGGACATCTTGGCGAGTTTTTCGTAAAGCACCGAACGCGAAATACCCAGCAGTTTGGCTGCCCGGGTACGATTACCACGACTGGCGACCAACGCTTCTTCAATTGCCTGGGCTTCGGCATCGGCCAGGGTTTTAGCCAGTGGACGCACTGGCTGTGGCACCAGCGATGAGGCTGGCCGGTTGCCATTGCGGGGCAACACCTTGAAAATGGCATCGGCGTCCAGCAGACCACCGTCTTCACCCATGGTCAGGGCCCGCTCCAGCACATTGCGCAGCTCACGGATATTACCGGGCCAGTCGTAACCGCCCAAAGCTGCCACACCAGCGTCGGTGATTTCACCCCGCATCTCCAGACCGTCGCAGATTTCACCCAGCAGGGCCTCACACAGCACGCCCAGATCGGCCAGGCGGTCCCGCAACGGAGGAATAGGGATTTCCAGCACGTTCAGCCGGTAATACAGGTCCGACCGGAACTCACCTTCGGCAATCATCGCCTCCAGGTTGCGACTGGTCGCGGCAATGACCCGCACATGCACCGAGGCCACCTTGTTGGAGCCCAGAGGCTCAATCTCACCTTCCTGCAACGCCCGCAGCAGTTTTGCCTGCAACGGCAGTGGCATATCCCCGACTTCATCCAGAAACAGGGTGCCGCCGTTGGCGAGCTGGAACTTGCCTTCCCGGGTGCGGCGATCCGCCCCGGTGTAGGCTCCGGGTGCCACGCCGAAAAATTCAGCTTCCAGCAGGTTGTCTGGAATAGCCGCAACGTTCACGCCCACGAAAGGTTTTTCGGCACGGGTTGAAACGGAATGAATGGCCTGCGCCAGCACCTCCTTGCCTGTGCCGGTTTCTCCCAACAACAACACCGGCATGTCACGACCGGCCGCCAATCGGGCCCGGCGCTTCACCTCCAGCGCTGCGGGACTGGCCCCCACAAAGTCGGCGAGGTTGTAGCGAGTGCCACGCGCTTTCTTCGCCAGCGCCTTGCGGGCTGCGGCCAGATCCTGGTGCAGGCGACGGTACTTGGCCACCAACGGCGTCAGCGGTTGCAGGTCGTCATACAGCACAAACGCCACCGCCCCCATGATGCGCCCTTCGTCGTCATAAAACGGCAGCCGGGTCACCACCAGTTGTTGCTTGCTGTGCTCCATGATATCGAGCAGCAAGGGTTTACCGGTTTCCACCACTTCCGGCATGCGGCTCTGGGGGATCACCTGGCGAACAGGTTTACCGATGACGGCCCTGGGGTCTTCCAACCCGAGCAGATGGGCATAACTGTTGTTGATCCAGGTAATACGGCTTTGATGGTCAACCGCAATCGCGCCGGCACTGGCTTCCTCAAACATGGGAAACAGTGCCTCGATCAGATCCCTGGTCAGGCCACTCTTGTTATTCTCGGTAAACAGCTCTGTCATGTACCCTGTACCACCGGGTTGGATGTTATTCATGGCAATATCCAGAGCACCCGGCGAACCGGGTGCAGAGACGGAAGTATATGGCGCCCCCGGAACAGGGGCAAACAATGCCGGCCCGGAACCTGCCCGGGCCGACCGACAGGTGTGTCAGTCTGGAATCTGTACCTGATCGTCAGCGAACACGATGCGGTCGCCGGCATCCGGGGCAGGATCGATCGGGGTCAGGTTAGCCTCAGACAGAGGGGTGGCCATATCGCCACGCGGTACCGTTCTGACCACCTGACTGGGCGGCAATGCCTGCTTATCGGCAAGGTTCGCCCACACCAGATCCAGGGCCTGGAAGAAGTAGTGATGCAGCGGCACATACCGGTCCGCAATACCCGGAAAGCCGTTGAGGACATCCAGGTGATGGGCATTGAGAATCTCGTAATACCTCAGCTTGCTGTTGCTGCCCTCAACCCGCTGGTTCAGCCCGAAATAGGGCCGCGAGGTGTGGTTGATGGGCAGGATGGCGTCGGCACGACCGGTCACAAAGACCGCTGGCTTGCCCCGCAGGTTGCCAGACGCGCGAATTTGCTCAACGCCATCAGCAATACGCTCTGACCATTCCGCGGCATCACCCGACAGCGGGCTTCCGGTCACGGCATCGGTGCCCAGGGCAAGGCTTCTCAGACACAGCAGAGCATCCAGACCGTAATCCTGCTGACTGGTGCTGGGCGATGCACTGGCACCCAGATTGGTGGGCTGACCTTCGGCACCGTCGTACACCAGATTCACCCCGGCACTGGGGGGAATACCGTTACTCGCGGAGAACAGCGCTGCTTCCTGCGCCGCAGTGATCGGCGTGACCGCTCCGCCAGCCCCCGTAGCCGCCAGGCTGATATCACACAACCTGTCCTCAACACCGGCCTGACCGTAGGCGTTGGCATAGGTGGTGGAGATGCTCTGGGCAACCGCCAGCCCGAAATGAACCGGTGCCAGCAGGTTCTGCTCCGGCTGGATACCCACTTCCTCTTCCAGGATGCGCAGCGCATCGGAGGCGCGGTCGTCGGTGGTAGCGCCTGTCACCAGGCCCTTGTTGGCCAGTGAGTTACAGATGTTCTCCGCAATCGTGAAGTTGTTGAATGTGGCGTTCAGTGGTGCCACATCACGCACTTCCGGTGCAATGTTCGCGCAACCCTGATACACCGCCAGCGCTGTGGTGTAATCCAGCAGGCTGCGGCTGTGTTCGGCCAGTTCGGGGCCACTGCCCTGGCGGATGGTAAAGCTGGTATCCACCTGCGGATTGACGTTGGGCTCCGACACCGCCACCCCGTCGATCAGCCCCTTATCGTCAAGCTCAGCGGCACGGACCGAAGCCCCACCACCGTTGGAAACGCTGGACGCAATCACCAGGGTATCCTTCGGCTTCACCTTGATCACTTTGCGGCCATTACCGGTTTCCTGCCCGAATTCCTCGTTCAGCACATAGAAGCCGAACTCAATCGACTGCAGTACATGCCGCCCCCAGTCAGCCTCGGGGTTGGCCTTGGAGTGAGCGTGCTTGTAGGCGAAACGGTCCGGCCAGGCGGCATCAAAATCAGCCCGCGCCTGGGCATCCAGATCGGCCCGGAACTGCACCGGCTCATCCGCCTGGGTAAGAGTACCGTCGATACGCTGGGCAGAGTTGGTGGCCAGGTTGTGGGAACCGGTTCCCGTGCCCTTGTCGGTGTAGACCACGGCGCAGCCTTTCTTCAGGCCCCATTCGCCGGCGGTACCGATTGCGCCGTATATGCCGCGGGAGCCGGACGAGGGCGCCTTTACCATACAGGCCTGCTCGGGGTCGAAACTGGCCGGAACCTGGACCATCACGGTCACCGGCACATCACTGCCATTAACCGTCATGTAAGCCAGGTATTCATTACCCGCAATCAGCCCCTCACCACTGCTATCGACCTGGGGACCAAAGAATTCGCCGTAACCACCACCGGGCACGGTGTCCACAAGAGCCCGATAGTTGTTGTAGATGGCCAGCGTCCGGAGTTCTTCAGGCGTGGGGTTGAGCGGATCATCAAAGGCCGGTGCCGTTGCACTGGCCAGGCCGCTGGCGCCAAGTCCACCGGTCAGGAGATCATCGGTGACGCCATCATACTGAGTGGAATGGACCTCTCCCTGGATGAATCCCGGGAGCTGGTTGAACGGTTTCTTGCTGCTGCTGTCGTTGCAGGCGGTACCCGTCAGAGCCACCGCACCAATCAGCGTGTACTGAAATAGCGTTTTCATAGGTTGTTCCCTGTTGTTTTTGTTAGACATGAGAACCCGGCGTACACGAACGAAGCCGGGTACCATAACAGGGGCCATGCGTATCCTGTGCCAATACAGCAGGACGTTGATTTTCATTGCTTTTTCTTTGAATTGCTCTAATTCTCAAGCACTATTTCCGGATTTCCGGACAGTGGTTAGAGGGGGAGGTGGGCGGAAATGCCCTCTACGGGCCGTCTCGCGACATTGTCCTGAAGCCAGGACAGTGTCCCGTTTTCAGGACAGCGCTGAGCACCGCACAATGCATCCGTGGTCATATTCGAGACGTATAAGTCTTCGTTTCCGCCCGGATGAACGGAGAGTCCATGCACATCAACCGCCTGCTGGCATTGGCCGCCAGCACCTTGCTATCTGCCTGCGCCTCACACCTGAACGCGCCAGCGGAAACGGTGTCGGTACCCGATACCGGCTTTCGCACCACAACTGGCATCACCTATTCCCCGGACAACTGGCCTCAGGAGCTCCAGGCGGATCTTTATCTGCCAGACAGCCCCGACCCCGCACCTGCAGTACTCCTGGTGCATGGCGGTGGTTGGGAACGGCGTTCGCGGAAGGACATGACATGGATCGCAGAGCACCTGGCCGGCCGGGGCTTTGCCGTGATGAACATTGATTATCGGTTTGCACCTGAACACACCTTCCCGGCGCAACTCCACGATCTTCAGATAGCCATGAACTGGCTTCATGCCAGGGCGGGAGCCTACAACCTGGACCGGAATGCGATCAGTGCATTTGGCTTTTCTTCCGGCGCTCACCTGGTCAGCTTGTTGGCCGTGATTGCCGAAAGCCAACACCCGTTGAACCAACCACACGGAGGCGCGGACGCGCGGCCGGTGGCTGTTGTTGCCGGTGGCTTGCCGGCCGACCTGCGAACCTTCGGGTCCGGAAAGCTGATCCGTCAGTTCCTGGGCGGTGATCTGCAGGACATTCCGGGTGTTTATGAGGCCGCCTCGCCGATCACCCACATTACCGCCGGCACGCCTCCGTTTTTCCTGTTCCATGGCGCCCAGGATATGCTGGTGCCTGCGGATCAGGCGCGGGATTTTCGGGCACGCCTTGCGGAGCATCACGTTGAGAGTGAGCTTTACCTGATGCACCTGCGAGGCCACATCACCAGTTTCCTGACGGCCGGCAATGCTGTTGAGAAAGCCACAGACTTCCTGATCCGGCACACGGAAAAGCGGCCGGAGTGACTAAAGAGTCACAAACGGAGCAATTGTTAATGCCAGGATGACAACGATGGCCAGGCAAGCCGCCAGGGTTGTCACCGGCTTGCGGCGAAGCCGATGCCAGAATCCGCCGACCCGGCCCGCCGCCAGATCCTCCTCGTAAGCGTCACGCTGACGCTGCAGGCGCTCCTTCTGGTAGGTCTGCAGCAATTCCCGGGCTCGTTGGGCCTCCTCATTGTCGTGGACCCAGAATCCACCCATGCTGATACCCCAGCGACTGGGAGGCGTCTCGTAGTAGGACACGTTGTGCGTCTCGAACAGCTCGCGTATTTCGTCCGCCTCGTCGTCGGGGACGTGACGAAGGTTCATGAGGTGGTTGGTCATGGTAGGTCCGACACCGGTTTATGGGATACCCTTATCATCCTAGACCCTTATCCTAGCATTCCGCAGCGGCTCTCACCGCCCAGTCGATCAGGATACTCGATGCCAGACAGCGCCATTCGACGATTACTGGAGTTCGACAATCAGGTTCAGCGCGACCGCGACCAGAACCCGGTGTTCCTGCACCGGCGGGATCGCCGTTTTGCCCTGGACTGCCACAACCAGGGCGTCAGCCCGGGCCCGGATCGGTGGCTTGAACATGTCAGGCGCCTGTCCCGCCGTGGACCGACCGATGACCCGTTGAAATTCTGGCGAAGGGTGACCACAGGTTTTGCCCTGGCGGGGCTCGTTGCCGGAACGCTCGCCATGCTGGGGCTACTGTTCTACGACGGTGGCCAGCGAATCAATCTGACGGTGATCCTGGCCTTCGTGCTGCTCCAGTGCATCCTCGCTGTGGTTACCACTGTCCAGGCCTTTGCCGGCTGGCAGCCCTGGCGCTGGTTGCTGAGGAAGTTTGCGGTCGCACGCCACTCGGGCGCCCTGCGAACACTGCAACCACTGTTAATGGCCCGTGCCGCCCATACCGGCGGACTGGCGTTTGGTGTCGCCGGACTGATAACCCTGCTGGTACTGGTGGTGATCCAGGATCTCGCCTTTGGCTGGAGCACCACCCTGAATACCGGCACCGACAGCTACTACCGCATGCTATCCGCCATCGCCACACCCTGGCAGCATCTGTGGCCTGCGGCGATGCCGGACCGCGAACTGGTGGATGCCACCCGGTTCTTCCGCAGCCAGTCTTCCACAACGACCGATCCGGCCCTCTGGGGGAGTTGGTGGCCGTTCGTGGCAATGGTCTGGATGATCTATGTCGTCCTGCCCCGGCTCGCTCTGCTGGTGGTGGCGATCGTTCATCCCCACATGCGCGCGCGTAAGGCGCTCCGAGCCCATCATGGCTGGGTCGCCCTCCAGTACCGCATGGAGACACCCACCGTGGACACGGGCAATCGCCACAATGACGCCGCCGACCAACCGGATACGACAACGTCTGCGAAATTGCAGCCTATCCCCAGGGCCCAGGCTATTATTCGCTGGGCGGAAGCCGGCAGGCCAGCGCTGCCGCAAACCATCATCGCAGGAGACCAGGAGCCCCTCGCCGCCGGCGGTAGCGCCTCGCTCGAGCACGACCATCACATCATCGAACTGGCAAACCAGCGACTGACCAGTGCTCTCACTCCAGCGGCCATTATCGTCACCCGCAGTTGGGAACCACCCACCGGCGAGCTTGCGGATTTTCTACAACAGGCCCGCGAAACATGGCCAAGGCAGACCACCATTGCGCTGGTACCGATGGCAGCTCAACCAGACCAGTCGCCACCTGACCATCAACTCAGCCAGTGGCTGCGGTTTGCGGAGCGTACGGAGGATGAGAGGATGGTGGTCAGCACGCCGATGACAACACCGCCGGATATCCTTATGCACCGCGCACTGCAGGACCAGGACGAATAATGAAAGCCCCCGTGTTTGCCGTGGTCGGCCACCCCAACAAGGGCAAATCCAGCATTGTGGCCACGCTGTCCCAGAACGACGCCATTGCCATCGCGCTGGAGCCTGGAACCACCCGTAAACATCAGGCCTATCCGTTGGCTGTCGATGGCAAGACACTGTACACACTGGTGGACACGCCGGGGTTCCAACGCCCCCGGCGTGTACTGGAATGGCTTGAAGCCCACAGCGTGTCTGCCTCTGACCGGGCCGAAACCGCCGAGGCCTTTGTGGTCCAACACCGCCAGGACAACGGCTTTGTCGATGAATGCGAGCTCTTGCAACCGCTCATTGAAGGCGCGGGCATTATCTACGTGGTTGACGGTTCGGTTCCCTACAGCACCCAGCATGAAGCGGAGATGACCATCCTGCGCTGGACCGGCCGGCCGAGCCTCGCCTTGATCAACAGTATTGGTGAAGACGACTACAGCGACACCTGGGCCAGGGCGCTCGGCCAGTTTTTCCAGGTTGTCCGGACCTTTGATGCGGTTCGCGCGCCCTTCGAGCAACACCTCAGCTTGTTGCGGGCCTTTGGGCAACTTGAGCCGGACTGGGAGCAGCCCCTGGACAGCGCGACGGCGTTTCTCTCGGCGCAGAGACGGCAACGCCGCACCCAAGCGGCCACACTCATCGCCCGCAGCCTGGAAGACATGATGTCCTTCCGCGAAAAACGGACACTGACCACGCTCCAGACCAGCGAAATCTCCGATCACGACCTGGCCGCACAGTTGCGCAAAAGCTGGTATGACAACCAGAGAAAACGGGAACAGCACCTTCGAATTGCCATTGAGAAGCTCTACGAGCATCACCGTGTACAACGACAGGAAGCGGAACTGGAATGGCACAGTGAACACGACCTGTTCAGCGAAGACAGCCACAAAGCCTGGGGAGTAAACCGCCGCTACCTGGCCACCGCAGGCTTCGGGGCCGGTGCCGTGAGCGGGGCCGGGGTGGATGCGTTGACCCTTGGCCATTCACTGGGCGCCGGAGCCCTGGTAGGCGGGCTGATCGGTGCCGCAGGCAGCTATTTTTACGGCGACCGCCTGGCACTGCCGGTGCTCAATACCGGTGTACTGAAAAACGGGCTCAGGACCGCCACCTTCGGGCCTGTACAAGACAGCCAATTCGGCTATGTTGTATTAGGAAGGGCCGTTAATCACTGGTGGCATATCAGCCACCGAAATCATGCCGGCCGGGACCTGCTGGATCTTGAACCTGCCGATGACCATTGGCTTGAGCAACTCGACCGCAGGCAACGCCGGACCATCCATCAGGCCTTTGAACGTTGCCGGAAAAAGCGCGCCTTGGATGACAAAATGAGGATAGCCTTTATAGCCGCCATCGAGCAGTCGCTGGACGCCTACGACGATTGGCGGTTGAACCGAACCTGACGGGGATGTTTATACTGTAAGGCTGCTCCATCACACAGCGAGGGATAAGTATGAAAATTGTACGAGTTCAGGACATCATCGGCACCGAGCGCGAAGTATCAGGGCCGGGCTGGACCAGCCGCCGCATGCTGTTGAAGAAAGACGGCATGGGCTTTTCATTCCACGAGACCATCATCCCTGCGGGCGCCGAGCTGAACCTCTGGTACAAGCATCACCTTGAAGCTGTATATTGTGTCGCCGGTAACGGCAGCATCTACGACAAGGCCACTGGCGAAACCCACGAGATTTCCGATGGCACGCTTTACGCGCTGGACAAGAACGACCCGCACACGCTGCGTGGTGGCACCGAAGACATGCGACTGATCTGTGCCTTCAACCCGCCCGTCACCGGCCGTGAAGTCCACGACGAAGACGGCGCTTACATCGCGGACACCGGCGACAACTAAGCCCGGCCCCAGTGGCTGACGTTTCAGGCACAACAACACCGCCACCGGCAGCCAAGCTGCTTCCGGTGGCGGTGTTGCTTTGGCTTGCCGGTGTTTACCTGCGCATACCGGTATTGGTTGCACCTCCCCTGGCGCCGTTCATCAGCGACGAACTCAGCCTGTCCCAGGCTCTGACCGGTGCGCTCACCACTCTTCCAATATTGATGCTGGCTGTCGGTTCCATGCCCGGTTCCCTGGCCATCGCACGGATGGGCCCACGCAATACCCTGGCGCTGGCCATGGTGATCATGGTCATCGGTTCCGCCGGTCGCGGGCTGTCACCCGATACCATCACGCTTATGCTGGCGAGTGCCGTCATGGGCCTGGGTGTGGCCATGATGCAGCCCTCCCTGCCGGCACTCCTGCCACGGTGGCTCGAACCCAAACATCTGGCCATCGGCTCCGCTATCTACATGAACGGCATGCTGATGGGCGAATTCATCGGCGCCGGCATCACTCTTCCAGTACTGATGCCATTGATGGACGACAGCTGGCGCGCCACCCTGCTGGCCTGGTCACTGCCCGCGTTGCTGGTCGCTGCCGCTCTGTTCCTGCCCCGAAGAGAAATGGCCCGACCTGTAAAGAAACCGGCATGGCTGCCTGATTGGAAAAACCCACTGACTCTGCGAATTGGCCTGCTGCTGGGCCTGTCAGGCTCCCTGTTCTTCGGCCTTAACGCCTACATGGGCAATATCCTGGAGCAACAAGGCAACTTCGACATGCTGGCGGACGCCTTGTTCTGGTATAACTTCGCCCAGGTGATCGCCTCCCTGGTCATGCTGAAAATGGCGAGATATTGGGTAGGCCTCAAAGGCCCCATCATGGTGATGGCAACCTGCAGCATCCTGGGCACAGTGGGAACGGTCGTCTTTACTGGCTGGTGGTCAATAGCCAGCGCAACGTTTATGAGCTTCACGGCCGGCATTCTGCTGATCCTGCTGGTGGCTTTACCCCCTGTACTGGTGGAATCAAGAGAAACGGGGCGACTCTCAGCAGGAAACTTTCTGGTTGGTTACACGGTGGCGTTTTCTGTTCCCATGATCGGCGGGTTACTGGCCGATTGGGGCAACGACGCCCGATACGCCATTATCTTTATCATCGCCTATTGCGTTCTGGTTCTTCCCCTGACCTTTACCCTGGACCTGAAACGACAAAAGGGCCAACCCGAAAGTTGACCCTCTGTCTGGTGCCATTGATCTATGCTTTGCCGGGCCGCGGGGTGGGGGTATTTTTTCCTTGGAAATGGAACTCGCTTCGCTCAGACACCCATTTCTGGCGGAAAATATACCCCCACCCCACGTCCTTACCGCTGGCTTAGATGTAATAGTCCTTTAACGGGGGGAAACCGTTAAACTCTATGGCACTGTACGTCGTAGTGTAGGCACCGGTGGACAGCCAGTACATGCGGTCGCCGATGGCCAAATTCAGCGGCAACGGGTACTTGTGGTGTTCGTACATGATATCGGCGCTGTCGCAGGTTGGGCCTGCAATTACACAGTCCTCGCCTTCGCCGGATTTCTCGGTATAGATCGGGAACTTGATGGATTCATCAAGCGTTTCGATCAAGCCACCGAATTTACCAACATCGGTGAATACCCAACGGTGTAGGGCAGTACGCGATTTACGTGAAATCAGCACCACTTCACTTACCAGAACACCTGCGTTGGAAATCAGCGAGCGGCCCGGTTCGATAATAATCTCCGGCAAATCATCGCCAAAATCCTCATCCAGGAAACGCTTGATCTCTTCCGCGTAGGTTTTCAGGTCATTCGTACGGGTGATGTAGTTGGCCGGGAAGCCGCCGCCCATGTTGATCATCTTCAGTTCGATGCCGTCTTCTTCCTTCAGACGCTCGAAAATCACCTTCACCTTGCCCAGGGCGGCGTCCCACGCGCCGATTTCCCGTTGCTGGGAGCCCACGTGGAAGGACACGCCGTAAGGCACCAGACCCAGATCGCGGGCCAGGATCAGCAAGTCCATGGCCATGTCGGTCTGGCAGCCGAACTTGCGGGACAGCGGCCAGTCAGCGGTCAGGGTGCCTTCGGTCAGGATGCGAACATACACTTTCGAGCCCGGAGCCGCCTTCGCGATGTTGCGCAGGTCCGCTTCCGAATCCGTCGCGTACAGGCGAACACCTCGCTCGTAGAAGGTGCGGATGTCCTTGGCCTTCTTGATGGTGTTGCCGTAACTGATGCGGTCGCCCGTCACACCCAGGCCCATGACCTTGTCGAGTTCGTACACCGACGCGATATCAAAGCTGGCGCCCTTGTCCCGCAACATCGTCAGAACCTGCGGGGCAGGGTTGGCCTTCACCGCATAGTAGACGTTGGCATAGGGAAAGCCTTCCACCAGTTCATCGTACTGGCGGTTGATGGTCGCGGTATCAATCACGACGCAGGGCGTGTCCTTGGTATCGGCAAATGCCTTGATACGGGCAAAGGTCTCGGCGTCGTAGTAGTCAGTGATGATGGCGTTGGTGGATTCGGTCATGGATAGGGTTTCCCTCCAAAGGGCAAACGGGTCGTTCAAACAACATAGGTACCGATCCGGTACCCGTCAATCGCGCGATCATCGGTTCTTTTCCGGGGGCGTGATATGAGCATATCTACCCATAACCACCGTCTGGCCCTTTTGCCTTCAGCTCACACTGCGACTGGCCACAACGGCGCCGGCCCGGTGGGGCCGTTCGGGTCTTCGGGCTCGGCCTGGCGCTGCAGGTAATCCAGAATCGCAGTTTTCAGATCACTACCCTGACCGAGTCCCTGATTGCCGAATAGCCGATTGAACTCAAGCACGTAGGGATACCCCTCCACCAGGGCAATATCAAACCCCGCGTGATCCACCTCCAGCTCCCGCGCAAGGCGCAGTGCCAGATCGGTTACCACGGAAGGCACTGGCCCCCGGTCGATGCGCCCACCCTGCGACACGTTATTGTAGAACCCCTGGTCCGCCTGGGTTCGCCAATAGGCGGATACCACTTTGTCCCCGACAATCACCACCCGCACGTCCCGATCAATCGGCAGGTATTCCTGGGCATAAAGAACATGGGTTCGCTCACAATAACGCTGCCAGTCGGCTTTGTTTTCGATTAACCACACACCTTCGCCCATGCTGGCTTTGGGCAGCTTGGCCACGAAGGGCACGACCATGGCATCCCACACCGCCTGCTGTTCCTCCGGGCCATTGGCTTCAATCAGAGTCCACGGAGTGTGTTCAGGTGCGACCGCCTGGAAAGCCCGGGTCATTTCCACCTTGTCGTGGCCGATGCGATAGCTGGCGACACTGGGGAAAACGCGGCATTTCAGCCCGTGTACGAGGGCATTCAGCTGCCAGTATTCCGGGAACAGCACCCAGTCTGCGTCTTTAAGCAGCTCTTTGTGGGCCAGGAACTGTTCGGGCTTGAGGGTTTTGGTATTCGGGAAGCCGAGGGTGCGGAATATGTCGAAGGAGACCAGTTTCATTTGGGTTGGGTGCGTGGTTGGGTTGGTCGCATTTTATACAGGTTTGGGTTGGGTGCAATGTTTATTCTTTGCTTTGGCTTTGGGTTGGACTGGGGGTTTAGGGGGCGGGGCATGGGGGTGTTTTATTTTTCAAATGAAAATGAACTCGCTTCGCTCAGACACCATTTTCTTTATTGAAAAATAAAACACCCCCATACCCTTAGTTAACAACAGTTGTCGCGACAATTTACCCTGATTTTTCCTGGGTTTGTCGGAGAGCTCGAAATCAAAGCACCGCCAAACCCTCGCTTTTCGTAACGACATCACCCTTTGCCAATAGAGCGGGGAGGACGCTTCTTAGTCCCCTGACTCGCATCGGCCGTCAGGGGATCTTCCGGCCAGGGGTGCTTGGGATACCGACCGCGCATGTCCTTGCGGACCTCCGGGTAGGCGTTCTGCCAGAAGCTTGCCAGGTCGGCCGTGACGGCCAGAGGGCGCTGGGCTGGGGACAGCAGGTGGATCACCACGGGCACTTGGCCTCCGGCAACCGTAGGAGTTTTGGTCCAGCCGAACAGCGCCTGGAGCTTGGCCGCCAATACAGGGCCGTTTTCTGCGGTGTAATCCAGCGCCACGGACTGGCCGGTTGGGATCGTCAGGCGGGTGGGCGCCAGGTCTTCCAGTGCCTGTTGTTGCGGATACTCCAGCAGGCTGGCAAGAGCCTGGCTCAGGTTGAGCTTGTCCAGGTCACGCCAGTGGGTCATCCCTGCCAGGAACGGACCAAGCCAGGTTTCCAGGTTATCTGTCAGCCAGCGCTCGCTGACCGTTGGCCATTCTCCGGAAAAGTACTCTGCCAGCAGGGTGACCCGGGCAAGCCACTGCTCCGCCGCCGGCGTCCATGGCAGGCTCCCAAGGCCCTTCTTGCGCACGGCGGCGAGCAGCCCCTGCTGCACCAGTTCCGGTGACGGGGCCGGCAAGGCTGTTTCCTCCAGCTCCAACTGCCCCAGTTTTCGGACGCGACGGGCCACCACGGTTCCGCGTCGCTCGTCCCAGACCGCCTCCTCGTATTCTTCAATGTGACCGGACAGGTCCTGTTCCAGCACCGCTGGGGTAACCGGTGCAGCAAGATAAATCGTGGCCTCCCTGGCCTTGCCGTCCAGTTCAGCGGCAACCAGCCACTCATAGCGAGCCAGCCTGTCGTCGCTGCGAAGGGCTGCGCCGCGGCCGTTGCTGAGCTGGTATCGCGGTGCTTCGCCCCGCCGTTTACGGGCAATCCGGTCCGGGTAGGCCTGTGCGAGCACGCGTCCTACCTCATCCTCGGAGGGCATCGCCTGTGGTCGTTCAAGCCCTGCCGCCAGGCGGGACACCGACTTGGTGATCGATATCACCCTGGCGGTATCCACACCCTGTCTCGGGCCAGAACCCCGCAGCATCCTGACCCGCTCCTGCATATCCGCCCCGGCTGATCGGCCCGCCAGATCCCGTTCTTCCAGCAGCGCCGCCAACTCGGCCGCGAGATAGCCATGGCCAATGTCCCGTCCGCGTAGAATCATGTGCGCCAGCCGTGGATGAACGCCCATGTCCCGCGCCGCCTTGCCATGTTCGGTAATGGCGCTGTCGGCATCCAGCATATCCAGCCACTGCAACAACGCCACAGCCTGCTGCCAGTGCGCAGCAGGGGGCGGGTCAATCCAGTCCAGCTGATCCGGCGACCGCGCGCCCCATTGCGCCAGTTCCAGCACCAGGGGTGCCAGGTCCGCTTCCTGTATTTCCGGCGGGGTGAACTCGGCCAGACCAAACTGGGCGGACTCGCTCCACAGCCGGTAACAGGCGCCAGGCTCAATACGCCCGGCCCGTCCCTTGCGCTGCTCCGCAGACGCTTTTGACACCCAGCCCGTCACCAGCCGTGTCATACCGCTGTTGGCATCAAACACCGCCCGGCGTTGTTGACCGCTGTCGATGACGACGCGCACGCCTTCAATGGTGAGACTGGATTCGGCAATAGCCGTGGCCAGAACCACTTTGCGGTAACCTTCGGGCGCCGGCGCGATGGCCCGGTCCTGCTCCTCGCTTTTCAGGTTGCCGTACAACGGTGCCACGATCACATCGTTGCCTGTCTGGTTCTGAAGCTGACGCTCAACCCGACGAATCTCGCCCGCACCGGGAAGAAACACCAGCAACGACCCACTCTGATCCGCCAGTGCCTCATGAATAACGGACACCACCTGTTGCTCGATCCGGCCATTACGCGGAATGGGGCGATACGCCACCTCCACAGGGAACGCCCGGCCGTCACTACTCAGCACCGGCACATCACCCAGCAACCGGGCGATGGGTGCGGTATCCAACGTGGCGGACATGACGATGATCCGCAGGTCCTCCCTCAAGGCCTGGCGGGCTTCCCGCACCAACGCCAGCCCAAGATCAGCCTGCAATGACCGTTCGTGAAACTCATCGAAAATCACAACGGCGTAGTCTTCCAGCGCCGGATCATTCTGGATCAACCGCGTGAGAATGCCTTCGGTGACCACTTCGATCACCGTCGCCGACGTCACCCGCGTATCCAGCCGCGTGCGGTAACCCACCGCCTGGCCCGGCTTCTCTCCCATCTGCCCGGCCATGTACCTTGCCGCCGACCGGGCTGCCAAACGTCTCGGCTCCAACATCAGGATCTTGCGACCCTCACGCCAGGGAGCATCCATCAGAGCCAGTGGCACCCTGGTGGTTTTGCCGGCGCCCGGTGGTGCCTGTAGCAGGATGGTTGTTTGGGACTCCAGGGTGTTCAGGAGGTCCGGGATGATGTTGTTGATTGGGAGCATTTGTTTTTGGCTGTGTTCAGGACTGGTTGGGTTGGGGGAGGGGCGTGGGTGTGTTTTATTTTTCAAATGAAAATGAACTCGCTTCGCTCGGACACCATTTTCTTTATTGAAAGATAAAACACACCCACACCCTTAGGTAACTCGTCGATTTCTCAAAAGCGTACTATGGGCCTGCTCCGGTTTGTACGAAACAGCGATGCTCATACCTCCTCAGACGCGATAACTGTGCGTTACATAAGAGTGGGGTGGTGGAATTATTTTCCGCCAGGAATGGGTGTCTGAGCGAAGCGAGTTCCATTCCCAAGGAAAATAATTCCACCACCCCGCTCATGCCCCCTAACGATCAGTCCTGCCAGCCCCCCCCAGGCAAAGGCACAAAAAACGCAAACACCGCTCCAAGAGCCAACGCCACCACCCCGATGCCAAAGGCCGTGGTCAGGGTACCACCGGCTTCCAGCCATTGCTTGGTGAGCCACGGGCCGGCCATCTGGGTGAAGCCGTAGACCGACACCATTGCCGCTGACAGTCGCGGCCCCTGGTGCGGATGCAGGGCCCGGCCGATGCGTTGGGTGAGCATCACCGTACCCACGAACGTGCTGCCCACCAGGGCGGCACAAACCGCCAGGCCCAAGGCACCAGGCAAGATCACTGCTGCCAGGACGCCGGCAAGCTGTACCACGAAATTCATGCGCAATGCAGGGAGATCGCCGATTTTTGCACCAAGATAGTTCCATATCGAGGGTGACAGGATCGTCGCCACAGCCGCCAGGAACCAGGCGCCATCCAGCAGCCAGTGGTCGGCCGGTAACTGGTCCTTGGCCAGCAATGGCAAGAACGTCATCGGCAGTATGTAACCGAGACCAGCCCCGGCGTAGGAGAGAAACAGGGGCACACTTGCCCGGTCAAACAGGGGCGATTTTCCCGGCGGGGTTTCGCCGTCGCTTTGCGCCCTCACCGGTACGTCCAGTCGGAGTAACCGCGCCGTGGCCCACCAGGCCAGGGGGATGGAAAGCACGACGGCAGGCCACCAGCGTTCAGTTCCCTCAAGCCAGTGGGCGCTGGAGCTGACCAGGCCACTTGATACCAAAAGGCCCAGGCCTACACCAATGTAGAGATGCCCACTCAGAGTGGCGCGGTTGCGCAGCACCAGCCATTCCAGGATCAACGCCGGAGCCTGGACAAAGACAACGCCGTTGGCGATGCCGTTAAACAGGCGGGCGGTGGACATGGCCCCAAGGTGGTCAGTCTGTGTCATCGCAAGGGTGGTCAACAGGTGAACCGCGAGGGACGCTGGCAGCAGCATGCGAATGTGGCTGATGGTGTGCCAGCGGATGGCCAGCAAGGCGCCAAGGAGGTAGCCAAGGTAGTTCCAGGTGGCCACCGCAGCACCCTGCCCGGCAGTGATCTGGCCATCGTCCACCAGATACGGCAATAGCGGCGTGTAGATGAAACGGCCCAGGCCATGGGTGACCAGCAACAGGATGGCACCCGCTACCACGACCAGATAAAGATCCCGCGGCGGTGTGCAGGAAGGGTGGGAATTTGGCATCACAGAACCCCTGGGGAAAGCCGGTAGGCAGTCTAAGTCAGTGGGAGCAGGAAGTCAGCCGAGTCAAAGCGAGGAGCGCAGGGTCATGACTGGGACGCTCGCGGATGATTTTCCCGGGCCCACTCGTAGATCTCACGATAGGCCTCAACCAGGTCTTCCGGCTTGTGGGGAGGCTGAAGCACGGCGGTCATTTCGCCGTCCGGGTTGATCAGCGTGAAATGCCCGCTGTGTTCCACCAGCCGTTCGCCATCCACCTGACGTTGGGAGAAAACCGCGTTCATGCTTCTGGCGAGCTCTCTTAGTGTCTCAATGTCGCCAGTCAGGCCGTGAAAGTCGTCGCCGAAAAAGCCCACATAGTCTTTCAGTCTCTGGGGCGTATCGTGTTCCGGGTCGGCGGAAATCAACAGGAACTCCGGCTGCGGTAGCTCCTCCGGTAGCATTTTGTCGGTTTTGCGCAGGGTCGCCATGGCAGCGGGGCAGATGTCCGGGCAATTGGTATAACCAACGAAAGCAAACGTCCATTTGCCCTTCAGGCTGTCCCGGGTGACCGTTTCGCCCTGTTCGTTAAGCAGCTCGAACTCTGCAAGTTTACGACTGTTTTCGTACACGTAGGCGTTGATACTGCTGAGTTCCGGCGGGGGTGAAGGCTGGTCATTTCCGACCAGCAACACCTGCCGTCCAACCACCAGCCCGAAGATCAGCACGACAACCAACAGCAGCAGGATCAGCGTCAGGCGAATCGAACGGTCCATGAAATCTCCGGTAAATCAGCATTCAGAAAAACACAAAGTGGTCGACCAGCAGCACCACAAACAGGGCCATCAGATAGGTGATGGAATATTTGAAGGTGTTGAGCGCAACACGACGGTCATCACCTCTGAGCAACCGTACGGCATACTGCAGGAAACGCAGGCCGAGGGCCAGTGCACCCACCAGATAGATAACGCCAGACATACCGGTGACAAACGGCAGCAGGCTGACAGCAAGCAGCATCAGGGTGTACAGGAGTATATGTAACTCTGTGTACTTGTTGCCATGGGTGACTGGCAGCATGGGAATACCGGCCTTGGCGTATTCTTCCTTGCGATGGATGGCCAGTGCCCAGAAATGCGGTGGCGTCCAGGCGAAGATGATCAGCACCAGCAACAGGGCGTGGCCTTCCACCTGCCCGGTCACCGCGGTCCAGCCCAGCAAAGGCGGCATCGCGCCGGCCAGGCCACCGATAACGATGTTCTGCGGGGTCATACGCTTGAGAAACAGGGTGTAGACGCCCGCATACCCCACCAGTGACGCCAGGGTCAGCCAGGCTGTCAGCGCATTCACCTGCCACACCAGGATGACCATGCCGGCAACCGCCAGCACGGTTGCGAACAGCAGTGCGTCCAGCGGCGAGATTTTCCCGGTGGCGACGGGCCGTTTGCGGGTACGGGCCATGACCGTGTCGATTTTCTGATCCACCACGTGATTGACCACGGCTGCCGCGCCCGCCAGCAGGGCGATGCCCAGGTTACCGTAGAGCATAACCTCCCAACCCGGCACGCCCGGTGTGGCCAGTAGCATGCCTATGACTGAGGTGAGGATCATCATCGCCACCACAGTGGGCTTGGTCAGCTCCAGAAAATCCCGCCAGGAAATGCCCGCGGCAGCGGACTCGTTGGTCGTTCCCTGCGCCGGCAGCGCCTTTACGTGCTCGCTCATGCCGTCACCTCTCGCTCGATTGTTGTTGTAGGTTCTGTTTTCGCTGCCTCTGGCAGGGCCTGTTGATGAAATCGCCAGAGCAGATTGATCACTGCCAGCAAAAGCCCTGCGCCCATCGCGTTGTGCGCCACCGCCACTGACAGGGGTATATGAAACACAATGTTGGCCAGGCCCAGCGCAATCTGCGCAACCAGGGCCACGGCCACCAGCTGCACATGCCACGCCAGTGGTGTTCGCTTTGTCCTGCGCCACAGTAATGCCAGAAAAACCGTGAAGTACGCAAGCACTATCATCGCTCCCAGCCGGTGACTGACATGGATGGCGACACGACCGTCAGCCGTTAGCTGCCCGCCCAGGTAATTCGGCCCCACATGCTGGGTGACATCGAACCCATGCTGGAAGTCCATCTCAGCCGGCCACCATTCGCCCTGGCAGGTGGGCAGGTCAGTACAGGCCACAGCAGCGTAGTTGGCCGCTGTCCAGGCCCCCAGTGCAATTTGCATAACAACCAGCGCCAGACCACCGTATAGCCACGGCCGGAAACGGCGCAACCCGGGGGGCCGGCCTGCGCCGGGTGATTCCCCTTCAGGTTGCGGTCTACGGCGTAGGCGAAGCGTGAGCAGTGTCAGCAGGCTCAGGGTGGTAAAGCCCCCTAACAGGTGCAGGGCAACCACCTGCGGCCAGAGCTTCAGGGTCACTGTCCACATGCCGAAGGCGCCCTGGAGCAGAATGAAGGCAGCAATAAACAGTGGCAACCGAAGCGGCACGCCGTCACGACGATGACGGAACGCGTAGGCCGCCAGGCCAAACACCACCAGCCCCAGCGTGCCGGCGGCGTATCGGTGGATCATTTCAGGCCAGCCTTTTTCCACGTCGACGGGCGTGTCGGGAAAGCGCGCATTGGCGATGGCCATCCGCGACTCATCATGGGGCACCGTCAGAAACCCGTAACAACCGGGCCAGTCCGGACAGCCAAGGCCCGCGTCCACCAATCGGGTCCAGGCCCCAAGCATGATGACGACCACCGCTAGCAGGGTGGCCAGTAGCGACCAGCGCGCCATGAGGTGGGCCGGGCGGGAAAGACGGGGTTGGGTGGTGTTCAACGGGGCATCTCCGGTTACTGATGGTCAGCCGATCTGTGACAGCTTCAACAGGTGTTTCAGATCCTTCAGCATATCCTTTCCCGTGTGTTCGGTGCCGTAGTGCATGATCACGTTACCAAAGGGGTCCACCAGCAGAATCCGTGGCTGGTGCTCCGGGTTGATGCCGGACGGCCATTTCGGAGCGCGGCCCTCCAGGATACTCAGCCGTTCCATGGAGCTGTATTCGTCGCTCCAGCGAGCCGAAAGATCGTCAGGGATAGTGCCGAGCCAGGCCGAACGATTTACCCGGTTAGCATTCTTGCCCAGGGCAATATTGACCTGGCGCGCCAGATACAGAAGCTCTTCACACTCCGAGGCGCATTGCTCGGAAACCACCACCATCATCCATTCGGCGTCGGGTTCGTCAGGGCCAAAGCGGTCGACAAGCGGGTTGCCGCTGGCTCCCTGAAGCTGCATTTGAGCCAGGGGCGCCGGCGGCTGGATCAGCTCGCCATTATTGCTATTGCCGGCAGGATTCAGCCAGCCGGTGTAGTACATGATAGTGGCAAAAATCATCGGACCGAAACCGATGGCAAACAGTAAAAGGGCGGTTCGCCTGCCGCGGCGTACCTGCTCCGGAGAGACGTTGTCGTCCGGGTCTTTCTGGTCCATGCGCTCAGCCGTTGTCATTGTGATTACGGACTCCTGTTTTGCGATAGCTCGCTACGACCGTCAATATAACCAGCGCGATGGCCAGTGAAAACCATTGCACGGCATATCCATAATGGGTTTGCGGCCCCATCCGGTCTGGAGCCCAGTCGGCGCGGTAGGCGCCAGGTTGCTCCGGCCCGGAAAGCCTGAGTACCAGGCTGGCAACATCACTCTCAATTTCCCGAGCCTGCCCGTGGGACAGCGACTGTGTTCGCTTCGGCCAGCCCGCGTTGTCAGATGGCACGGACTTGAGCACCGGGGGTTCCGGAAACTCACTCAACCGCCCCTTCACACTAAGCTCTCCGGACGGATAACTGACATCGGGCAGTTGATCACGTCGCCGGGGAGCTTGTACCCAACCGCGATTCACAACCACCGGGCGGCCCTGAACCGGGTGGAACAGGGTCAGTACCTCATAGCCCGGCGCGCCATCGCGTGTACGGTTATCGAGGAGCCAGGATACCTCGCTGTAACGGCCGGACAGTGTCACTGGTTGCCCGGCTTCGAGGCCGGCCGCCAGATGTTGCGACCAGCTCAGGTTTCCGGCCTGTTGCTGCCACTGTTCAAGCTGGGCCTGTTTCTCTCCTGCTCGCTCCAGCTGCCAGATCCCCAAGCCTAACAGTACCGGCAGAAAGAAGCCGGCGAACACCAACAGGCGCCAATCGAAGTGCCATTGGCGACGAGAACGATCGGTTGGATCAGACATGCTCTGCTATAGTGGGCTCTGGATCTACATTCCCGTTTACAGGATTTCCCATGCTGAAGATTCTCATTGTCGTACTCATGCTGGCCGTTCTGGTGAGCCTGTTCAGCGGTCTGTTCTTCCTGATCCGGGATGGCGGGAAAACGAACCGTGTCCTGAATTCCCTGGCGTTGCGGGTCGCCCTCAGCGTACTGCTGCTGGCAGTCATTCTGATTTCGGTATGGCAAGGGGGCCTGACCCTGAATCCGACCCCCTGACGCGCGTCGTCAGAGCACGTAAACGAAGACGAACAGCCCGAGCCAGACCACATCCACGAAGTGCCAGTACCACGCCGACGCCTCGAAACCAAAGTGGTAATCGCCGGTGAAATGGCCTTTGTGTATGCGGATCAACATGATCGTGAGCATCAGGGTACCCAGTATCACATGGGCGCCGTGAAACCCGGTCAGCATGAAGAAGGTGCTGCCATAAATGCCGGACTGCAGGGTCAGGTTCAGATCCTGATAGGCGTGAGCGTATTCATAGCCCTGGACACACACAAAGATCAGCGCCAGCGCAATGGTGGCGCTCAGCCAGAGTTTGACCTTCTTGCGGTTGTCTTCCTTGAGGGCATGGTGCGCAACCGTAACCGTAAAGGACGACGTCACCAGCAGAATGGTGTTGATCAGTGGCAAACCCCAGGGGCCGATAATGCCTTCCGGTGCCGGGTAAGCGTCGGGGTCAGGATTGTTGATCAGCGGCCATGTCGCCTGGAAACCTTCCCAGAGGATATTGGAACTGCCACGGTCGCCTTCACCGCCAAGCCAGGGCACCGCGAACATCCGGGTGTAGAACAGGGCACCGAAGAAAGCCGCGAAGAACATGACCTCGGAAAAAATGAACCAGCTCATACCCCAGCGGAAGGAACGATCCATCTGTGGGCTGTACAGGCCTGACCGGCTTTCCTTGATGACGGTCCCGAACCATCCAAACAGCATGTAGGCCATGATCAGGGAACCGATCAAGAACATCACCCAGGAGCCGGTGGTGCTCTCACCCTGCTGGCCGTTCACCATAATGGCCGCCGCGCCGTAGAGGGTAACCCCCAGCCCGACGGTGGCGACAATCGGCCACTTGCTCTGTTCCGGAACGTAGTACGTCTGGTTTTCCGCCATGACAATCTCCGATGGCTTATCCGTTATCGTTTGTTGTTGTGGGCGCCAGTCAGCCTCTGTTTCACTTCACTTCCGGCGGCGTGGCAAAGGTGTGGTAGGGCGCCGGAGAGGGCACTGTCCACTCAAGGCCTTCGGCACCGTCCCACGGCTGGGCAGAGGCCTTTTCACCGCCTTTGATGCACTTGACCACAATCACCAGGAACAGGATCTGACTGGCACCAAACATGAATGCGCCAATGCTGGACACCATGTTGAAGTCGGCAAACTGCAGCGCGTAATCCGGAATACGCCGCGGCATACCCGCCAAACCGAGGAAGTGCATCGGGAAGAAGGCCAGGTTCATACCGATGAACGACAGCCAGAAATGCGTCTTGCCCAGTGTTTCGTCGTACATATGGCCGGTCCACTTGGGCAGCCAGAAATACGCCGAGGCAAAGATGCCGAAGATGGCGCCCGGTACCAGTACGTAGTGGAAGTGTGCTACCACGAAGTAGGTATCGTGATACTGGAAGTCAGCCGGTGCAATGGCCAGCATCAGGCCGGAGAAACCGCCGATGGTAAACAGGATGACGAAGGCGACCGCAAACAGCATCGGCGCCTCGAAGGTCAGTGACCCCCGGAACATGGTCGCCACCCAGTTGAACACCTTCACGCCCGTGGGCACGGCAATCAACATGGTGGCGTACATGAAGAACAGCTGCCCGGCGATGGGAATACCGACGGTGAACATGTGGTGAGCCCAGACCACAAACGACAGTAGGGCGATGGCGCCCACCGCATATACCATGGAGGCGTAACCAAACAGGGGCTTACGGGAAAACGCCGGGATGATATGCGACACCGCACCGAAGGCCGGCAGGATCATGATATAGACCTCCGGGTGCCCGAAGAACCAGAACACATGCTGGAACAGCACCGGGTCGCCACCACCAGAAGCATCAAAGAAACTGGTGCCGAAGTTAATGTCCATCAGCATCATGGTGACGACGCCTGCCAGAACTGGCATGACAGCAATCAACAGGAACGCCGTGATCAGCCAGGTCCAGACGAACAGGGGCATCTTCATCAGTGTCATGCCCGGCGCCCGCATGTTCAGGATGGTGGCGATCACGTTGATAGCACCCATGATCGACGACACACCCATGATGTGAATGGCGAAGATAAAGAACGTGGTACTGGGCGGGCCGTAGGTCGTCGACAACGGCGCGTAGAAGGTCCAGCCGAAGTTGGGCGCACCGCCCTGCATGAACAGTGTGGATACCAGAATCAGAAAGGCGCACGGCAGGAGCCAGAAGCTCCAGTTGTTCATTCGTGGCAGCGCCATGTCAGGCGCGCCCACCATCAGCGGAATCATCCAGTTGGCAAGGCCAACGAAGGCCGGCATAACCGCGCCGAACACCATGATCAGACCATGCATAGTGGTCATCTGGTTGAAAAATTCCGGCTCGACAATCTGTAGGCCCGGCTGGAACAGTTCAGCCCGGATCACCATGGCCATGGTTCCGCCGAGCAGGAACATCGTGAAACTGAATATCAGGTACATGGTCCCGATATCTTTGTGGTTGGTCGTCAGCAGCCACCGAGAAAAACCCTTTGCGGGGCCGTGGTGATGATCGTCCTGGGCGTGGGTATCTGCAACCGCACTCATGAAAAACCCCCGTTACCGCCGTATATTCAGGCTGGTGATGTCATTAATCTGGCGTCATTGGATAGGGTGGACTGGAGCCTTCGCTCCACCCCACCCGGTTCATCATTCCTGATTCTTGTACTCGAAGACTTCTTTTGGCGTCACCATTTCACCGGTGTCATTACCCCAGGCATTCCGCTCATAGGTGATGACCGCTGCGAGGTCGACTTCGCTCAGCTGACCGCCAAACGCCTGCATGGCGGTGCCGGAAACGCCGTTTACAACAATATCCATATGCGCCTGCATGTCTTCGGTCACGACTTTACTGCCCTTCAGAGCCGGGAATGCTGGCGGCGCACCGCTACCGTCCGCCTGGTGGCAGGCAGCACACGCGCTGGCATAGGCTTTTTCGCCACGTGCCATCAGCTCTTCCAGGGTCCAGTCTTTCTCGGTCAGCTCACGCTCACGCTGGGCCGCCTCCTTCTGCTCAGCCACCCAGGCATCGTATTCGTCCTGAGGCACCGCCTTGACCACCACAGGCATGAAACCGTGTTTTACGCCACACAGCTCGGTGCATTGACCACGATAGATACCGGGCTCGTCGACCCTGGTCCAGGTTTCGTTCACAAAGCCGGGAATGGCGTCCTTTTTCACGCCGAAGGCAGGCACCCACCAGGAGTGGATAACATCATTGGCGGTGACCAACAGGCGGATTTTCGCTCCAACAGGCACTACCATCGGGTTGTCTACTTCCAGCAGGTAGTTCTCGGTTTTCTCGGTGCGGTTGTAGATTTCGTCATCGCTGGTGGTGATATTGGAAAAGTATCCAAAATCATCCTCTATGTAGTCGTATTTCCAGCGCCACTGATAGCCGGTGACCTTGATGTCTACGTCAGCTTCGCTGGTGTCGTACATGTCCACAAGCGTTGCAGTGGCAGGAATCGCCATTACCACCAGAATCACGAGGGGAATGATGGTCCAGAGAATCTCGACCAGGGTATTCTCGTGAAAGTTTGCCGGTTTTCGGCCCGGGGACTTGCGATGGGCGAAGATGGACCAGAACATGACCCCAAACACCACGATGCCGATGACAACGCAGATCCAGAGGATCGTCATGTGAAGGCTGAAGATTTCATTGCTGGTACCGGTGACCCCGGGACTCATGTTCAGCGTCCAGTCCGCCATGGACAACGCTGGCGTCATAAGCCCGCCCAAGAGGACACCTGCCCGCTTAGCGTGCACGCGCATAATACTGTGTCTCCACAGAGTGTTATTCTTGTCGGATTTTGCGTCCAATCCCCCTGTTCCAGACAGTGCTCGCACACACTATCCAAGTCAGGGTGGAAGTCTGCTATGGATAATACACAACCCAGTATAGACACAGATCAAAAAAATGCGAAAGTCCGTCCACCCATAAATGTATTAAAGAAGGAAGGCCTCTCATTCCCATAGAATCCGCTCCGCAACTCGCCACCACCGACCGCAGGCTCTGGGCGCTGGCCTGGCCACTGATGCTCACCAATCTCACTGTGCCGCTGCTGGGGCTTGTGGATACGGCCGTGCTGGGACACCTCGATACACCGGAATATCTGGGGGCTGTCGCGGTGGGCGCAAACCTGTTCAGCATCCTCTACTGGACCTTTGGCTTTATGCGCATGGGCACGACGGGGCTGGCTGCCCAGGCCTGGGGCAAACGCGATGAGTTTGCGCAGATTGCCCTGCTGCTACGCTCCGTGTTGCTGGCTATCGGTATCGGCCTGTTGCTGATTCTGTTCCATCAGCCGTTGATCAAACTGGGCCTGACGCTGATGAACCCCAGTGAACGTGTTGCCGCGCTGGCAGCAGAGTACGCCAGCATCCGTATCTGGAGCGCACCGGCCGTGCTCTGCCAATACACGCTGGTGGGCTGGCTGATAGGCACTCAGTACGCGCGAGGCCCCATGGTCATGCTGATTGTGGCCAACGGGCTCAACATTGTTCTCGATGTGCTCTTTGTGACCGGTTTTGGCTGGAACAGCCGGGGCGTTGCCATGGCCACCGTGATGGCAGAGTACTCGGCGGCCGCCATCGGGTTCTACATGGTGCTGAAACGCATGCCGGACGGTCAGGGGTTTGAGCGGGCGCTGTTCGGGCAGCTGCGGGACTACCTCAGAATATTACAGGTCAACCGGTACATCATGGTGCGCACCATTGCCCTGCTTCTGGTGCTGGCCTTCTTCACCGCACAGGGTGCGCGACAGGGCGATACCATACTGGCCGCCAACGCGGTGCTGATTACCTTTCTACTGATCATTTCCAACGGCCTTGACGGCTTTGCCAATGCCGCCGAGGCACTGATTGGTGAAGCGGTGGGAAGAAACAATCGGCGCCAGTTCAAAAATGTCTTTCGGGTGGCATTCCGGTGGTCGTTGTGGGGTTCCGTGCTGTTTACCGTCGCCTTTGTTCTTGGCGGGCGCTTCCTCATTGGCTTGCTAACAGGTATCGAGGAAGTGCGCGCAACCGCGTGGGATTATCTACCGTGGTTATGGATGCTACCGCTGGCCTCGGTGTGGGGCTTCCTTCTGGATGGCGTGTTTATCGGCGCAACCCGAACGCGAGACATGCAGAACACGATGCTGTTTTCAGCACTGGTGGTTTTCCTGCCGGTCTGGTGGCTGACGACCGGGTGGGGTAATCATGGACTGTGGTTCTCGCTGATCTGCCTGATGCTGGCACGGGCAGTTTCCATGGGTTGGCTGTTTTTGAGCCATTCACGGCACGATCGCTGGTTTTCAGGGCAGTAAGGGAGTGTGCTGACAAACTAGGTACAACCTGTTCAGGTTTAATGCTCACACCACAGCAGCCTGTCAAAACTCGTCTACACTTGTGAGAAAAGGCAGGCATGTTGCGGTAGCCAGCCGCTTCCCATGCCCCTGACGATCCCAAGCGTATAACGGGAGGCGCCTTGCGACCCCATTCCGTTCAGAGACCGGCTTCTCCTGAAATGACACCAAAGGTAGTTCTCGACATCATTGATCAGGCCCGAAGGCAGGAAGCCCGCTCCGGCACCTTTCTAAAGCAGATGCGGGAGAGGGCATCGTCGCTGCCTGCCACCATCACCATTGACGGTTACCAGCCAGCGACCTGCCTGTTCCAGTTTGCCATTGAGTACATCGAAATGGCGCCCCGACTGATTGAATGCGTGGAAGCCTGCGCAAGAGAAGCTCGTAAGGCCGAGCTGTTTGCGCCGTTTGTAGAGGCAGCGATCGGTTATTTTACCCAACCATCCGTTCTTCTGGTACGTTATGATGGCCTTGACGGGCTTCTGATACGAGCCTATCTCTGCCACCGCCTGATGGAGGAAATGTACGAAAACAACCGCTCCACCCGCGCCAGCGAACTGGTCGACGTGGAGGCAACACGGGCAAATCTGCTGGCGCATCAGTTGATCGGCGAACCGTTCGCCAACGAACTGGACCAGTCCATCACCGTCACCGTGTTGCAGATTGCCGGCTCACCGGACTATTACGAACTGAACCTGGACCCGTTCGTAGAACAGACAAGGAACGTTGCATGGGACTGGATGAGACACTATTGGGAAAACCTGCTGGTCCGTAACCACATACGTTTGTCGTTAGGAGCGGGTCTTTAGAAAATACGGATGAACAACATTGATGTACAAGCTGACCGTAACCCTGTTTCTGTTGCTTGCAGGCTCTCTCTGCAACGGCACCGAGACCAACACCGTACCTCTTCAACTGACCGATAACCTGTCAGGAAAGCCGGTCGCCAATGCCGTGGTGATTCTGGAAAACGGCCCTACGGAATCGCCCATAGAGGCTGAAATTGTTCAGAAAAACCGAAACTTTCACCCTCATACGCTGATCATACCCAAGCATTCCCAGGTGGACTTTCCCAACCAGGACAACACCCAGCACCACGTCTACTCATTCTCACCCGCCAAGACATTTAACATTGAGTTATACGCCGGACGACCAACAGAACCGGTTGTCTTCAACAAGACCGGTGTGGTGGAAATTGGTTGCAACATCCATGACCACATGCAGGCCTTTATTCTGGTCATCGACAGTGCACCCTCAGGCCGAACGGATGAACAGGGCCGATTGACGGTTGAGATTCCGCCGTCGGCAGACGATGGGTCCGGTAAGATTGAGCTCCAGGTATGGCACCCCCGATTGACAGACAACACCCGTATGGCCCGATTCACCGTTGAGCAACCCTATCCCGAATCACTCAAACTGTCGGTGAAATTGTCCCCGGAACCCGCGAGTGATGACAGGCTGGATGGCCTGCAAGAACGTTTCCGGGAGCTTTGATGGCGGTCGCTAGCCGAATAGGGTTTCGTGGACGTTTAGTCACCGTCATGGTCACCATGGTGGCCATCGTCAGCCTGAGCATCGGTGCACTGTTAATGCTTTACCTGTTCGAGGATGAGAAAGTACGTGCACTTGAGCAACTGAGTCTCGGTGAACGAGTTGCAGAGGAAGTGCTTGAGCGCCGCACCAGCCTGATCCTTTCCCGGCTGGACGTTGTGGTCCGCGATTTCGGCTTTCGCTCTGCCGTCGCCAGCGGAGATCGCGCCACCACGGACAGCGCACTGACCAATCAGGCCCGAAGGGTGAATGCCGATTTTGCCGTCTTGCTTGGCAGCGACGGACATATTCTCGCCGACACCGATGGACTGCCCGATGCGTTTGCCAATAGCCCGCTGGTTACAGAAATGCTGTCCAGGGCGCGACAAACAGGCTTTGCCAGCCAGATGAGCGTTTTCGGTGCAGACGGCTTTGAACTGCTCACAATCCCGGTGGAAGCGCCCGGATTAAGGGCCTGGCTGATTGCCGGTTTTAACATCAACAATGATCTTACCGACATTATCGGTCGACTGAGCGGCACCGAGGTGTTGTTCAGGGCCTCCACTGGTGAAGAAGGCAGTTATCAGATTCTTACCGACCCGGGTTCCATCAACGCATCGAGGCTGGATGAACTGAACAATGCCATGGCCAGGACGTCCGGCGAGAACCAGTTTCTTGAGAGTACACATTACTTCACCCGCATCATAAGCCTGACCGGGGACGAAACACCGGCCCTGCAGCTGCTGCTGTTGATCAACCGTGAGGCCCGTCTCAGCAACTACTATGAGCGTGCTGTGGAAATTCTTACGCTGGTCAGTGCCGTTCTTGTGCTGGCTGCCCTGATTGCGCTCATTATCGCTCGCAACATGGGGCAACCAGTCCTGCAACTGGCGGACTATGCCAAGGCCATCGGCGATGGCCACACGCCCGCACCTCCCCGTATTCGCGCCGGCGGCGAACTGGCCGAATTGCGCAGGGCGCTTGGCGACATGCTGAGCAAACTGCGGGACCGCGAGGAGCAGATACACTACGCCGCCAGCCACGATGAAATTACCGGGCTACCCAATCGAAACGCCTTTCTGTCGCGCCTGCGGGAGCAATTCGACAACCACCGCCCCTGCAGCCTGATGGGCCTGCGCCTCAATGATATTTCTGACGTCAATGACACTCTGGGCCTCGAGTTCGGGGACAAGGTTTTACAGGCGGTGTCGGCCAGGTTGGAGGAAGCACTGCCCGGCAGCTCAGCACTGGCAAGGACCGGAGGCGCCGAATTCCTGATGATGACTGGTCTCCAGCCGCAATCCGAGCTCGATAAACTTGCCACCAAGATCAGCGAAATCGTGGAATCGCCGTTGTTCATCGACAACACTCCGTTCTCCCTTCGCTGCACCATGGTTACGCTGCAGCTACCCCAGGACGCCATCGATACCGACCAGGTTCGCAGGCGTCTGAACCTCACGTTCGAACAGGCACACAAAAGCCGGCTGCCCGTAACCCATTATCAGCCAGGACAGGATGAGAACCACCTGAGGGAACTTCAGCTGATCTCTGATCTGCACCACGCCATTGCCAGCAACGGCTTGCATATGAACTACCAGCCCAAACTTGATATGGCGTCTGCCGGCTTTCATCAGGCCGAAGCACTGGTGCGCTGGATTCACCCGGACCTGGGGTTCATCTCACCGGAAGAGTTCATTTTCCTGGCGGAGCAATCCGGCCAGATCACCGACCTGACCCGACACATTCTCCGCCGTGTTGCCAACGATGCAAGCAAGTGGCACGCCGCGGGCCTGAATATTGGTGTTGCCATCAACCTGTCGGCGCTCGACCTCACCCGCCCGGAACTCGCCAGGGAAGTTGCCGAGGCGTTTTCCCAATGGCAGTTACCCATGTCCAGTATCACCCTGGAGGTAACCGAGAGCGCCCTGATGGAGGAACCCGAAACGGCCTTTGAAACCCTGCGGCGCTTACGCCAACTCGGTGTCACACTGTCGGTGGACGACTTTGGCACAGGCTATTCCTCGCTGTCGCAATTGCGCAATCTGCCGGTGCAGGAACTCAAGATCGACAAATCCTTCGTCCTGCGCCTGAATACCGAACCCCAGGACCAGCTCATCGTGCGCTCCACCATTGATATGGCCCATGGCCTGGGGTTGCGGGTTGTCGCGGAAGGGATCGAAAACGCCGAAAGCTGGTCGCTGCTGCGGGACTGGGGCTGTGAGATCGGGCAGGGGTTCTTCCTCAGCCGCCCCGTTGCCGCTGGCGACCTGAAGGAGACAGAGCAGTCGCTGACGGACCGTCAGCAGGAACTCAGATACGCAGGAGAAACCACGTCATGACACGCTTGGCCAGGGCACTAAGCACCGGTTTGCTGGCATTAACGGTATCGGCAAACCTGTCCGCAGACACAGGCAGCAGGCTTTGGGCCACCGGTGGGGTAACGTCCGTCGGGGGTGCCGCCGGGGGCGGTCTGTCACCCTGGGCCCTGCTTGGCGGCTATGCCAGCGATGAAGAGTGGGGGGGCACGCTGACCCTGTCCCGCGCTGAAACCGACGACTATACCCTGTCGGTGGTCGGGACAGGCGTCACCTGGAACAATCGTGTTGAGCTCACGCTGGCGCGCCAGACTCTGGACCTGGACAGCCTGGTGTTCACCCTGAAAAACGGCTTTGGCCTTGAAGAGGACGAACTGGTACAGGACGTTTTCGGGCTCAAAGTAAGACTCGCCGGCGACGCCCTCTACAGCCCCTGGGGGCAATGGTCAGCCGGGCTTCTGCACAAACGCAACCGCGAGTTTACCGTACCCGACGCCATCGGCGCGGAAGATGACAGCGGCACCGATATCTACGTCGGAGGCAGCAAACTCTTCTTCGCGGCGGTGATGGATCGCAATCTCCTGGTCAATGCTACCGTTCGCGGTACCAAGGCCAATCAGGGCGGACTACTGGGTTTCGGCGGCGACCGCAACGACAGCTACGAGGCCATGTTTGAAGGCAGCGTCGGGTTGTTTGTGACCCGCCAGTGGCTGGTGGGTACGGAATACCGCCAGAAGCCGGACAACCTGGGTTTCGCCACCGAGGAAGACTGGTGGGACGTCTTTGTTGCCTGGGTACCCGACAGGCGCTTGTCGGTCACGGCCGCCCTGGTCAATCTTGGTGATGTTGCCACCCTGGAAGACCAGCGCGGCGCCTACCTTTCACTGCAGGCCAGTTTCTGACAACCCGGGAGATCATTATGAAACATTCTGTCATCATCTTGGTTCTATTACCTCTTCTGGCTCTCTCCGGTTGCCAGTCCATGGTTGAATCCAGCCAACAGAATACTTCTCTCTATCAGCAGCTTGGGGAACGTTCCGGCATTGCCGATATCGTCGAAGACCTGCTCTACCGGATTGTCGAAGACGAGCGTATCAACGATCAGTTTCGTGGCATTAACGTGCGCCAGTTCCACACCAACCTGACGGACCAACTCTGCGAACTCAGTGGTGGGCCGTGCACCTATTCCGGGCGCGGAATGCGCGAAAGCCACGCCGATATGAACGTGACGGACACCCAATTCAATGCCCTGGCTGAGAACCTCATCCTGGCCATGGAAGAGAACGGCATACCCACGGGTGCGCAGAACCAACTGATCAAAAAACTGGTGCCGCTGTACCCCCAGATCCGCAACCTTTGATTTGAGCCGGGCGACAAACCGGTTAAGCTTGCCCGCTGACCGATAAACCTTTCCTGACGGGAGAATAAACCTTGCTCGACAACGCGGATCTGGGAAAACTGATTGTTCGACTGACCCTGGGCGGACTATTGCTGTTTCATGGCATCGCCAAGCTGTTCCATGGCGTGGGCTTCATCGAAGGCCAACTGGCCAGCCATGGGATTCCCGCCTTTTTCGCGTGGGGCGTGTTCATTGGTGAGTTGCTGGCACCACTGATGGTGATCCTGGGTTACCAGACCCGTATCGGCGCGTTACTCATCGCCTTCAACATGCTGGTGGCCATTGCTCTGGTACACAGCCATGAACTGATGGCACTGGGTAACAACGGCGGCTGGGCACTCGAACTGCAGGGCTTCTTCCTGTTCATTGCCATTGCCGTTATTTTTCTTGGACCGGGCCGCTACAAGCTCAAGAACTGACCGTTCGAGTGGTCACCGGTCGCGTGTAACTAACGACGCATGGAGACAGATACGATGACCGATAAAAAGTCAGAGCTCCGCCCAGGCCGATACCGACACTATAAGGGTAGGGATTATGACGTCATCGGTGTAGCCCGCCACAGCGAAACCGAAGAGCCGATGGTCGTATACCGCTGCCTGTACGGTGACTACAGCCTATGGGTACGACCCTTGGCGATGTTCCAGGAGACAGTGGAAGTCGCTGGCGAGGATGTTCCCCGGTTTACCTACGTGGCCGACGATCACCCGTAAGCACGATTTTTGACTGCAGCACGCGTTTCCGGCACATTAGCGCGCTTTCCTGAACCGCCCCACCTCCGGGGCGCTGAAAGCCATCCCCGACATCCCGGAGTTTGCCATGAATGCCGTTGTTGCTGCGGTCGTGATCATGCTCGTGCTGAGCTTGTGCCGCATCCACGTTGTTGTTGCCCTGATTATTGGCGCCGTCGCCGGCGGCCTGATCAGCGGCCTGTCACTGGACGCCACCATTGCCGCGTTTAACGAGGGCCTGGGAGGCGGCGCCACCGTCGCCCTGTCCTACGCCACCCTCGGTGCCTTCGCCGTCGCCATCGGCAAATCCGGCCTCGCCCATGCCCTGGCGGACAAAGCCCTGAACCTGGTGGGCCGGCAGGATGACGGCAAAGCCGCTGGCGGAATCCGCCTACTGATCGTTGGCCTGCTACTGGCCATTGCCATGTCGTCCCAGAACATCCTGCCCATTCACATTGCTTTCATTCCGCTTGTGGTGCCACCACTGCTGTACGTGATGGCCAAACTGAACATGGACCGCCGCCTGGTGGCCTGCGTGCTCACGTTCGGCCTGATCACACCCTACATGTTCCTGCCTGTGGGTTTTGGAGGGATATACCTCAATGAAATACTGCTGGCGAACGTGGGTGACAACGGCATCGACGCCACTGATCTCAATGTCATGTCCGCCATGGCCTTGCCAGCACTCGGCATGCTCTGTGGACTTCTCGTTGCCGTCTTTTTCAGCTACCGCGGCGACCGACACTACAATCTGGACGCCATTGCCCGCACCGAACGGGTGGATGTGACCTACAACGGCGGCACGCTGCTGATGGCCCTGGTCGCCATCGTGGCGGCGTTCGTGGTTCAACTGTGGTTGGGTTCGATGATCCTCGGGGCGCTGGCTGGCTTTGTACTGTTCAACCTGTCCGGGGTGGTGAAATGGAAAGAAGCCGACGACCTGTTCACCGAAGGCATGAAAATGCTGGCAATGATCGGCTTCATCATGATCGCCGCCTCCGGCTTTGCGGAAGTCATGCGCGAAACCGGTGACATTGCCACCCTGGTGGAAGGCTCCGTCTCTGCCATCGGCGACAACAAAGCTCTGGCCGCCCTGCTGATGCTGGTCGTCGGCCTGCTGATCACCATGGGCATCGGCTCATCCTTCTCCACCATCCCCATCATCGCCGCCCTCTACGTGCCGCTGGCCCTGGAACTGGGCTTCAGCCCCCTGGCCATAGTGGCCCTGGTCGGCACCGCCGGCGCGCTGGGCGATGCCGGCTCCCCGGCCTCGGACTCCACCCTCGGCCCTACCGCTGGCCTCAACGTCGACGGCCAGCACAACCACATCTGGGATACGGTGGTGCCGACGTTCCTGCACTACAACCTGCCGTTGTTGGGCTTTGGGTGGTTGGCGGCTATGGTTCTTTGAGGCTGGGAGTTGCCTGCTTTTTTGTAGCCTGCTGGTTTGTGGGGGCCTGGACGGCGTCGTGATGCTTTCTTCTGGGAAAAAGAACTCGCTGCGCTCAGACACCTTTTTCCCGGCAGAAAGCACCCCAACACCCTCCGGATTAAACCAGAAAGATATCGCCGTGCGGGACGAGCCCTCGGCGTTCGCCTGGCGATATCGACGTGGTTCGTTCGTGAGGGGGTAGGGGGATTTTTGCTCGCCAGAAATGGGTGTCTGAGCGCAGCGAGTTCCATTTCAAGAGCAAAAACTCCCCCTGCCCCCTCGCAGCCCCAAACCAGGCAGGCTACAAAAAGAGGGCAAACTCCAAAGCCTCAATCATCCTTGGAAGAAAAGAACACCACCTGCTTAACGGTATGATCATCTTCGTTGTCGAGCTTGTTCACCCGGGTTTCCAGTTCGGGATTGGTCGGCTCCGGGGTATCAGACACCGCATCCGTGAAACCGCAGGCGACGCACTCGCGAACCTGATCATCGTCGTCGGTGGTAAACATCATGATTTTGTCCATCTCCGCACAACGGGGACAGACAGCGCCGGCGATAAAACGTTTGGGGGTCGCCATGGTTAAAACTCCAACAATTCCAGAACCCGGCCAGCCACAACACTGACCGGGTGATATCGGCTTAAGCCGCGTCTTCAGTAATACCCGTCTGTTTCAGCAGCGCACCCACCTCCGGTTCACGGCCACGGAACGCCTTGAACAGTTCCATCGGTTCCTGGGAACCGCCTTTTTCAAGGATGTTCTGCAGGAACGCCTTGCCGGTTTGCGGATCGAAGATACCCTTCTCCTCGAACAGCGAAAACGCATCCGCCGCCAGCACCTCGGCCCATTTGTAGCTGTAATAACCCGCGGCGTAGCCACCCGCAAAAATGTGGGAGAAGCTGTTGGGGAAGCGGTTGAATGACGGTGCTTCCACCACCGCAATCTCGCTACGCACCTTGCGGTGCATATCCAGCGGGTTAGTGGGGGCATCCAGGGTGAATTCCGCGTGCAGGCGGAAGTCAAACAGCGAAAACTCCAGCTGACGCACCATCGCCATGCCGGACTGGAAGTTCTTGGCCGCCAGCAGCTTTTGCAGCAGGTCGTCCGGCAGCGGCTCACCGGTTTCATGGTGCGAGGCGATCAGGGCCAGGGACTCGGGGTTCCAGCACCAGTTTTCCAGGAACTGGCTGGGCAGCTCGACGGCGTCCCAGGCAACGCCATTGATTCCGGATACGTCCAGCACATCCACCTGGGTGAGCATGTGGTGCAGGCCGTGCCCGAACTCGTGGAACAGCGTGGTGACCTCATCGTGGGTCAGCAGTGACGGCTTGCCGTTCACCGGCGGCGTGAAGTTACAGGTCAGGAAGGCCACCGGCAGTTGCAATTGGCCACGCAGGTTGCGCCAGCGTACCCGGCAGTCCGCCATCCAGGCGCCGCCACGCTTGCCTTGGCGAGCGTACAGGTCAAGGTAAAACCAGGCCAGGGGCTCGCCATTGCGGCTGATGCAATAGGCGGTCGCGTCCGGGTGCCAGGTTTCTACCTCTGGTTTGGCTTCAATCTGCACGTCGAACAGCTTCTCGGCCACGGCAAACAGGCCCGGGACCACCTTGTCCACCGGGAACCAGGGGCGCAGGGTTTCCGGGGAAATGTCGTAGCGTTCCTGGCGCAGTTTTTCACTGTAGTAGCCGATGTCCCACGCCTGCAGGTCGTCAACGCCGTGGGTGTCCCTGGCGAAGGCCTTCAGCTCGGCAAACTCCCGCTCGGCAATGGGTTTGGACTTGGCCGCCAGCTGGTTCAGGAAGTCCAGCACTTCGTCCACATTGCGGGCCATCTTGGTGGCCAGGGAGCGCTCGGCGTAATTGTCGAATCCGAGCAACTGAGCCATGGCGTGACGACGCTTGAGGATTTCCGCCATCACTGGCGTGTTGTCCCAAGTGCCAGCATCCGGGCCCATGTCGGACGCTCGGGTCACAAAGGCTTCATAGACTTCACGGCGCAGGTCGCGGTTGTCACCGTAGGTCATCACCGGGTAGAAACTGGGAAAATCCAGGGTGATCACATAGCCGTCCAGATCCTTCTGTTGTGCTGCCTGCCTGGCGCCATCGAGTGCGCTCTCAGGAACGCCCGCCAGCTCTTCCACATCGGTGATGTGCTTGAACCAGTGTTGGGTGGCATCCAGAACATTGTCGCTGAAACGGTTGGAGAGCTCCGACAGCTCCATCGACAGATTGGCGTACTGCTCTTTCTTTTCCTGGGGCAGATCGACGCCACCGAGGTGGAAGTCCCGCAGGGTGTTGTCCACGGATTTACGCTGTGCCTCGCTGAGTTCATTGTACTGGTCGCTTGCTGCCAGCTTCTTGTAAGCCTCGCAGAGTTCAGCATTCTGGCTCAGCTCGGTGCTGTACTCGGTGAGCTTTTCCAGGCAGTTCTTGTACACCTTGCGCAGGTCGTCGCTGTTCATCACACCGTTCAGGTGGGAAATCACCGACCAGGCTCTTTCCAGCCGGTCTTCGGTTGCCTGCATCGGTTGCGCCAGGGTTTCCCAGGTGGGTTCGTCCTGCTGCGCCAGTTGTGAGATTTTCACGCGGTTTTCGCTGAGAATCTGGTCAATTGCCGGTTCCATGTGCTCGGTGCGAACATGGTCAAACTTGGGCAACAGGTCGTCGGTCAATAACGGGTTATTCATAAGTCCCCTTCTCAGCCTTTAATTTGTCAGGTAGCTTCGAGTATTCAACATCGGGATAAGGCACCTGTGGGGAGGCCTTTCCAAAACACGCTCCTTCGGCACATCCATGTGACGCTTGGACTCCGCCATCCATGGCTCCGTACAGTTTTGGAAAGGCCTCTCCACAGGTGCCCCGAGCCTTCGGGTAAACGCTATATAGGTATATGTAATGTCGAATGTACGAACACACAAGGGTAACACGCCACAATTTGGAGAACGCGCCTGGATTGATCCCAGTGCAGTGGTTATCGGGGATGTCCAGACCGGGGATGACGTCTCTATCTGGCCGATGACCGTGGTGCGCGGCGACATGCACAAGATTCGCATCGGCAACCGCTGCAGCATTCAGGATGGGTCGGTGCTGCACATCACTCATGCCAGTGATTATAACCCCGGTGGCTATCCACTTCAGATCGGGGATGACGTGACCGTTGGCCACAAGGCGCTGCTGCACGGCTGCACCATTGGTAACCGGGTGCTGGTAGGTATGGGTTGCATCATCATGGACGGCGCCGTGGTGGAGGACGAAGTGATTGTCGCCGCAGGCTGCCTGGTGCCGCCGGGCAAAACCCTGGAGTCCGGTTACCTGTATGTGGGCTCACCCTGCAAACAGGCCCGGGCGTTGTCGGATCAGGAAAAGACCTTCTTCAAGTACACCGCGGCCAATTACGTCAAACTCAAGGACGACTATCTCAATGAGGTTTAGTGGAGAGATCCGCCATTGAAGCGACTGTTACTCACCACCATCCTGCTGAACGTTCTGTTTCTGGCGTTGCTGCTGCCTCACTATTCCCAAATGCCCTGGTTGGCTGCGGAAGCCCTGTTGATCAGTGGACTGTTCGCTCTTCTACCTGAAAGCAAGGGGAAGCGTGTCGGAGCGGCAACTGTTGGCGCTCTCTTTGGCCTGCTCGCCTTCTTTGCACTGAGTGATGTTCTGGTTCGCCACAGCATCGGGCGACCTTTCAATCTCTATCTCGAGCTGGGCCTTGCCGGTTCGGTGTTTAACCTGTTGCAGAGCAACCTGGGCGTGACGCTGTCGCTGGTGCTGATCGTCATGGCCCTGACTGTCTTCGTGGGGTTGGGCATCTGCGTGAGCCGGTTGCTCCGGCAGGTTGATGCAAACCGTTCCCGCGCCGCGGCAAGGGCTGTTGCGTCTCTGGGCATCGTCGCCATCGGGGTAACTTTCCTGCCGCAACCATTCGTAGGCCTGACGGCAGCCCGGGCAGCCACTCAGCAAGTTGAACTGGCCGCTGATACCTATCAGTCAACGGCCTCTTTCCAGCAGCATTTGATGGATAACCCGGGCGCCAGCCAATCCAGGCCACTGCAGGCGCTTGCTCAAACCGATGTGATCCTGGGGTTCATTGAGTCCTACGGCATATCATCCGTCACCGACCCGCGTTACGGGCGCCTGATCCAGCCTCGCCTCCAGCAAATGGAGCAGGTGCTGGCGAACGCCGGCCTGCATATGGTCACGGGCCGCCTGCAATCCCCCGTTCAGGGTGGTCAATCCTGGCTGGCGCATACCACGCTGCTCAGCGGCCAATGGATCGATACCCAACTCGATTACGACACTTTCCTGGCCAGTGACTATCCCACACTGATTGACGATATGGGCGCGACTGGCCATGATTCCGTGGCTGTTATGCCCGCCATTACCCGCGAGTGGCCGGAGGGTCTTGCGTTCGGCTACAACCGCATCTATCACTCCACCTCCATGGGCTATCGAGGACCCGCCCTGAACTGGGTCACCATGCCGGATCAGTACACCTGGTCATGGTTCCAACGCCAGATTCGGGAGCGCGCCAATCATACCCCTGTGTTCGCTGAAGTGGCACTGATCAGCAGCCACGCGCCATGGGTCCCCATACTCCCGGTTCTGGACGATTGGGACAGCATCGGCGATGGAGAAATCTTTAACCGCTGGAAAGATGCCGGCGAAGCACCCGCAAGCCTGTGGCGGGACCCCGAGCGCGTACGCGATCACTACGCCCGCTCGCTGGATTATGCGCTGAACGTGGCCACCGAGTACGCCAAACGTCATGTGGATAACAAGACCCTGCTGGTGCTGACAGGCGACCATCAGGCGGCCCCTTTGATCACCGGCGACAACGCCAGCCGCGACGTCGTTGTTCATGTGATCAGCGCCGACCCCACAATGCTGGCGCCGTTTGTTGGCAGCGGTGATCAGGAAGGCTTACGCGGATTCCGTTGGGGCGCGCACCCTCACTCGGGTCAACCGGGGCCTTCAATGGCCAGTTTCCGGCCCTTCCTTCATCGGACTTTCAGCGGTCCGCACATTCCGGTAAAAGTATCCGCTTCAGGCTTTATTAAGCAGTAACCCGCAAAGAAGGAGAACGGCGAGATTCAGCTCCCGGCCTCTGCCGTTGTTTTTGCGCCGGCTTTGCGAAGTGTCTCAGCGTAAGCGGTGCTACGACGGTGCCGCGACACCAGGTCCAGGATAGTCTCACCATTTTCATCAACTGCGTTGAGATCCCGCCCCGCTTCCACAAAGAAACCGACGAAACGGTCAAAGTCTTCGGCAATCATGGCCTGGTAGGCCTTGATCAGGGCATTGAAGTCAGGATTGATGTTGCTGTCGTAGGGCGTAATGGCCAGGAAGCTCTTTACCCGCTCATCGCTCCATTCCTCACCAATCACTTTCGGTTTGTCAGGTCCGCTCATAATCTCTCTGGCCTTTTCGTTACAGCTTTTTACAGCAAATAGTTACGACAAATGTGTTTGCGTTGGGCTGCACAGTATAAAGATCTAAAAGCGCCGGGGTTATATAAATTCACTATGAGGAGCTTCCCGGCAGGCATATGCGAACTTCACGGGTTAATTTCCACCGGTAACTGATCCGTCTCCACGCTGTCGTCGCATTGCGGGTTGCGGATGGCGATCTCCACTCTTCGGTTCTTGGCCCGGTTCTCCGGGCTGTCGTTGGGCGCCAGCGGGTTGGTTTCCGCCCGGCCCGCCGCGACAACCCGCTCCGCCGGCACCTGACGATTCAGCACCAGCTCGTGAACCACCGACACGGCACGCGCGGCAGACAGGTCCCAGTTAGAGCGATAGCGGCCACTGGCTATCGGGCGGTCATCCGTGTAACCCGCCACCAGAACGTCACCGGTGCAACCAGACAACACCTCTACCACGCGCTCGATGATCGGCACCATTCCCGGCTTGATCGCCGCTTCTCCGGAGCGGAACGTGGCTTCCTCCGAAAACCGGATCACCACCCGGCTTTCATCGTAGTTGACGCTCAATGCCTCCGAAGCCACTTCCGGTTCAAGCTCTTCGATCATTCGGCTGGCCAGATCGATCACACCCGCCGGAATTTTGGTCGGGGCATCCCCCTCCGCGCGTTCATCAATAAATTCGGGCTCGTCGGTCGCCGTCTCCATTGGCTCCGGCAGGGAAACCGTATCCGACTCAATCAATGTCAGCGGCGAGCCCCCCACCGCATCGCCGAGCACCTGGTTGCTGCCGAAGGCCACCGCCATGGAATTGGCCATAGCACGGTATTTTTCAACATCCATTTCGGCGAAGGACAGCAACAGGATAAAAAAGGTCAGCAGCAGGGTGGCCAGATCGGCAAAGGTGACGATCCAGGCCGGGGAGCCACGGCCATGCTTCTTCTTTTTGACGGGCTGGCGGACCACCAAAACCTACGCCTCCCGCTCCGGCGCAAGACCGTTGCGCTGCTCCGGCGTTACGAAGGACGACAGCAGTTCGGTCATAACCCGGGGATTCTCGCCGCGCATGATAGTACGCATCGACGTGGTGATCAGTACCTGGTTACGTGCCTCATCTTCGGCCTTGAGCTGCAGCTTGTCGGCCAGGGGCAGGGCGATCAGCTGGGCGATGAAGGCGCCATAGAGCGTGGTCAACAGGGCGATCGCCATGGCCGGGCCAATGGAGGACGGATCGTCGAGGGTGTTGAGCATCTGCACCAGGCCAACCAGCGTACCCAGCATACCAATGGCCGGAGCGGATTCACCAATACCACGAAATACCCTTTCGGAGACTTCGTAACGCTCAGCCGTCTGTTGGGTTTCCTGGGCCAGAGCTTCTTCAACCAGCTCCGGTGGGTGGCCGTCCACGCACAGATTGATGGCCTTTTGCAGAAACTCGTTTTTGGTGGGGTGGTTTTCCAGGCCCAGGATACCTTCCTTGCGAACGACAAGAGCCAATGTTCCAACTTCGCGGATCAACTCCGCCGGCCGTTCTACGCGGTCCTTGAATGCCGCTGAAAACGCCAGCCTGAAAGCACTCATCACCGAAGGCAGACGAAACTTGATCAGGGTAACGGCAAACGTGCCACCCAGCACAATCGCCAACCCCGGAAGGTTGAAAAAGGTCAGTATCGACGCGTTAGCCAGCATCGCAAGCACGACAATCAGTACGCCTGCCACCAGCCCGACAAGGGTGAGTATATCCATCAGAGACCTTAAATCAGCGATTAATCAGCGATCTTCGGGAACCGTTTGCACCTGCGAAGCATAGCCCATTCATCCGGGTTGGGCTCAGTCGTTTCGCAATTCTTCAATCACCGGACGGGTGTCCGGAGTTTTTCCACGCCATATCCGGAACGACTCCGCCGCCTGTTCCACCAGCATGCCCAGGCCATCGAACACCCGGGTGGCTCCCTGGTCCAGAGCCCACTGGTTGAAGGTGGTGGTCTGCAGAGAATACATCATGTCGTAGATCACCGTGTCGGCACCGATCACACTTGTGGAAACCGGCGGCAAATCTCCCTGCAGGCTGGCACTGGTGCCGTTGATAATAACGTCGAAAGCGTCGGCCGGCTGTTCGAATCCGCAGGCCTCCAGGTGCGTATCGCCGGCCACGGATTCAAAGAAACTGACCAGCCCCTCGGCTTTTGCCAGGGTGCGGTTGGCAATCGTCAAGGCGGCGGGTTCTTCCGCAAGAATCGGCCCCAGAACGCCACGAACGGCCCCGCCGGCGCCCAACACCAGCAGGCGTTTACCCGCCAGGCGAACGCCATGGTTGACCATCAGGTCGGTAACCAGTCCTTTGCCATCCGTGTTGTCGGCGGTTAGTGAGCCCTTACTGTCTTTGTAGAGCGTATTCGCCGCACCTGCTCGCTCGGCGCGCTGGGTTCGCAGGTCCGCGAGCTGCCAGGCCTGCTCCTTGAAAGGCACGGTGATATTCAACCCCTTGCCACCGCGTTCGAAAAAGCCTTTGACGGTACCCGCGAAATCGTCTTCTGGCGCCTGTATGGCCGTGTACTCCAGCTGCTCGCCGGTTTGGCGGGCAAACAGGCTATGAATGCGGGGAGATTTGCTGTGACTGATAGGGTTGCCCACCACGGCGTAAAGATCGTTATGCATCGACATTCTCCAGCCAATCCCGTCCAGTAAGAAAATAGTCCGTCAGCCGGGCTTCTTCCGAGCCGGGCTCCGGCACGAAGGCATATTCCCAGCGCACCAGCGGCGGCAGCGACATCAGAATGGATTCGGTACGGCCACCGGACTGCAGGCCAAACAGGGTGCCCCGGTCGTACACCAGGTTGAACTCCACGTAGCGGCCGCGGCGGTACAGCTGGAAATCGCGCTCGCGATCGCCCCACACCATGGCTTTTCGTCGCTCGATAATGGGCTCATAGGCATCGATGAAGCTGTCCCCGACTGACTGTATCAAGGCAAAATCACGGCTGAAATCCCCGGTGTTGTGGTCGTCAAAAAACAACCCTCCCACGCCCCGCGGCTCGTCCCGGTGTTTGAGGTAGAAATAGTTGTCACACCAGTGCTTGTACTCACGATACAGTTGGTCGCCGAAAGGATCACAAGCGGCTTTCGCAACCCGGTGCCAATGGACGCAATCCTCGTCGAAGCCGTAATAGGGCGTAAGGTCATAACCCCCGCCAAACCAATAGACCGGCTCTGCATCCTCGGGGGTCGCAACAAAAAACCGGACGTTGGCGTGGGACGTGGGTACGTAGGGGTTCGAAGGGTGCATGACCAGAGACACCCCCATGGCTTGCCAGGGCGCACCCGCCAGGTGGGGTCTATGCGCGGTGGCTGACGCAGGCATGGTCTCGCCCATCACATGGGAGAAGTTTACACCGCCTTTCTCGAACACCTCGCCATCGGTGATCACCCGGCTGATGCCACCTCCGCCCTCGGGCCGGTCCCAGGCATCGGTTTCAAAAACGCCCTTGCCATCGACCGCAGCCAGCCGTTCGCAGATTCGATCCTGCAGGCCAAGCAGGTATTGTTTCACGGCATTGGTGTCGGGGTGCTGGACAGGGTGCTGAGACATGGGAACTCCTAGCGCAGTTGCTTTCCGCTGACGATATCGATGATACGGCTGGGTTGACGATTACCGCCCAGGTCTCCTGGCACCAGCCAATCCAGTTGGCCCTCGAAGTAACGACGTACCTGCCAGGAGGAACGGGCCGGCTGGCGTCCTGCCGGATTACAGGAGGTTGAAACCAGGGGAAAGCCGACCGCCTCGCACAAGGCGCGCACAACAGGGTGGTCACTGACCCTGACAGCGATGGAGCTGTGATGCCCCCGAACCTGTTGTGGGATTTGCTTGCGGATATCCGGCAGAAGACAGGTAACCGGGCCAGGCCAATGACTCATCGCCTGGCGCTGCTGCTCCTTCGGCAATGGGTCCAACAGGAACCGTATCTGATCAACAGACGCCGCCACAAGGATCAGTCCCTTCTCCATGGGACGCTGCTTGAGCGACAGGACCCGTTCAACGGCGTCCTGATCCCAGGGGTCACAACCCAGCCCCCAGACGGCTTCCGTGGGATAGGCAATGACCCCGCCACCAAGGACGGTGCGGCGGGCGCAATGAAGGTGCCAGTCGGACAAAGGTTGCTGTGGTAATTTCATGAAATCTTCAAGTCTGTAAACGTGGCTCAGCCAATCCGTTGAAACCCTCCCGGCGCAGAATCCACCAATCCCTGTAACTCCAAGAGAAGCAGCGACTGCATCAACTGATCGGCGGGAAGACCGGTCACTGAACACAAATCATCGGTTGACTGCGGATCATACCCTAAAGCCTCCAGCACCGCGATTTCCCGGGAGTCCAGGCCTTCGGGTGCTGGCCTTTTCATGATCACCGAAGAGGAATCGCCCTCGTTCTGACTGGTCCACCAGCCGCCGAGTTCCTCGCAGATATCGTCCACGGTTTCCACCAGCTTCGCACCCTGGCGTATCAGGTGATGGCAGCCCCGTGCCAAAGGATTGTGGACCGAGCCCGGAATCGCAAATACCTCCCGCCCCTGTTCCAGCGCCAGTCGGGCGGTGATCAGGGAGCCGCTTTTGAGTCCCGCCTCTACCACCAGGATACCTCGACTAAGGCCGCTGATAATCCGGTTTCGGCGAGGGAAGTGGCCCGCCTTGGCGGAGGTGCCTGGCGGGTATTCGGAGACAATCACTCCCTCTCCGGCGATGCGCTCACTGAGCGTGCGGTGGCGGTAGGGGTAAGGCTTATCAACACCATTGCCAATCACGGCGACGGTCGGGAAGCCGGCATCCAGGGCGCCGGCATGGGCGGCGCCGTCCACCCCCAGGGCCAACCCGCTGGTCACCAGCAAGCCTTTTTGGCCGAGCGCCGCGGCAAAGGAACGGGCATGTTCCAGCCCGGCCCGGGTGGCGTTGCGGCTACCTACAATACCGATCTGCTCGCGCCCCAGCAGGGAGCGATCACCGCGCACATAGAGGACCAATGGCCCGTCGTGAATATGCCTGAGAGGCTCGGGGTAGTCAGCATCGGCGATGGTCAGGATAGCCGTGCCGGTCCGCAGGCAATCCCGGTATATGCCGTCGGCGCTGGCGATCACAGGGTGAGCGCTGTCCTGGCGGCGCCATGCCTGGAGAGCGTCGATCGTTTCCGCCGCCAAACCCAGTGCTTTCAGCGTGGCGGCGTTATGGGTCAGGAGATGCTGGAAATCCGGAATCTGTTCGAGGATCGCCTGCTGGCGACGGGCTCCGAATTTCGGCAGACAGGACAGGAATATCCAGAACCCGTGTTCCGACTGGAACAGGTTCGGGACAGACAGGGGCTCGGTAGAGAGGGGCATGGCATCCTTCCGTGGATCAGGGTTGGCTAACGGGGCCTGCCTTCCTGGCAGGCCGAGGGTGAATTATGCCATAAAAAAAGGAGCCGGCGATGCGGCTCCCTTTCTACGGACGTCTTACGTTGTGATCAGCTCAGGGATTGGTCACCTTGTCACCAACCGACAACGGACGGGTGGCCTGCAGGATCAGGCCATAGCTCATTTTCTCGTAGGTCTGGAACACCATCATCAGCCCGGCACGCTCGGAGGGCAGTTCGATGGTTTCATTGGTGACCGGGTCCCGAACCAGATTGCCACTCTTCAGCACGGCCATGACATTGCCCGGCTTCAGACCTTCCCGTTCACCGCGGTTGATAGCCACCACGTCAAACTGCCCGATCTGGCTGACACCACCATCGACCGAGATCATCTGGGCCTCGATGTCACTGTCGGGAGAGCTGGGCACAAAACTGGTGGTGATGCGACGCTCTTCGCCAACCAGCAGACGGTCCCCGATGCGCACTTCCTCATTGGACTGCTTCAGTCGGAGTGTCAGAACGTCTTTATTCTCGGCAATGACTTCGCCGCGGGCAATACTCCGGGCCTCAAGGCCAAGGAACTCGCCGGTTTCCGGATCGCGGAATTCCTTGCTGCGGCGGAAGACGCCCACATTGTCAGCCGGCTTCTCACCACGGGCGTAAATCCGATCACCCGCGCCGGTAATTATCCGGCCGTCCTCGCCTTCCAGCACGTAAGGCGCGCCATTGAGTGCCTCAACGTCAACAATACGCGTGTCGGTCAGGAAACTGCTGATCGCATCCAGGGGAATCGCGGGAATCGGCGTATCGATGGGCTCGGAACGCACTTTTGGTGAAAGCTTCACCACCCGATCACTGGAAACCTTGGTAACACGCGGCTTGCCGTCAATATAGACCAGCGCCAGCTCGTCACCCGGATAGATCAGGTGTGGGTTTGCAACCTGTGGATTCACGTGCCAGATTTCCGGCCAGTACCAGGGGTTATTCAGGAAGCGGGCGGAAATATCCCACAGGGTGTCACCCTTCACGACAGTGTAACGCTCGGGATGATCGGACCTCAGTTCCGGGGCGGCGTGGGCCCAGGAGGTTAGCAGCAGCATGCTTGCTGCCAGAGCGTACAGCAGTTTCCTCATTGTTTAAGTCCTTGATCGCGTGCCTTGAATCGATAGATTCTGTTCTTGGTAAGCAGCCGGTACTCTGCCTTTTATACCACTACTATAGAAGATGTCTCGCAAATTGTGATGTTATCTTTTGTTCTTCCAGTAAATTCTACGCTATGGTCGAAAGCTTTTGACTATCAACTGATCAGTTTGTACTCAATGAGCGAGTTGAGGGATAATAGCACCATAAACGGCAAAAACCCGTTGAAACCGGCTCTTTCATCCCGATCATAATAGTCACGGGATGGAAAAATGCGCAGTACGCTGTCGCATTTCGGAGACAGTATTCACACCGTTACAAAAGATAACGGTGAAAGCCAGAATCAGACACCAAAAGTACGAGCGCCATGATACTAGATATTCTCGAATACCCGGACCCCCGCTTGCGCACCCTTGCCAAGCCAGTGGACGAGGTAACAGACGAGACCCGCAAGCTGATCGACGACATGTTCGAGACCATGTACGATGCGCCCGGCATTGGCCTGGCAGCCACCCAGGTCAATGTACACAAGCAGATCATCGTCATGGATCTGTCCGAAGACAAAAGTGAACCGCGGGTATTCATCAATCCGGAAGTGGAAGTGCTTGATGGCGAGCTTGAGGAGATGCAGGAAGGCTGCCTGTCGGTACCGGGTTTCTACGAGGACGTCTCCCGTATCGAACACTGCATGATCAGGGCTATTGGCCGTGACGGCAAACCCTTTGAGCTGGAAGCCCGTGGCCTGTTGGCGGTATGTATCCAGCATGAGATGGATCACCTCAACGGCAAGCTGTTTGTGGACTACCTGAGTTCACTGAAGCGCACCCGTATTCGCAAGAAACTGGAAAAGCTTCACAAGAAAAGCGCCTGAAGCCGCCAAAACAGCGTAAATCGGGACCGGGTGAAAACCCGGTCTTTTCGTATTCAACGGACCAGGAAGCGATACCCGTGCGACTTGTTTTTGCCGGCACCCCCGAATTCGCAGCCACCGCGCTGAAGGCACTGCTCACGACCCATCATCAGGTGGTTGGCGTTTACTCCCAACCCGACCGGCCCGCTGGCCGTGGCCGCAAACTGACACCCAGCCCGGTCAAACAGGTGGCGGTTGAGGCGGGCATTCCCGTGTTTCAACCAGAGTCCCTGAAATCGCCCGAAGCGCAGGAACAGCTCCGCAGTCTTAACGCAGACGTGATGATCGTCGCTGCCTACGGACTGATTCTGCCGCAGGCGGTGCTGGACCTCCCTCGTCACGGCTGCCTGAACATCCATGCCTCGTTACTGCCTCGCTGGCGCGGTGCCGCGCCTATTCAGCGCGCGATCGCCGCGGATGACCGGGAAACCGGTATTACCATCATGCAGATGGACGCTGGCCTCGACACCGGCGCAATGTTGCTGAAAGCCATTACCCCAATCGAAGACGCGGATACCGGCGGCAGCCTTCACGACCGTCTGGCTGGCCTGGGTGGCGAAGCCATCGTCAAGTCGCTGGAGCAGCTTGAGAAAGGCGAACTGCAGGGCGAAGTCCAGGACGAGGCTAGGGCTTGCTATGCCCGTAAACTCAGCAAGGAAGAAGGGCATATCGACTGGACCCGGGATGCCCCCGCCATCAGCCGGCTGATTCGTGCCTTTAATCCCTGGCCGGGCACCTACACCGACCTGGACGATCTGCGCATCCGCATTCATCAGGCGGAGATTCTGGACGACACCAGCGACAAACATCCCGGCACGGTGATTCGCCGCGACCGCGAGGGCATCGACATTGCCTGCGGCCTGGAATCCCTGAGGATCACCCGTTTGCAGTTGTCCGGCTCGCGGCCACAATCGGTGAACGACCTGATCAACGGCGGCAAGGACATACTGATGCCCGGCCAGGAGCTGAACTGAATGAGCCAGCAGGGCCAGCCACTGCGGGCGGTTGCTGCCCGGGTTTTGCAATCCGTTGAGAACGGCCAGTCGCTGTCCCAATGCCTGCCCCACGCCATGGGTGATGTGGCAGACAACGAACGACCACCACTACAGGCACTGTGCTACGGCACCTGTCGCTGGTTTCACCGGCTCGATGGCGAGTTACAGGCGCGCCTGAAAAAACCGCTGCGCAAATCCGACCGGGTGGTCCACCACTTGATGCTGGTGGCACTGTTCCAGCTTCGCTTCAGTCAGCAGGCCACCTACGCGATTCTGAATGAAACCGTGGAAGCCTGCCGCGCCCTCGACAAACCACATCTGACAGGGCTGGTGAACGGCGTTCTGCGGGCTGCGGAGCGGGAAGGGGAGCCGCCCATTGCCGACGAAATCGGTCGTTTCAGCCACCCTCCCTGGATGCTTGAAAAACTACGCCATAACTGGCCTCACGACTGGCAGGCTATTCTCGAAGCCAACAACACCCAGGCCCCCATGACCCTGCGGGTGAACGCCCTGCGCTTCAGCCGCGACGACTACCTGCAATTACTGTCCGATGCCGGTATCGATGCCAACGCAACCGTGTTTGCGCCCCACGGCATCCAATTGGCCGCCCCGGTGCCGGTGGATCTTCTGCCCTGGTTTTCCGAAGGCGCGGTCAGTGTGCAGGATGAAGCAGCCCAGCTCTGCACCACCCTGATGGACCTGGCGCCCGGCCAACGGGTGTTGGATGCCTGTGCCGCACCGGGAGGCAAAACCTGCGCTATCCTTGAAAGCTGCGGACAACTGGAAGAAGTGGTCGCTATCGACGAATCCGCTGATCGACTGCCACGGGTGCAGGAAAACCTGGAACGGCTGGATCTCGTGGCGACACTGAAACAGGCCGATGCCGCAGATATTGACCAGTGGTGGGACCGGAAGCCGTTCGATCGCATCCTGCTGGACGTTCCCTGCAGCGCCACCGGCGTGATTCGCCGCCATCCGGACATCAAGTTGCTGCGCCGTGAATCAGACATTGTCCCGCTCGCCAGCATTCAGCTGGGTCTGCTGGAGTCGATGTGGCAAGTGCTCGCACCCGGAGGGCGCCTGGTCTATGCCACCTGTTCGGTGTTTCCGCAGGAGAATCACCGTATAATTCGTCGATTCCTGAAGCAGCAGGACGACGCTGCCCTGGTGGAGCCCGATGTCCTTTGGGGGCGCGATATGGAAACCGGCCGCCAGATGCTGCCTGTTCCCGAAAGCCACGATGGATTTTTCTACGCTGTGCTGGAGAAACCCGAACCATGAAAATCCTGATTCTCGGTGCCGGCCAGGTGGGCGGGACCCTGGCAGAAAACCTCGCCAACGAAGCCAACGACATCACCGTGATCGACAGTGACAGTACCCGCCTGCGGGAGCTTCAGGATCGCCTGGACATTCGGACTGTCCAGGGCATGGCCTCCTTCCCCACGGTTCTGCGTCAGGCAGGCGCTGAAGATGGCGACATGGTCATCGCCGTGACCAACAGTGACGAGGTCAACATGGTGGCCTGCCAGGTCTCCAAGTTGCTCTACAAAACCCCGACAACCATCTGCCGGGTCAGGGCCAACGCCTACCTGGCAAAACCAGAACTGTTCTACCAGCGAGATCAGAAAAAGGATCTGGACAGCCTGCGGGGTTTCCCCATCGATGTTCTGATCAGCCCGGAGCACCTGGTCACCAAGCACATCACACGACTGATCGAATACCCCGGCGCGCTGCAGGTACTGGAGTTTTCCAAGGGGCTTGTTCAGTTGGTCGCCATTCGGGCGACGGAAGGCGGCCCACTGGTTGGCCACGAATTGTCGTACCTGCGCAGCCATATGCCCAAAATCGAAACAAGGGTCGCCGCCATTTTCAGGAAAGACCGGGCGATCATGCCTCAGGGGGATACGGTGATCGAAGACGGCGACGAGGTTTTCTTCATCGCTGCCTCCGACCATATTCGCTCGGTCATGAGCGAGTTGCAGCCACTGGAAAAACCCTACAAGCGCATCTTCATCTGTGGGGGTGGTAACATTGGCCAGCGCCTGGCCCATACTCTCGAATCCCGCTACCAGGTGAAACTTCTGGAACGGGACCACGAACGTTGCGTGATGCTGTCCGAGAACCTTCGCAAAACCGTGGTGCTGGAGGGCAACGCCGCCAACAAGGACATTCTGCTGGAAGAGAACATCGAGAATACCGATGTCTTCTGTGCGGTCACCAACGATGACGAAGCCAACATCATGGCGTCACTGCTGGCCAAACGCCTGGGTGCCCGCAAGGTACTGACGCTGATCAACAACCCGGACTACGTCGACCTGATCCAGGGCGGCGACATTGATGTCGCTATTTCACCCCAGCAAACCACCATTGGCAGCCTGCTTACCCACATTCGCCGCGGGGACGTAGTAAACGTTCACTCACTCCGTAGGGGCGCTGCTGAGGCCATTGAGGCCATCGCCCATGGCGACCACCGGTCCTCCCGGGTAGTGGGCAAGCGACTTGACGAAATCAACCTGCCGGAAGGCACCACCATCGGCGCCATCGTCCGCCACAGCGAGGTCCTCATCGCCCACGACCACCTGCGGGTACAGCCGGATGACCACGTTATCCTGTTCCTGGTGGACAAGTCGCGGATACGGGATGTGGAGAAACTGTTCCAGGTGGGACTGACGTTCTTCTAGCGCAAAATCAATCTTCTGAACCCAACTTAGAAATACGCGATTGGCAGGCGTATAATGCCCCTTTTTTCCGGAGTGCCCCGGCCAGATGCCCGGGCGCCACACACAGACTGACCAGCAGGCAAACGTCGTGACAGACAAGGCAACTTCCGCAAACACGCCGGACATCAAAACCTTCCAGGGCCTGATCCTCGCCCTGCAGAACTTCTGGGCGCAGCACGGCTGCGTCGTCCTCCAGCCCCTGGACATGGAAGTGGGTGCCGGCACTTTCCACCCGGCCACCTTCCTGCGCTCCATCGGTCCGGAAACCTGGAACGCCGCCTACGTTCAGCCCAGCCGCCGCCCCACTGATGGCCGCTACGGTGAGAACCCCAACCGCCTGCAACACTACTACCAGTTCCAGGTGGTGCTGAAACCGTCTCCGGACAACATTCAGGAGCTGTACCTGGATTCCCTGAAGGCTCTTGGGCTGGACCCACTGGTACACGATATCCGTTTCGTCGAGGACAACTGGGAATCACCCACCCTCGGCGCCTGGGGTCTGGGTTGGGAAATCTGGCTGAACGGCATGGAAGTAACCCAGTTCACCTACTTCCAGCAGGTGGGCGGCCTGGAATGTTACCCGGTCACCGGCGAGCTCACCTACGGGCTTGAGCGCATCGCCATGTACCTGCAGGGCGTGGACAGTGTCTACGACCTGGTGTGGACCGAAGGCCCGGATGGTGTAGTCACCTACGGCGACGTGTTCCATCAGCAGGAGGTGGAGATGTCCACCTACAACTTCGAGCACGCCGACACCGAGTTCCTGTTTCACAGCTTCGATGTACACGAACGCGAGAGCGCGCGCCTGATTGAAGCCGGCCTGGCATTGCCCGCCTATGAGCAGGTGCTCAAGGCGTCACACACTTTCAATCTGCTTGACGCCCGCCACGCCATCTCCGTGACCGAGCGCCAACGTTTTATCCTGCGGGTTCGCACCCTGGCCCGGGCCGTTGCCCAGGCGTATTTCGACAGCCGCCGCAAGCTTGGCTTCCCGCTGGCACCGGATGCCCTGCGCAAAGAGGTACTGGCAGCGACCGAGGCCGCCGCCGAAAAGGCGAATGGCAAGAAGGGTAAGAAAGCGAAAAAAGCTCAGCAGGAACAGGGGAACGCATAATCATGGCAAAACAGGATTTTCTGGTCGAACTGGGCACTGAAGAGCTGCCTCCCAAGGCCCTCAAGCCACTGTCGGACGCGTTTACCCGTGGCATTACCAATGGCCTGGAAGAGGCGGGTATTCAGTTCGGCAAGGTGGAAGCCTTTGCTGCACCACGCCGGCTTGCCGTCAGGGTACGGGACCTGGAAGACGCTCAGCCGGACAAACCGGTGGAAAAACGCGGCCCGGCCGTGAAAGCTGCGTTCGACGATTCCGGCAACCCCACCCGGGCACTGACCGGCTTCGCCACCTCCCTGGGCGTAACACCAGATCAGCTCGACACCATGGAAACCGACAAGGGCGCCTGGGTGGTCTATCGCACCATCGAGAAAGGCCGTCCCACCGTTGAACTGATGCCGGAACTGGTAGACCAGTCCCTGGCCGCACTGCCGATCCCAAAACGCATGCGCTGGGGCGCGCACAGAACCGAGTTCGTGCGCCCGGTGCACTGGGCCATCCTACTGTTCGGCAACAAGGTGATCGACACCCCGATCATCGGGCTGACCCCGGGTAATAAAACCCGTGGCCACCGTTTCCACTGCCCGAAATCATTGATCGTGCCCACGCCCGGCGACTACGAAGTGGTGCTGCGCCAGGAAGGGTATGTGATCGCTGACTTCGCCGAACGCCGCGAGCAGATCCGCGACGGCGTCACCGCCATCGCCAAGAAAGAAGCAGGCGGCCAGGCGGTTATCGATGAAGACCTGCTGGATGAAGTCACCGCCCTCAACGAGTGGCCCGTGCCGCTTATGGGCCGTTTCGAGGAACGCTTCCTGGAAGTTCCCGCCGAGGCACTGATTTCCTCCATGAAGGAACACCAGAAGTACTTTCACGTGGTCTCTGCTGACGGTCGGATGCTGCCGCTGTTCATCACCGTCGCCAACCTGGAAAGCAAGGACCCGCAACAGGTCATTTCCGGCAACGAAAAGGTCATCCGCCCACGCCTGTCTGATGCGGCTTTCTTCTACGACACTGACCGCAAGACCCGGCTGGAAGACCGCATCGACCGGCTCAAGCCGATCGTGTTCCAGGACAAGCTGGGGAGCATTTACGACAAATCCGTGCGCGTTGCCGCACTGGTGAAGAAGATCGCCGACGCCATTGGCAGCGATCCCGTTCTGGCTGAGCGCGCCGCCATGCTCGCCAAGACCGACCTGGTCACCGAGATGGTGCTGGAGTTCACTGACCTGCAGGGCATCATGGGCCAGTACTACGCCGCCAACGACGGCGAGAACGAAGACGTGGCCAGCGCACTGAACGAGCAGTACATGCCCCGCTTTGCCGGTGACGACCTGCCCGCAACACTGACGGGCTGCGCCGTGGCCATTGCCGACCGCATCGATTCCCTGGTGGGGCTGTTCGGCATCAACCAGCCACCGTCCGGTACCCGTGACCCGTTCGGGCTGCGTCGAGCCTCACTGGGCGTATTGCGCATCATCATCGAGCGGGAGCTGCCGCTGGACCTGCAAACCCTGTGCGAGTGGGCGGTAGAGGAACACAACAGCATCACCGAACCGAATGTGGCCAACACGGTGGTGGACTACATGCTGGAACGGTTCCGTGCGCATTATGAAGAGCAGGGCATCAGTGCCGAAGTCTACCTCGCCGTGCACGCCCGCCGTCCAACACGCCCGCTGGACTTTGACCGCCGGGTGAAAGCCGTGGAAGCCTTCCGCCAGCTACCGGAAGCCCTGGCCCTGGCCGGCGCCAACAAACGGGTGTCCAACATCCTTACCAAGCAGGGTGGCGACAGCATTGGTGAAAGCATCGACAGTGAGTTGTTGCAGGACAAGGCGGAAATAACACTGGCCGACCAAATCCGCCAGCAAGCCGACAAGGCATTGCCACTGTTTGAAAAAGGCGATTACGCGACGGCCTTGAGCTCTCTCGCCAGCCTGCGGGAGCCGGTGGATAACTTCTTTGATGAAGTCATGGTGATGGCTGACGACGAGGCCGTGCGTAATAACCGCCTGGCCATGCTCAACCTGCTGCGTAACCTGTTCCTGCGGGTGGCGGATATCTCGGTATTACCCACTGCCAGTGGGCAGTGAAAATCATACGGGGGCTGGTAAAAAACCAGCCAATCCGTATAATACCGGCCGTTGATCGGCGTGTGGCGCAGCTTGGTAGCGCACTTCGTTCGGGACGAAGGGGTCGCAGGTTCGAATCCTGCCACGCCGACCAGATTTCAACGACTTAGAGCTCATCCTCGGATGGGCTCTTTTTCGTTGTGCGCCAGGCAT
>NZ_DFMB01000038.1:0-58115 GCF_002375325.1 Marinobacter sp. UBA3604
GTGACTCCCCCTCCTACTCGATCCTGCTATAAAGTGCAGGCAAAAAAAGAGCGGTGACTCGCAAGGAGTTACCGCTCTTTGTGTTTCGGACCTGTAGAGATAGTTTTAGCGATCCGGCACCGCTATAGACAGATCAAACCCACCGCCAGGACGGGGTGTTAATGTGATCGGGCCTTCGTTAATGCCATGGGGCACCTGGATCGTATCAATACCCGGCGGGTTGCCTATGGTGAAGTTCAGGTTCTGGCCATCAAACCCAACGCCCAGTTGATCGTTCAGAAAGGTCTGACTGAACGGCTCATCCGGTATCTGGGCCTGCTGCCCGAAGATAATGGGCGGAATGGTGGGGGTAAACTCCGCAGGCGGCTGCGCCCGGGCAAGTTCTTCTTGTGGCAACAGCAAGGCACGACGGAGGAATTCCTCCTCCGCGCTCTCAAGGGCACCTTTCTTGCCTTCCCGTTCGAAGCGTTCAAGGGCTTCGCGATAGGCTTCCTCTTCCGCTTCCGTTAGCACCGGCTCACCCGGAGAAATGGTCAGGGAGCGGATAATCTTCTGCCGGTCCGCGTCGGGTTTCTGCCGTTCTTTAGGCACCACGATGACGGCGGAATCCTTCACGTAGGTTTCAACCATTTCGTCAGAGGTCAGGGTCTGCACCCCGGCCATCAGCGGGGAGCTAAACGAAACAGCCAGGCTGGCCGTACCAGCCAGAGCGATGTACAAGGGTGTTCGGCGGTTCATGGCGTAGCCTCTTGCCGTGTCCAAACGCGAAATGGAGGCGCTTCCGACACTAAACTGCAGTCAGTACGCTCCTTGGTAGCAGTATTCTTCTCAGAGATTCGGATTTCAAGGCGATTTTGTGGTGTTTGTGATCAGAATCGGACTATTGTCAGTATTCTTCTGTAAAACCACGCAAACGTGTTTATATAACAGGCGTAACCATCCAGTTTTTGTAACAGGACTCTTATGTTGAAGGCATTTCGTTCGCGATGGCAGCGCTGGGTCAACCAGCGGATTCCGCGAGCCGATCAGCGAATATTCGGACAGCGCAATGTTTTTATCCTGCCCACGGGTGCCGGGGTGGTGTTTGCCGGTTTACTGTTGATCATGCTGATTACCGGAATTAACTACCAGAACAGCCTGATATACATGCTCACATTTCTGTTGGGCGCAGTAGTTGTTGCGGCCATGCACCAGACCCACCGCAACCTGTCGGGGCTGGAACTGACACTCATACAGGCCGGTGATGGCTTTGCCGGCGATACGATACCCTTCCGTTTAAGGGCTGTGTCGCCCCGTCATGATTCGCTGGCGATATCCCTGTTCTGCGATGACAGTCAACTCGAAAGCCAGCACGTGCCAGCCGGGCAGCAGGAGGATATGACCCTGGCGATACCGTCCTATCAACGTGGCTACCTGCAGCCGGAACGTATCCGCGTGGAAACCCGCTTTCCTTTTGGCCTTTTCAAGGCCTGGTCCTGGCTGCGGCCGGTCACGTCCGGCATTGTCTATCCAAACCCTCTGGCCGCCCCGGATGTGACCAGCACGGTTCAGGACGGAGAGGAGCAATCGAAGGCGCGCTCGACGGATGGTAATGACCATGCCGACATTCGGCCCTGGCGGGAGGGGGATCTGAGCCAGAGGGTTCAGTGGAAACGATACGCCCGTACCGGTGAGATGGTGATTACCGATTGGGAAGGTGAACAGGGCAGCCCCCACTGGCTGGACTATGACGCCTTCAGGGGCGTGGACCGTGAGCTGCGCCTGGGTTACCTGGCTCATCAGGTGATGGAACGGGCCCGCAACAACAGCCGTTTCGGGTTGAATCTGCCGGGGCAGGTGATTGAACCGGACACCGGTGCTGTTCACGCCAACCGGTGCCTTAAGGCGCTGGCCATCTTTGGCCTTGAACAACCAAGGGAAGGTGGTCCTCTGCCCCATGGTACCCGCTCCGAAGAGGTTGGGAATCGGACCTCTGCGTCGTCTGGTTTCGGGGAGCGACGGGCATGATTCGCAGGTTCCTGAGTAATTCGCCGAGTTCACGCTCCTTACAGGCTGCGGAATTGGTATCGGGCCGCGCGTTGATATGGCTGATCGCAGGCTTTGGGTTGTTACTGATTCCCCAGTGGGACCGATTGCCGATCTGGCTGGTGGCCAGTTGCGCTGTACTTGCTGGCTGGCGGTGGCTGGCGCAATCCGGGCAGGTCAGGTTACCGGGAAGGTGGATGCGTACCGGGATCATGCTGGTACTGGTGGCCGTTTATATCGCAACTGTGCAGGGGCGTTTCACCGTTGATACTGCGGCGTCGTTTTTTGTGCTGGCGGTGGGGCTTAAATGGCTTGAGACCCGATCCACCCGGGATTTCTATGTGCTGTTTTTTATCCTGGTGTACCTGGCGACAGTCAACTTTCTGTTTCATCAGGAGATTCACTGGAGTGTCATTAACATTGCGGGCGTTGCCTTATTGTTAATCGGCCTGCAGGTGGTGAATGCGCCGGAAATTCCCGGTGCCATGAAGAAGGGATGGCGGCGCTTGGGGCTGATGCTGGTTAAGACCTTGCCGATTGTAGTGCTCCTGTTCGTGTTCTTCCCGCGCATGTCGCCGCTCTGGAGTGTGCCGCTGGTTTCCGGCGAAGCCCGAACTGGAATCAGCGACACCATGACTCCCGGTGATATCTCGAGTCTCGCCCAGAGCAGTGAGCGAGCCTTTCGCGTCACCTTTGGCGGTGAGTTACCGGCCTACCGGGACCGATATTGGCGCGGGCTTATCCTGGATCGCCTTGACGGAGACACTTGGCAACAGGGCCTTGGAAAGCCGTTTCGCCGGCTTGGCCGTGTTGACGTTGATGGTGGCGTAGGGCCGCTCGGGCCCAACCAGTACGAGGTGTTATTGGAACCCACGGACCAGACCTGGGCCTTTGCTCTGGAGAACTCCAGGGCGGTCTCCAATAATGTAAAGCAAACGGATGAGAATCTGTTCCGGTTTGACCGGCCGGCTGACAGCGCGGTCCGTTACTGGATGGAGTTGGTCGGGAACCAAACAACGGAGGATGCCAGTGCGGAGCCCGATAACCTTCAGCGTTATCTCCAGTTACCACAAAGCGGCAACCCGAGGGCAAGGGCGTTCGGGCAACAACTGGCTGGCCAACACGACAACCCTCAGGCATTGGTGCAGCAGCTTCTGACCCGTTTCCGGGAGCAGGCCTATTTCTACACCCTGCGCCCACCCGCTATGCCCGTGGATGGCATCGACAGCCTGTTATTCGATGAAAAGCGGGGTTTCTGTGCCCACTACGCCGGGGCTACCACGTTTGTGTTGCGCGCAGCGGGTATTCCGGCCCGAGTGGTGGTCGGATATCAGGGCGGGTCACCCGGCGCAGATGACGAATATCTGATTGTGCGGCAGTACGATGCCCATGCCTGGGTGGAAGCGTGGTTCCCCGGCCAGGGTTGGGTGCGGGTGGACCCGACAGCTGCCATTGCTCCCGAGCGTATTGAGTTTGGTCTACGGGAGGCGGTGGCTGAGGAAGGCTCGTTCCTTGAGAACGATTGGACATCGCCACAGCGCTACGGCGATTTGGCGATGCTGCAGTGGGCTTCCCTGCAGCTCGATAAGATTAATTACCACTGGCAGCGCTGGGTTGTCGGATATCAGGGGCAGTCACAGATGGACCTGATGTCGCGTTTGCCTGGAGGGATAGGAATGCGGGAGCTTGGCTATATTACCGCGGGCATTGTCGGTATGGCGCTGTTACTGGCGGGTTTGGTTACCGCCTGGCAGTACCGTCGCGTGGAAAGCCGGGACCCGCTTGGTCGTCTCGTCAGCCGCTGGTATCGGTTGTGTGACCGTTCGGGAGTGCCTGTACGTCACGGTGAAACACCCTCCCAACTGGCCTCAAGGCTTGCCCGGGCAAAACCCGCGGCGGCCGGCACAGCAACGGCTTTTGCCCGATTGATCAACAAACATTACTATGGCCGGGGTTCCGAAACCGGTCATCATGGCGAACTGGCGAAAATGAAGCGATTGCTGGCCACGATGAAACGACAGGCGGATCGACCGTCAACCAGTTCATCAAAGGGGTGAATACGTGAACGCATCCATAGCAACCATGGCATGGCTTGAAGACGCCTGGAGCCGACTGCTCCAACGCATCGCCGGCAACAGGATGCCCCATGCCCTGATGGTGACGGGCGAGAACGGCGTGGGAAAGCGTCTGTTTGCCAACGCACTGGCCGGGTTGCTGGTCTGTGAAAAGGCGGATATGGACGCAGGGTCCCCTTGTGGCATCTGTAAGCAGTGCGAGCTGGTTGCCGCGGGCACCCATCCGGATATCCGGATTTATGCACCGGAAAAATCACGGATGATCAAGATTGATCAGATTCGTGCGCTGTCCGCATTCGCGGTCGGCTCTCCCCAGGTGGCCTCCCGCAAGGTGGCCATTATTGATCGGGCGGACCAGTTGAACATCAATTCCGCCAACGCGTTGCTGAAAACCCTGGAAGAACCCGCCAAAGATGTGGTGCTTCTGCTGCTACAGGAGAGTGGCAGGCCGGTATTGCCGACGATCCGTTCCCGCTGCCAGAGTTTGCTGATTGCTACGCCGGACAGGGATCAGGCTGCTGGTTGGCTGGCGACGGCGGTCAAAGCGATGGATGGCGACAACAGACCAACGCCGGAGCAATGCGCCAAGGCGCTGGTACTGGCCGCCAATGCGCCGCGGCTGGCCCTGGAATATGCTACCGGAGAGTTTATTAGCCTGCGGGATGAGGCGTTGGACAACTTCCGCCATTTCATGAAGGGTCAGCTCACTCTTTCCGAGGCTGCAAAGCCGTTCAAGGCAATGGGGCTTGAAAGTGCTCTATGGCTATTTGAAGGCTGGGCTGGTGACCTGGCCCGCATCAGTGCCGGGGGGCAGCCCCGGGATGCGGAAGCGGCGGACATGTTAACGTTCCTTGCCAGAAACAATCCTTCCTGGCGGGCCCATGAACTCCTGGATGCGATCCACGAGTCCAGGTCTGCCGGCGTTTACAACGTGAACCCTGAGTTGGAAGCGGGCCGATTGCTGATCGCATGGCAGAAACTCATGCCGCGCCGCAGGCCAGCTGCGGGATAAACGGAGTGACCAATGGCGCGGCAGGATAGGGCAGTGATTAACAACTACTGCTATGATTGCGGAATATCAGGAGTTTATTGACTCCGGTTGTTATCAATCCGGTTGCTATCAATACAGAGCTATCAATACAGAGAAAGGTGTTTACTATGGGGCCTGGTTTTGGCGCACGCAGTGGCATTCTCACGCTGACCATCAAGGACAAGGCGGTACTCTACGCCGCCTACATGCCTTATATCCGGCAGGGCGGGTTGTTTATTCCCACGCAAAAACAGTATCAATTGGGCGATGAAGTGTTCCTGTTGCTCAACCTGATGGATGAGCCGGAAAAAATCCCCGTGGCGGGCAAGGTGATCTGGATTACCCCGAAGGGTGCCCAGGGCAACCGTGCAGCGGGCATTGGTGTGCAGTTCGATGGTGAAGACGAAACCGCGCGTACCAAAATCGAGTCCTACCTGGCGGGTTCATTGAGCTCGGATCGACCCACCCACACTATGTAAGCGCTTCAATGAACGACACCATTCTGGAAACCCCACCTGATACAACAATGACGTGTCGGGAAATCAACTGGTCCCTTAAACACATCGACCTGGCAGGCCTGCACTGGCCCGCTGCCACGGCCTCTGAAACCTGGCCGGTGCTGATGATCCACGGCTGGCTGGATAACGCCCTGTCATTCGCCAGATTGGCCCCGGCGTTGGCGGGCAATCGCGATGTGTACTCCCTCGATATGGCTGGGCACGGGCGTTCCGGGCACCGGCCTGAAGGCCAGGGTTACCAGTTGATGGATTATGTGGCGGACCTGGCAGAACTGGTTGAGACCCATTTCAAAGACTCGCCGAAAGGGCAGATTGATCTGGTGGGTCATTCACTCGGCGGGATTGTCAGCGTGCTCTACGCGGCGGGGTTTCCGGAACGGGTGCGTCGGTTGGTCATGATCGACAGCATTGGGCCGATCAGTCGTAAACCGGATGAGGTGATCGATCAGATGCGCAAGTCGATCATCAAACGAATGACGGGTTCAGGGAAAGCGGTCGTATACCCTGACATAGAGTTGGCAGCCAAGGCTCGGGAGGGGGGCATGATCCCCCTGTCGCCAGAAGCCGCGAGAATGCTGGTAACGCGGGGCATGAAGTCTTCCGGTGATGGTTTCGTGTGGCAAACCGATCCGCGTTTGCGCCATCCATCGATGATAATGATGGACGAAGCGCAAGTGACCGCTTGCCTGAAGAAAGTCGTCACGCCAACACGTTTCCTGCGTGCGACGCAGGGGCTCCTGGCCAGTCGCCCGGAACTTGATTCACGTTTGGATGCGATCGCGAACCTGGATGTGGTGGCCGTGCCCGGAGGCCACCATTGCCACCTGGACGGGAATGTTGAACCCGTCATTGATGCAGTCAGAGGCTTTTTAGACGATGCAGAATAAGCGCTTGTCGCAGTCAGTAGTGTGGGTCGCCGCCATGGTCATGGGGTTTTCGACCATGGTGTCGGCGCAAATGCCACCGCCGGAACCGTTTCCGGAGGCGCGCCTTGATCAGGAAATCAGCATCAAGTCGCCGGGGCACCTGGTGTTGTTCAGCCCGGTTCGTGAGGTGAACAACGAGATCCGCTCCGCGTCCATGGCCCGGCTCCCGGTCAAGGGCGTCGGGCAGTTATATGAAGTCCAGGGCGGTGCCAACCGGGAAGAGGCTCGCGATCACTATCTAAGGGAATTGCAGGCCCGTGGCGCCCAGATATTGTTTGAATGTTCCGGAAGGAATTGCGGGCGCAGTAACGTCTGGGCCAACCAGATTTTCGATCAATCCAGTCTCTATGGGCGGGACAACAATCAGGACTATCTTGTTGCCGGTTCGGTCGATGAGAACGGCCAGCCGTGGCTGACGCTGGTGTATACGGTTACCCGCGCCAACCAGCGTCAGTTTGTCTGGGTTGAGCATTTGGTCGCCCCTCAGGGAACCGATATTCCCGGCATGGGCAACGAAAGCGCCAGAATCAAGGGGCCGGTGATTGTGCCCTGGCAGGGTGGCATCACCTACCGCTTTGAGTGGAGCGGTGCCGACCGGCGCATCATCAATGACTGGGCTGGCGAGGCTGAAGCCCGGGTAGTGCTGACGGCCTATTCCCAGCTCAAGGATAATGAAACCCTGGAAGCGTCTATGGAGCGGGCAGAGGCCGCAGCGCAGTCACTTTCTCAGGTATTGGCCAAAAGTGGTGTTTCCGAAAGCCGCCAGATGATCATTACGGTTGGCCCCACGGTTGTGATACCAAATCCCGACCGTCAAGGTGACCGGGTTGAAGTGATGGTGATTACGAAGTGATGGGGATGAACGGGCCATCCGAGACCGAGCTTCAGGATGAAGAGCAGAAGCCAGCAGACGATATCTCTCAGATTGTCACGAGCACCGGTATATCCGCTGCTCAGTCGACGTCCGAGAAAGGCGATGTCCGGCCGGCTGCCCCCGGTAAGGGCAAGACCGTTGCGCTGACTCTTGGTAGTGGCGGGGCCAGGGGCTACGCCCATATAGGCGCGATTGAGATATTGGTGGAAAGAGGCTACGACATTGTCGCCATTTCCGGCTGTTCCATGGGAGCCTTGATCGGGGGCGTGTTTGCAGCCGGCAAGATGAAGGATTACAAGGACTGGGTAACCGGTCTGGGTCAGTTCGATGTGCTGAAGCTGCTGGATGTGACTTTTAGCTCCGTCGGCGCCATTCGTGGAGAAAAGATATTCTCCGTGGTGCGGGAAATGATTGGGAATACCCGAATTGAAGACCTTCCGATCGCCTATACGGCTGTGGCGACGGATCTCCTTGCCCATAAGGAAATCTGGTTTCAGGAAGGGCCGCTGGATCAGGCCATCCGGGCGTCGGTTGCCATACCCAGTGTGGTGACGCCTCTGGTGTTGAATGGCCGCGTGCTGGTGGACGGCGCCTTGCTCAATCCACTGCCGATCATTCCGACCATTTCCTCCCATGCCGATATGATTGTGGCCGTAAACCTCAGTGGCGAAGATGACCGCGGGCGGCGATTGCCGGATGCGGCGTTTGCAAACCCTGACGACGATGATACCGAGGAATGGGTCGAAAAAATCCGTGACAAGGCCTCCCGCTGGTTTGACTGGGATGCCCTGAAGACCTTCAGTACCAAGAAAGAGGGTGGTTCGTCGGCTTCACCGGAAGAGAAAATCAGCAAGGCGGTGGCGAAGAACGAGCACAATAAAAAGACGCCCGCGATAAAATCGGAACCGAAGAAACATCAGGATGATCACGAGACGATTGACTGGGATAAGCTGGGTATTGGTAAGTTCGATGTCATGAACCTGACCGTCGAAACCATGCAAAGCGCCTTGGTACAATACAAGATCGCTGGGTATCCACCCGATTTGCTGGTGAACATTCCCAAGAACGCCAGCCGCAGCTATGACTACCACAAGGCACCGGAACTGATTCAGCTTGGACGGGAACGCATGGCCGCCGCGTTGGACAGATATGAAGAGAATCAGAACAGCTCTGGCCCGATGGCGATATGACCTCTAAACCGCAATTGCAACGGTGGGCTGCAGCCTGTGCCGGAAAGAGCGTATAATTCAGCGCCTTGATCATTTCCGAACAGGATGAGCGTGCGTGAGTAACCCCATTGATGACCTGCATACCGTCAGAGACTACCTGAGGTACGTTTCTTCTCGCTTTGCCGATTCGCCGCTTTATTTTGGCCACGGCACGGACAACGTGTGGGATGAGTCTGTGCAACTGGTTATGCGCAGCCTCCATTTGCCTCTGGAAAACAATACCCTGTTTCTGGATGCCCGGCTGACCCGGGAAGAACGAGCGTTGATCCTTGATCGCATGCAACGCCGTATTGACGACAGGGTTCCCTTGGCTTATTTGTTGGGTGAAGCCTGGTTTATGGGGCTGCCATTTCATGTGGATGAACGCGTGCTGGTACCGCGTTCACCATTGGGAGAGCTGATTCAAGGCGGGTTGCAACCTTGGCTAGGCAACAAGCCCGTGGGCAGGATCCTGGACTTGTGCACTGGGAGTGGCTGTATTGGCATTGCAGCCGCGAGCATATTTGAGGATGCCGAAGTGGACCTTGCGGATATCTCTACCGACGCCCTCGACGTGGCGGCGGTCAACATCGACTATCACGAGGTCGGTGACCGGGTAAGCACCGTACGGTCCGATGTGTTCGATGGGCTTGAAGGTCGATACGATGTCATCCTCAGCAATCCTCCCTATGTGGACGCTGACGATATTGCGGATATGCCGGCGGAGTATGGCCACGAACCGGAACTTGGCCTTGCTGCCGGGGGAGATGGGCTGGACATCGCTCATCGGATACTCGCGAGGGCAGCCGATTACCTGAACCCGGGTGGCCTCTTGATTGTTGAGGTCGGGAATAGCTGGGTGGCGTTGCAGGAAGCCTATCCGGATATTCCGTTTACCTGGCTGGAATTTGAGAATGGCGGCGACGGTGTGTTTCTGTTGACTGCTGAAGATTTACATTAAATACCCTGGATAAGATACTGAATCATGTCGGGAAATAGCTTCGGAAAACTGTTTACGGTGACCAGCTTTGGTGAGAGCCACGGGGCTGCGCTCGGATGCATAATTGATGGTTGCCCTCCGGGGCTTGAGCTGTCCGAGGCTGATATGCAGCGGGATCTGGACCGCCGCAAGCCCGGCACTTCGCGTCATACCACCCAGCGCCGGGAAGCGGACGAAGTGAAGATCCTCTCGGGGGTGTTCGAAGGCAAGACCACCGGCACCCCCATCGGGCTGGTGATCGAGAATACCGATCAGCGCTCAAAGGATTATTCGAAGATCGCGGAGCAGTTCCGTCCTGCCCACGCCGACTATACCTACATGCACAAGTACGGTGTTCGGGATTATCGGGGTGGAGGTCGATCTTCTGCGCGCGAGACAGCGATGCGGGTCGCCGCCGGTGCCGTCGCGCGGAAGTTTCTGGAGCAGCGTCTTGGCATCACGATCCGGGGTTATCTCTCCCAGTTGGGACCAATCCGCATTGAGAAGATCGATTGGGATCAGGTTCACCAGAATCCGTTTTTCTGCCCGGATGCCGATAAGGTGCCGGAGATGGAAGCCTATATGGATGCCCTGCGCAAAGAGGGCAATTCCATCGGTGCGCGTATCAATGTGGTCGCGGAGGGGGTTCCTCCCGGCTTGGGTGAGCCGATTTTCGACCGACTGGACGCGGACCTGGCTCATGCGTTGATGAGTATTAACGCGGTGAAGGGTGTTGAGATTGGTGCCGGCTTTGGGTGTGTTGATCAGAAAGGCACGGAGCACCGGGATGAGTTGACCCCTGAAGGGTTCCTGTCGAACCATGCCGGTGGTGTTCTTGGCGGCATTTCGTCGGGGCAGCCGATCCTGGCCAGTATTGCGTTGAAACCGACGTCCAGTTTGCGGTTGCCGGGGCGGAGCATTGATGTTCACGGTGATCCCGTGGAGGTGATTACCACGGGGCGGCATGATCCCTGTGTGGGCATTCGTGCGACGCCGATTGCGGAGGCGATGATGGCCATTGTGTTGATGGATCATTATCTGCGCCATCGTGGTCAGAATGGGGATGTCTCGGTCTCTACCCCGAACATAGGCCAACTCTGACCCCAGCCGCATACACCGGTAGGTCGGATTAGGCGAAGCCGTAATCCGACATTTATCAGATCGTATCAACTCGACTGATAGTACGGTGCACGCCACAGCAAGCAGGGCCTCTCAAAACACGCCGCAAGTACGTCCATGTAGGCTCGGTCGGGCCATCCCTGGCCCTCCACGGTTTTGAGAGGCCCTGCTTGCTGTGGCGGTCGGTCTTCTGTGATATCTCATTGGAGAATTCCTATCTACTGGCGCCTTTCAAACCTCTACTTCTGGTTTTTCGCTCTCCTCGGCGGTTTGCTGCCGTATTGGTCCCTGTATCTGGAAGGCCGGGGCTTTTCCTACCTTGAGATCGCCACGCTGATGGCGACAATTCAATTAACCAAGATCGTGGCGCCCAGTGTGTGGGGATGGCTCGGAGATCGAACTGGCCAACGGGTGCGGTTGGTTCGGCTTGGTGCCATTACGGGGTCGCTGTTCTTCGCCGGCGTGTTCATGGAGCCGGGGTTCTATGGGCTGTTGCTGGTCATGCTGGCGTTTACGTTCTTCTGGAATGCGATTTTGCCACTTTATGAAGTGATCACGTTACGGTCGCTGGGAACGCAACGTGAAAAATACGGCAAGGTGCGGTTGTGGGGGTCGGTAGGGTTTATTGGCGCGGTGGCGCTGGTGGGAGGGATTCTTGAGCTGATTCCGATCACTCTGTTGCCGTGGCTGTTGTTGCCGGTGTTTGCGGGGATTGCAGTGTCGGCGTTTCTGGTGCCGTCGGAGCGGGGAGAGCGTAAGCCGCCGGCGCCCAAGGGCAGCTTGAAGGCGATTGTGACTCACCCGGCGGTTGTGACGTTCTTTCTGATGAACTTTCTGCTGCAGGTGTCCCACGGGGCGTACTACACGTTTTTCAGTATTCACCTGGAGCAGCACGGGTACGGTAAGTTGGCGATTGGGTTGTTGTGGTCGCTAGGGGTGCTTGCGGAGATTGGGTTGTTCCTGGTGATGCATCGGTTGACCCGCAATTTCACCGTGCGGCAGATTGCGATTGCGGCACTGGCGCTAACGATGATTCGCTGGGTGTTGATCGCGGAAGTGACGGATGTGGTGGCGGTGCTGATTTTCGCGCAGTTGCTGCATGCAGCCTCTTACGGCGCCCTGCACGCTATTTCGGTGCAGTATATTCAGGGTTTCTTCGGGCAGCATCATCACGGCCAGGGGCAGGCGCTCTACAGTGGGTTGACCTTTGGTGCCGGTGGCGCACTGGGCGCCTGGTTGTCGGGCTTTCTGGTGGACGGGTTCAGTACCTCCGCTGCGTTCTGGGGCGGGGCGGCGGCCATGGCCATTGCCATTGTCATCACTTGGCGGGGCCTGAGGCCGCCGCCCGAGCATTGATTGGTGTTGCTGTGGTGTTTAGCGGGTTTTATTGAAGATCTGCTGCGATATCCAGCAGTGCCTGAGCCTGAGGGCTCAACGATCGGCCTTTCAGCCCTACACCGCCGAGAATGCGGCTCACGGAGTGGGGCACAGAAAGCACCGTGAGCGAGGCGTCGACCATACTCACCGGCAGCACGCTCCACCCAAGCCCGACGCTGGCCATCATCTTGATGGTTTCCAGGTAGTTGGTGGGCATCTGGATTTTCAGGGGCAGGCTCGCATCGAGAAACAGTCGGCTGATGGATCGGTAGGTGGCGGTGCCAGCTTCGGGGAGCAGGGCGTCATACCGGGACAGATCCCCGAGCCCCGGGTTGTCCAGCGAGGCCAGTGGATGTTCCGGCGACACCACGAATGCCATGGCATCTTCCCAGCGCACGTGCACATCGAATGCCTGGTCCATGCTCTCGCTCAGGGTCACGAACGCGAGCTCTGCTGTACGTTTACGCATCTGCCCGAAGGCACTTTCAGAATCCATGAACTGCAGTTCCAGAGACACCTCCGGATAATCCCGGTTCAGCCGCCGTAACCAGGCAGGGAGGTGATGCAGTCCGATGTGGTGGCTGGCAATCACCGACAGCTGTCCTGAAACCGATCCCTCACGATCTGACAGCGCCTGTCGGGCATTGTGCACTTCATCCAGAATTCGCCGGGCATGGGGTAGAAGGCGTGCCCCTGCGTCCGTCAATCGGACCTGTCTATTGCTCCGGTCGATCAGCTTCGTTCCCAGTTGGTTCTCCAAAGCAGCCAGCCGCTTGCTGATTGCGGGCTGCGTCAGGTGTAGCAGTTCTGCCGCCTCGGAGAATGACTCCTGGTCTACGATTGTCAGGAATGCTTTCAGGGAGTTCGCATCCATTGTGGTTACCTCTTTGACTGCGTCCCTTGGTGAAGGTCGCATGCCGGGAAGACTGTTCCAAAAAACGCCCGTTAATACGTCCCTGTAGGGCTCGGTCGCGCCATCCATGGCGCTCCACGTTTTTGGAACAGTCTTCCCGGCATACTCCCCAAGCTAGTGAGTTGCCTGCCATTCATCGTCTATGTGTAGGCCCGGGAAATATCAGAGTAGCGTGGTGGTAAGAGCCTCCCAAAACCGTGGAGCGCCATGGACGGCGCGACCGAGCCCCCATGGATGGGTTTACGGCGTGTTTTGGGAGGCTCTTACCGCCATGCGACTCGCACCCAACACGCAGGCCCGGCTTTAAGGTAGGCTCGCCCAAAGCCTAATATTCCATCATGGAATGCGCAACATAAAAAACATGAATTGAGGTTATTCAAAGCTAGGCGTTAAAATAGAACCATACTGAAAAAACAGAAACCCCCAGAGAGTGAGAGAGAACCATGGCGGGCAAGACCTTATACGACAAATTGTGGGACGACCATCTCGTCAAACAGCGGGATGACGGCTCCGCGTTGATCTACATCGACCGGCACCTGCTGCATGAAGTAACCTCGCCGCAGGCCTTTGAAGGCCTTCGTCTGGCTGGGCGTAAGCCCTGGCGGCTGGACGCCAACCTGGCGACGCCGGACCACAACGTACCCACCACCGACCGTGCCCGGGGCATTGAAGGCATTGTTGACCCGGTATCCCGGATTCAGGTGGAAACTCTGGACAAGAACTGCGACGAGTTTGGCATTCTGGAATTCAAGATCAAGGACCAACGCCAGGGCATCGTGCATGTAATCGGGCCAGAGCAGGGCGCGACACTGCCTGGCATGAGCATTGTTTGTGGCGATTCCCATACCTCCACCCACGGTGCATTCGGCTGCCTGGCTCATGGTATCGGCACGTCAGAGGTGGAACATGTGCTCGCCACCCAGTGCCTGGTTCAGCAGAAAATGAAAAACATGCTGGTGAAGGTGAATGGCAAGCTTGGGCCCGGGGTGACCGGAAAAGACGTTGTCCTCGCCATCATCGGTAAGATTGGCACTGCTGGCGGTACGGGCTGTGCCATTGAGTTTGGCGGCGAGGCGATTCGTGGCCTCTCGATGGAAGCCCGAATGACCATCTGCAACATGTCCATCGAGGCCGGTGCGCGGGTGGGCATGGTCGCGGTCGACCAGACCACCATTGATTATGTCAAGGGTCGCCCATTTGCCCCCAAGGGCGAGATGCGCGAGCAAGCCATTGAATACTGGAAGACGTTGCACAGCGATGACGATGCAGTGTTCGACAAGGTTGTTGAGCTCGACGGTTCCGAAATTATGCCGCAGGTGAGCTGGGGGACGTCTCCCGAGATGGTCGCAGGCGTTGGCGGTAATGTGCCGGACCCGGAAGCGGAAGCCGATCCCATCAAGCGCGAGGGAATTGTCCGTGCCTTGAAGTACATGGGCTTGAGGCCGAACATGCCGATTACCGAGATCAAGCTGGATCGTGTGTTTATTGGCTCCTGTACCAACAGCCGTATAGAGGATCTTCGTGAAGCAGCGGCGGTCGTGAAGGGGCGGAAGGTGTCGTCATCACTCAAGCAGGCGATGGTGGTGCCTGGTTCCGGTCTGGTGAAAGTTCAGGCGGAACAGGAAGGGCTGGACAAGATCTTTATTGAAGCCGGTCTTGAGTGGCGTGATCCGGGCTGCTCCATGTGTCTGGCCATGAACGCCGACAAATTGGGGCAGGGAGAGCATTGCGCCTCCACTTCCAATCGTAACTTCGAGGGCCGCCAGGGCTTCGGCGGGCGTACCCATCTGGTTAGCCCGGCCATGGCAGCGGCGGCGGCGATCAACGGCCACTTCGTTGATGTCCGCGAGATGATGAACTGATCCACAGGAGAGACACCATGCGAGCTTTAAAGCAACACCAGGGCATTGTTGCCCCCATGGACCGGTCCAATGTGGATACGGACATGATCATTCCCAAGCAGTTTCTGAAGTCCATCAAACGTACCGGCTTCGGGCCGAACCTGTTTGACGAACTGCGTTACCTTGATGAAGGCAAGCCGGACCAGGACTGCTCACAGCGGCCCATCAATCCTGATTTCATGCTTAATCAGGATCGCTACAAAAATGCCAGCGTGCTCCTGGCGCGGCGCAACTTTGGTTGTGGCTCCAGCCGCGAGCACGCCCCCTGGGCGCTTGAGGATTTTGGGTTCCACGTTATCATTGCGCCCAGTTTCGCCGACATTTTCTATAACAACTGCTTTAAGAATGGCTTGTTGCCAATTGTTTTAGATGAAGAAATTGTAGATCGGCTGTTTCATGAAACCGAGGCGGAAGAGGGCTATCAGTTGGCGATAGATCTCGAAGCCAAAACCGTTACCACGCCGTCCGGCGAATCGTTCAACTTTGAAGTTGATGATTTTCGTCGACATTGCCTTCTGAACGGCCTGGACGATATCGGTGTTACGCTCGAAGACGCGGAGGTCATAAAGGCCTACGAAGCGTCGAGGCGCGAAACGGCACCCTGGTTATTTGATGCCGGTCGCTGATCCGCCCTGAATTACCACAACGAATCGACCTTCAAGGAATCACTATGCCCCGTTCTATCCTGATGCTTCCTGGCGATGGCATTGGCCCGGAAATTGTTGCCGAAGCGGAAAAGGTTCTGCGTAAGATAAACGAGCAATTCGGTCTGGAACTGCACTTCGAGTCCGCCCTGGTTGGCGGTGCCGCCATCGACGAAACGGATACGCCACTTCCGGAGGATACCCTGGACAAGGCGCGTAAGGCGGATGCAATCCTGCTGGGCGCCGTGGGCGGCCCCAAGTGGGACAAACGCCCGATGGCCAGTCGTCCTGAAAAAGGACTGCTTGGGCTGCGCTCCAACCTTGAGTTGTTCGCCAATCTGCGCCCGGCCATTCTGTATCCCCAGCTTGCTTCTGCATCCTCACTGAAGCCAGAGGTGGTCTCCGGCCTTGATATCATGATTGTTAGGGAGTTAACCGGCGGCATCTATTTTGGCCAGCCACGGGGCGTCCGCGAACTGGAAAGTGGCGAGCGTCAGGGCTACAACACGTACGCCTATACGGAATCGGAAATTCGTCGTATTGGCCGTGTCGCCTTTGAAGCGGCCCAGCAGCGTGGCAAGAAGCTCTGCTCTGTCGACAAGGCGAATGTGCTGGAAGTGACTGTTCTGTGGCGGGAAATCATGGAAGATCTGCGCCGGGAGTACCCGGATGTCGAGCTCTCCCATATGTACGTGGATAACGCCGCCATGCAGCTGGTCAGGGCACCCAAACAGTTTGATGTGATTGTGACTGGCAACATGTTTGGTGATATTCTTTCTGACGAAGCGGCTATGCTGACGGGGTCGATCGGGATGTTGCCCTCTGCGTCTCTGAACTCTGAGAAGCAGGGTATGTACGAGCCCTGTCACGGGTCTGCACCCGATATTGCAGGCAAGGGCATAGCCAACCCGCTGGCTACGATCCTCAGTGGCGCAATGATGTTGCGGTACAGTCTTGGCGAGGAGAAAGCCGCCGAGGCGATAGAGGCGGCGGTCAGCAAAGTGCTGGATCAGGGCCTGAGGACAGCGGATATCATGTCTTCTGAGGGCCGGAAGGTATCGACCCGAGAGATGGGCGATGCCGTTCTGGCGGCACTCTGAGGCCGGCAAGTTTTGAGACCCGACGACAACGCGATGCGGTTGTCGCGGGATCATCCATCCTGTCCCTGCCAGCGATACAGGTAGAGGGCGGGCATAAAACGAGGTTCAAAGGTCGCACATGAAGCGAGTTGGACTTATTGGCTGGCGCGGTATGGTGGGCTCTGTCCTCATGCAGCGCATGCGCGAAGAAAACGATTTTGCAGATATCGAACCGATCTTCTTTACCACTTCCCAGGCCGGAAAGCCGGCACCGGACGTAGGCAAAGAGGGTGTGCCTGCGCTGCAGGATGCCTTCGATATCGATACCCTGAAAACGCTGGATGTGGTGGTTACCTGCCAGGGCGGGGATTACACCGGTGCCGTGTACCAGAAACTCCGTGATGCCGGATGGCAGGGGTACTGGATTGACGCCGCTTCCACGCTGCGGATGGTCGATCATTCCGTCATCGTTCTTGATCCGGTCAACCGCAACGTGATTGACGATGCCCTGGCGAAGGGCGTGAAGGACTACGTTGGTGGGAACTGTACTGTCAGCCTGATGATGCTGGCCCTTGGCGGGCTGCTGGAGCAGGACCTGATTGAATGGGTATCGCCTATGACCTATCAGGCGGCGTCTGGTTCCGGTGCCCAGAACATGCGGGAACTGCTCAACCAGATGGGCGAGCTGAAGGGCAGCGTGAGTGACGAGCTGGCGGATCCATCCTCGGCTATCCTCGATATCGATCGCAAGGTAACCGAAACCATGCGTTCGGACGGCTTTCCCACCGAGCACTTTGAAGTGCCTCTGGCAGGCAGCCTGATTCCGTTTATCGACAAGCAGCTTGATAACGGCATGAGCAAGGAAGAATGGAAAGCGGGCGTCGAGACCAACAAGATTCTTGGTCGCAGCAGCAATCCGATTCCGATCGACGGCATCTGCGTTCGCATCGGTGCCATGCGTTCCCACAGTCAGGCCTTGACCATCAAATTGAAGAAGGACCTTCCGGTTTCCGAGATTGAGTCCATCCTGGCCAAAGCCAACGACTGGGTGAAGGTGATTCCCAATGAGCGGGATGCCACCCTTCGGGAGCTCACCCCGGCGAAGGTTACGGGTACGTTGAGTGTTCCCATTGGCCGTATCCGCAAGCTGACCATGGGGCCTGAGTACATCTCAGCGTTCACGGTTGGTGATCAGTTGCTGTGGGGTGCGGCGGAACCGCTCAGGCGGATGCTTCGCATACTGCAGGAGCAGTAACGCAGTCCCGCAGCGGGCAATATTATGCCAACTGTGTCCGGTTTCAGAGAACCGGCTGGGGGCGGAGGCTGAAATACGCCTCCGCCCCTGTTATTTTCGGAAGCGTTTTGTACATGTTTGGGTTCTTGTGGGCTAGACTTTGGCTATTCGGGGGCACCGGATCATCGTTCGGTAACAATATGTTCCCGACCATTTATGAAAAAATGGTGCAAGGACTGCGGCTGATTGATTGATAAAAGAGGTTTTATCAACAATACTTGCCGGGCTGAATATTAAAAACTTTACATAATAACGATAGTAATCAAGACGGAAGTCATCCAACCTCGTCCGATTCTGTTTGTGAAAACAGTAACGAATAACGGAGACTGGTAAGGAAAAAGCATGAAGGTACGCAAGCTTGCGGTTGCTCTGGCTCTGGCGGGAGGGCTTGGTTCTGGCGTCGCACAGGCCCTGGGTCTGGGTGAGATTGAATTACAGTCCTATCTGAATGAGCCTCTGGACGCGGATATCAGTCTGCGTAAAAGCGAGGGCGTCGACCCTGGTGATGTATTTGTAAACATCGCTCCCGATTCGGCCTATGAACGGGTTGGTATCGACCGGAACTATTTCCTTACCAAACTTGATTTCCGCGTCACCACAGCCAGCGATGGCAGTCTGGTGGTGAACGTGTCGTCCCGTGAGCCATTACGGGAACCCTACCTCAATTTCCTGCTTGAAGTGACCTGGCCCAATGGGCGGCTGATGCGGGAATACGCGGTTCTGGTTGACCCCCCGGTTTATGCGGAGGAGTCCGGTGTGCGGGAAGAGGTTGCCGCTCCAACCACTCGCCAGGTTTCCGAGCCAGCCCGTCAACAGCAGGCCAGATCGACATCCCAGGAGCCCCGGCGCACAACCACTCAGCGTGCGAGGACTCTCGGGCCCACCGGGCCTTCCGATACCCTCTGGAATATTGCTGAGAGTGTTCGCCCCGACAGCAGTGTGTCCATGCAACAGGTCATGCTTGCGCTCCAGGACCTGAACCCTGACGCGTTTATTGCGGGCAATATCAACCGGCTCAAGCGTGGTGAAGTGCTGCGGGTGCCGGATATGGAACAGATTCGCAGTCGTTCCCGTACCGAGGCTAATCGACAGGTGGCCGCACAGAACGAAGCGTTCTCGACGCCGCAGCGCACGGTGGATGCCACGGATACCGAAGTTGCTTCAGGGCAAGCGGGTGGTGAACAGACTGGCGGTGATGAGCTTCGATTGCTTGCAAGTGAAGACAGCAGCACTCGTGATGCCGAAGAGGGCGGTTCTGCCGGCGGTGACGGTGATACCGCCGGTGGTGTAGACGCCGGCTCCGCCGTCGTCATGGAAGAGCTCGAAAGCGCCCGGCGAGAAAATGAAGAGCTGGGTGGTCGGGTTGATGATCTTCAAAATCAGGTGGAAACCCTTCAGCGTCTGCTGGAACTGAAAAATACACAGCTTGCCGAAATGCAGCAGGCTCAAGGTGACAGCGGCCAACCCGCAGATGCACCTCAGGCGGAGACATTGTCTGAGCAAGTCGCTGAAGAGGAGATGGAAACGCCCCCCGATGGCGACGCTACTGATATGGCCGCAGAAGACATGGATGCCGCGGACGGTATGGCCACCGACGAAGATGCGGCTGATCCTGCGGCAACCGACATGGATGAAACCACCGCAGCGGGCGCCGAAGAAGGTGCTGACGCACCGGCGATGGGTGATGATGCCGATATGCCAGAGGCCGACGTTGCGTCCGATGAGATGGATGCCGGTACCGCGCCTGAGGAAGAGGCCGGTCAGCAGGAAGCCGATGTAGCATCACCGGCATCCGAGCAGCCTGCCAGCGAGGTGTCAACATCACCGGCGGAGTCTGACAAGGGCTTTCCGGATAACATCATCAGCGCGATTACCAACAACCCGATGTATCAGATAGCGCTTGGCGGTGGTCTGGTTGTTCTGTTGTTGCTTCTGCTGTTGCTGGCGCGTCGCAATGCCAATCGTGAAAAAGCGTTTTACGACCAGCTGAATAGTGAAACCGACGCGGAGACCGATACCTTCGATCTCACCCTGGATGACGAAGACGGTGCGGATGCACCGGAGAGTGACCCTCTGGCGGAAGCCGACGCCTACATTGCGTATGGGCGCATGGATCAGGCGGCACAGTCTCTGGAAACCGCAATTTCCCGTGAACCCAGTCGTACAGATCTGCGCTTGAAACTGCTTGGGGTGTACGCGGATACCCAGGACAGACAATCCTTTGAGAAGCAGCTCGGTGAGGTTGAGACCCTGGACGACGAACAGGCTATCGCCGAAGCTCACGAAATGCGCGCTCGCCTCGAAGAGGCTGAGTCAATGCCTAGCATTGACGATCTGGAATCTCAGCTGAGATCGGATTCTTTCGACACCAGCTCACGTGACGAGGATACCGTATTTGATGAGCCGGCTTTGGACAGCACATCGGAAGATGAGGCTGAAGATGAGTTTGGTAGCCTGGAGACGGATTTTTCCGATCTGGACGAAACTGACGACACCTACGCCGAGGAATCCGAAAAGGAACCGGGCCCGGATGATCTGATCGAGTATGACCTCTCTGGTATCGATACCTCGAGTGGTAAAGAAGAGGCGACCACAGAAAAATCCGATGATCTGGCTGACGACGCCTTCGACTTTTCACTGGAGGACGATTCAGCCGAGGAGCCGAAAACATCCGAGGAAGACGATGATCTGAGCCTCGATTTCGCGGAGGATGAACAGGAATCCAGCGAAACAACGGACGACTCGGATGAATTCGACTCACTGGAACTTGATGAGGACGATCTGGAAACAGCCAGCGCTGACGACTCTGAAGGTCAAGAGCCGGAAGTTGACAGCCTGGAAGAAGGCGACCTGGAAGAAAGCGATCTGGATTCCCTGGACGAATCCTTCCTGGACGAACTGGATGCTGAGCTGGATAAAGTTGCCGGCGAAGATGAGACGTCTTCCGACGACGAACAAAGCGAACTTGACGACCTTGAGCTTGACGTTTCCGACGAGGACCTTGCGCTTATGGAAGAGTTTGCCGATTCCGGCGATTCCGCCGGTACAGATGCGAATAACGATCAGCAGGAGGAGGATTCTACTCCTCTGGATGAAGAGCTCGGCCTTGAGGATACCCTGACGGGTGAGGAGCCCGCAGATCCGGAAGAGACCGTTGCAGGCGTCGAGGAAGTGGAAGAAGATCTTCCAGAACTCAGCGATGATGATCTCGCGGCTGCCGAGTCCGGGGAGGAAGAGTCAGGTGAGCCTCCCGTGGCATCTGATCCCGCATCCTCAAAGGCTGCGTCCAGCGCGGATGACATCGAAGAAGCCGATCTTGGCGACGACGATGACTTCGATTTCCTGACAGGCACCGACGAAGCGTCAACCAAGCTTGACCTTGCCAGAGCCTACGTGGAAATGGGCGACGTCGATGGAGCCAGGGATATCCTTGAGGAAGTGGCTCTGGAAGGAAATGAGGAGCAGAAAGCGGAAGCGCAGGATCTCCTTAAAAATCTGTCCTGATTCGATATAATCAGTACAGCGAATGCGAAACGCCGGTTACCGGGCCCGTCCCGGATTAAAGCCGGCGTTTTGTTTTTTATTATCAGCTTGCCAATCCGGACACTTCATTGTTTGTTACGCCACAACCACTGACCACTGACGGCGCCATCGGGGCGGGGCGGGTCGCGCTTGCCTTTGAGTACGATGGCCGGGGCTTCCACGGCTGGCAATATCAGAAATCAGGCGTGCGGTCGGTTCAGGGAGAACTGATCCAGGCAGTTTCAAAGGTTGCTGACCATCCTGTTGAACTCGTATGCGCGGGCCGCACAGATGCGGGCGTGCACGCCAGTTACCAGATTGCCCATTTCGAGACGCCCTCGGTGCGTAATCCCCGGTCCTGGGTTATGGGAATCAACACTTCATTGCCGCAGGATATTGCGGTTCATTGGGCCGGTAATGGGGTGGATGACTTCCACGCCCGTTTTTCCGCGACGTATCGCCGATACCGTTATGTGATCTATAACCATGCGGTAAGGCCGGGCATCCTTCATGGCCAGGTTAGCTGGACGTTTCGCCCCCTGGATGCAGCGCTGATGCATCAGGCTGCCCAGTTTCTTTGCGGTGAGCACGACTTCTCCTCATTTCGTGCGGCTGGCTGCCAGTCGAGGTCACCCACTCGGTTTCTTGAAGCCATCGAGGTAACCCGAAAAGGGAACTTCGTCGTAATAGATGTGCAGGCAAATGCGTTCCTGCATCATATGGTTCGCAATATCGCCGGTGCACTGATGTCGGTGGGTACAGGGAAGCGGCGGCCGGCCTGGATTCGTGAGATACTTGAGGCCAGAGATCGGACTGTTGCAGGCGTAACAGCACCGCCCCATGGACTGTATCTGGTAGATGTAGGGTATCCGGAAGGGTTCTCTATCCCGGCAGCTCAGTGCGGGCCAGCGTTCGTCGCACCCTGGTTTGAGGCTGATGAAAATCGACCACGCAGCCCGACTCACATACATCGAAAACAGCGATAGACGGCTTATGAGAACCCGGGTCAAGATCTGTGGTATCACCCGAAAGCAGGACGTTATTGCCGCTGCCAACGCCGGAGCGGATGCCCTGGGCTTTGTATTCTACGAGCCCAGCCCAAGGTATGTGACACCTGATGCCGCCAGGGAGCTGGTGGATGCGGTTCCTCCCTTTGTAGCGGCAACGGGGCTGTTTGTTAACCCCGAAGCGTCATACGTCCGGGAGGTGCTGTCACAGGTGCCGCTGGGGCTTCTCCAGTTTCATGGCGATGAATCTCCGGAATTTTGCAACAGTTTCGGTGTTCGCTGGATCAAAGCCGTGCGGGTGCGCGAAACTGATGATATCGAACATGCCTTTGAGCATTACCGTAACGCCAGCGGCCTGCTGGTGGATGCATGGGACCCGAAGAAATACGGCGGTACCGGACAGTCCTTTAACTGGTCATTGATACCGTCCACGCGCCCATTGCCTCTCATATTGGCCGGCGGCCTGGCTTCTGATAATGTATTCCGCGCTGTTGCGCAGGTGCGCCCCTGGGCCGTCGATGTCAGTGGTGGTGTGGAAAGCAGCAAAGGCATCAAAGACGACGAAAAGATCACTGATTTTATAAACGAGGTTCACCGTGTCGATGAAACTGACTGAAGAAATGCTCAAGGCGCTTCCGGATGCACGGGGTCACTTTGGTGCTTACGGCGGAAGATTTGTCTCCGAAACCCTGTTTGATTCGCTGATGACCCTGGAGCGTGAGTACAAAAGACTAAAGGACGATCCGGAGTTTCAGGCGGAGTTTGATCGGGATCTGGCGCATTATGTTGGCCGGCCCAGTCCGCTGTACTTTGCTGAAAGACTGAGCCGGGAAACCGGTGGTGCGCAAATCTGGCTGAAGCGTGAAGATCTTAACCACACGGGCGCGCACAAGGTAAATAACACCATCGGTCAGGCACTGCTCGCGAGTTTCCTGGGTAAAAAACGGGTCATTGCGGAAACGGGTGCCGGGCAGCATGGCGTTGCTACAGCGACCGTGTGCGCGCGCCTGGGCCTTGAGTGCCACGTGTTCATGGGCGCCGAGGATGTAAAGCGACAGTCCCTGAACGTTTACCGGATGAAACTGCTTGGCGCTGAGGTTCACTCCGTTCAGAGCGGAACGCGCACACTCAAGGACGCCATGAACGACGCGATGCGTGACTGGGTGGCGAACGTTGACGACACCTTCTACATCATTGGTACGGTTGCCGGGCCTCACCCTTATCCACTGCTGGTGCGTGATTTCCAGTCAGTCATCGGGCGAGAAACCCGCGAACAGTCCCTGGCCCAGGCGGGTAAACTGCCGGATGCGCTGGTGGCCTGTGTCGGTGGTGGTTCCAACGCCATCGGCATGTTCTATCCGTTCCTGACCGACGAGAGTGTGGAGATGTACGGTGTGGAAGCCGGTGGCCTGGGTATTGAGACCGGAAAACATGCGGCGCCGCTGAGCGCGGGACGTCCGGGTGTGCTTCACGGTAACCGGACGTACCTGATGGAAGACGAGAATGGCCAGATCGCGGGCACCCATTCGGTCAGTGCCGGCCTTGATTACCCGGGCGTCGGGCCTGAGCACAGCTGGCTCAAGGACATTGGCCGGGCCCACTACGTGTCGGTGACCGATGATGAAGCTCTGGATGGCTTCCGGAAGCTGACACGGGTGGAGGGTATTATGCCCGCGCTTGAGACCGCCCATGCGGTGGCCTACGCTATCAAGCTGGCCGCTACGATGGATAAGGACCAGATGGTGGTGATCAACGTCTCCGGTCGCGGTGACAAGGACATACACACCATCGCTCAACTGGATGGCATAGAAGTTTAAGCAGTTGCCCGGTATCTGACGGCAGGTCGCCGGGCTGGTACGGACTGCAGTGCAGGAATAATCACAGGAGCAGGCATGAGTCGAATCGAAGGGGTGCTGAAAGCCCTGAAAGGGCAGGGTCGCAAGGCGCTGATTCCGTACATTACCGCTGGCGATCCACATCCGGATCTGACCGTTGACCTGATGCACACTTTGGTGTCGGCGGGTGCTGATATCATCGAACTGGGCGTACCGTTCTCCGACCCAATGGCGGACGGCCCGGTGATTCAACAGGCGTGTGAGAGAGCGTTGGTGCACGGGACGTCATTGCGTCAGGTGCTGGGAATGGTGAAAACGTTCCGTGAGAAAGACAATGCCACACCGGTCGTGCTGATGGGTTACCTCAACCCGATGGAGGCCATGGGTCAGGAGAAATTCGCTGACGCGGCTGTTGATGCCGGGGTTGACGGTATCCTGACGGTGGATTTGCCGCCGGAAGAGGCGGACGAAGTGGCGCCATTGTTCACGGCCCGGAACCTTGATGCGATTTTTCTGTTGGCACCAACCACGACGGACGACCGAATTCGTGCAATCAGTGAGCACAGTTCGGGCTATGTGTACTATGTTTCATTCAAGGGTGTTACGGGCGCCGGTAAGATCGATGTGGATGAAGTGGCCTCGAAGGTGTCCCATATTCACGAACTGACTGCGCTTCCGGTGGGTGTTGGATTTGGTATTCGTGACGCTGCAACAGCGGCAGCGGTCGGTCGGGTATCCGATGGTGTAATTGTCGGCAGTGTACTGGTCGATACAATAGCCCGAAATCAGGCGGATCCTGATCAGCTCAAACGGGCATTGTCGGATCTGCTCCACCCGATGCGAGAAGCACTGGACAGCCTGGCTTCGTGACAGTCGGGTTCCCGCAGGCATCAAAGGACAGGATGAGATCATGAGTAACTGGCTGGACAAGATCATGCCGAGCAAGATCCGCTCGGAATCCAAACAACGGACCGGTGTTCCTGAAGGTCTGTGGAAGAAATGTCCCAAGTGCGGGGCGTTTTTGTACAAGCCGGAGCTGGATAAGAATCTGGACGTGTGCCCCAAGTGCCAGCATCACCTGAGGATAACTGCCCGCCGTCGTCTGGATGTTTTCCTGGACGCCGACGGCCGCCAGGAGATCGCGGCTGATCTGGAACCTTGGGACCGCCTGAAGTTCAAGGACAGCAAGCGTTACAAGGATCGCCTGAGCCAGAACCAGAAAGCCACTGGCGAGAAAGATGCCTTGGTTGCCATGCGTGGCTCCTGCCTGGATATTCCGCTGGTTGCGGTGGCCTTTGAATTCAACTTCCTTGGCGGCTCCATGGGGCAGGTCGTGGGTGAAAAGTTCGTTCAGGCGGCCAATGTGTGCCTGGAAGAGCGGATTCCATTGGTGTGTTTCTCTGCCAGCGGTGGCGCACGGATGCAGGAGGCAATCCTGTCGCTGATGCAGATGTCCAAGACGGCCGCCGTGCTTGAGCGCATGAAGCAGGAGGGCATTCCCTATATCTCGGTCATGACCGACCCGGTATTCGGTGGCGTTTCCGCAAGTCTTGCCATGCTGGGCGATCTGAACATTGCGGAACCTTATGCGCTGATCGGTTTCGCCGGTCCTCGTGTTATCGAGCAAACTGTTCGTGAAAAGCTGCCCGAAGGTTTCCAGCGCAGCGAGTTCCTGCTGGAGCATGGCGCCATCGACATGATTCTTCATCGGCATCAGATGCGTGAGCGCATTGCTGCCTTGTTGGCCAAGTTTACCGATCTGGATAAGCCGGCCACGGAAGCGCCCATCGAGTTCGAAGTGTCGGAGCGACCGGAAACCGATGCCCCCGCAGAATAGCCCTGTCGCCCGGGGCAATGCTGTCCCGGGCGATAAAGCCACGCTTGACCAGTGGCTTGGTTACCTCGAATCGATCCACCCTTCTGAAATCGACCTTGGCCTCGACCGCGTGCTGCTGGTGTTGCGACGCCTGTTTCGCCGCAATCCGGCCGGGCGAATCATCACCATCGCAGGTACCAATGGAAAAGGCAGTGCGGTAGCGGCACTTGAGAAGCTGTTAATGGCATCGGGGCGGTCCACCGGGGCCTATACCTCTCCCCACCTCCAGAACTATAACGAGCGGGTAAGGATCAACGGGGCGGATGTTAGCGATGACCAGTTGGTCCGTGCGTTTCCCCGGGTAGAGGAAGCTCGCCGTGATACCACGCTAACGTATTTCGAGTTTGGAACCCTCGCTGCTTTTGTACTGTTCCTGGAAGCGGGTGTCGAGGACTGGGTTCTTGAAGTTGGGCTGGGCGGGCGCCTGGATGCGGTCAACGTTCTGGATCCGGATCTGGCCATTATTACCTCCGTTGATATCGATCACGTTGCCTTTCTCGGAGACAACCGTGAGGTCATCGGTTTTGAGAAAGCGGGCATCCTTCGCCCCGGCATACCCGCTGTCTACGCCGATATCGATCCACCTGAGTCGGTATTGCAGCAGGCGGCCGCCCAGAAGGTCCAGCTGGAAAGGCCTGGAGAGACGTATCAATTGGTGCCGTGCGACCCAGGCATAGCACCAGCTGGCAGTCTTTGGCTGGAGCAGCCTCGCTACGGCGACCGGGTATTGCTTCCAGACAACGGGCTTCCCGTCCACAGTCTGGCCGCAGCAGTCGTTGCTGTCAGACAGTTGGCGCCGGAATTGGCGCCCAGTGCCATTGAGCAGGTTATCGCCCGGCTGACGTTGCCGGGTCGCTATGAAGTCTTGCAGCAGCAACCTCGGGTGGTGGTTGATGTCGGCCACAATCCCCACGCCGCCAACTGGTTGGCGGCTCGAATCGGGCGGCGGGAGCCCGGGGCCGGTCGTGTTATTGCTGTCTACGCCGCCCTCGAAGACAAGGATGTGGAAGGGGTAGCGGGCGCAATGGCTCCGGTAGTCGACGAGTGGCACCTGGCTGGTCTGGACGTTCATCGTGGGTTGTCCGGTCCTGAGCTGGTTGACCGAATAGGTGGTCTGCTTCGGCTGCCTGCAGCCACAGTTTCCGTCTCGGTCTCAGCGGCGGTGGAGGAAGCTCTGGGTGGCGCCGGTCCGGAGGATATGGTGGTGATATTCGGCTCCTTCTACACGGTAGCGCAGGCCAGGATGTCCCTGGGGAGAACGGCGCCTTAAATATCCTTCATTCCGTCGTCGAAGCTTTGAGTTCTCAGCATTGGGCGGTTAGTATCGGGCACAGAAAGTCGTCAATGATGGCGGGGCAGGAACAAACAGGGGACAACCTAACGTGGACGGACTGAAACAAAGAATCATCGGGGCTCTCGTGCTGGTGTCACTTGCCGTAATCTTTGTGCCGATGATGTTCGATGAACCACATTCCGAGCGCGAATCCACCACAATCAAGATCCCGGAAGAGCCGCCGTTCCCCGAAGTGGATGCACCCGAGCCAGAACTTTCCGATGCCCCGGCGTACCGGCTTGAGGAAAGCGATGCGGCTGGCGAGCCGGACTCGACCCCCCAGCCGTCAAACGACCAACCAACACCCGATGCTGACATGGCGGGTACAGAGCCTCAACCTGTCGCCAATGCCGTCGAAGAACCTCAGAATCCTCCAGAGCCAGCGCCATCTGAAGAGCCGTCGTCATCCGCCACCACCGGCTCCGCTGATCCGGCCACTGAGACGGATTCAGCGGAGTATACCCGCTCGCTGGAAGGCGCGTGGGTTGTCCAGTTGGGCAGTTTTGGCAGTGGTGATAACGCCAGGCGGTTGCGTGACAAGGTTCGTGACAAGGGTTACAACTCCCACCTGCAGCAGGTGACACGCGGTGACACCGAGCTGACCCGTGTCTTTAGTGGTCCTTTCGCGGAAAAGGCGGAAGCTGAAAGAGCAAAACAGGCGCTCGACAAAGCCTTTGGTCTCAACGGCCTGGTGACCTCCGGCGACAAATAACCCGGGCTTCTCCGGTCACTTATGCGCACAGGGCGGTTTGGTCGGGTGACGTTTCCTGATAGAATTCGCGCTTCCTTATTTTCACCGGGTTTTCCATGGATGCGCTGATCTGGATCGACTGGGTCATCATTGCCCTGATAACTGTTTCCACCCTAATCAGCCTGAAGCGTGGCTTTGTGAAAGAGGCGCTCTCGCTGATCACGTGGGTGGGGGCGTTTATCCTTGCCCGGACATTCCATCCCCAGATGCAATCTCTCCTCGAGAGCACCGTTGAAACGCCGCTTGTGCGGCTTGTCGCTGCCTTCGCGATCCTGTTCTTTGGTACCCTTATTGTTGGTGCCATAATCAATAACATGATCGGCCATCTGGTCAGGGCGACCGGGCTTTCCGCCACTGACAGAGTGCTCGGTATGGGATTCGGCCTGTTACGGGGCGTTGTGGTGGTGATTGTCGGGATTGCACTTACCCGCTATACGCCGCTGGCACAGGACACCTGGTGGCGTACGTCCATCATGATAGACCGTCTGGCCGTGGTGGAAGATTGGTCAAGAAGAACCCTCGGAGACGAATTTGCCCGCTTTCTCGGGCCGGCAGGCGGGGAAATGGATAACCCCTCCGGTTCTCAGCAGGAAGATAACGTGGAACCCGCTTCCGCGTCCCGCTAACATTCAGTATTAACGCTTCGGAGATTACCGTATCCATGTGTGGCATTGTCGGCATAGTCAGTACTTCCAACGTGAATCAGACGCTTTACGATGCGCTGACCGTATTACAACACCGGGGCCAGGATGCGGCGGGAATTGTTACCTTTCAGGATGAGCGTTTTTACCTGCGCAAGGACAACGGCCTGGTGCGGGATGTATTTCGTACCCGTCACATGCGCCGCCTGGTGGGTAATGTTGGTATCGGCCATGTTCGGTATCCCACGGCGGGCAGTTCAAGCTCGGCGGAAGCGCAGCCGTTTTACGTCAACAGCCCCTACGGCATTACCCTGGCCCATAACGGCAACCTGACCAACGCCGACGACCTTAGCCGTGATCTGTTTCGCACCGATCTCCGCCACATCAACACCAACTCTGATTCCGAAGTCCTGTTGAACGTGTTTGCCCATGAGCTTCAGAAACTGGGCAAACTCGACCCGACCAAGGAAGAAATTTTTGCGGCTGTTCGGGCCGTGCACAAACGCTGCCGCGGCGCCTATGCGGTCATAGCCATGATCACCGGATATGGCATCGTCGGTTTCCGAGACCCCAACGGCATTCGCCCGGCCTGTTATGGCGTGCGCAAGACCGAAGAGGGTGAGGAGTACATGATTGCCTCCGAGAGCGTGGCGCTGAGTGCCGCGGGCTTCAAACTGGTGCGGGACATCGCGCCGGGTGAGGCGGTGTACATTGAAACCGATGGCACGCTTTATACCCAGCAGTGCGCTGAGGAAGCCCACCTTTACCCCTGTATATTCGAGCACGTGTATTTTGCGCGGCCAGATTCCATTATCGACAAGGTATCGGTCTACAAGGCGCGGCTGCGGATGGGGGAAACTCTGGCGGAGAAGGTGCTGCGGGAGCGTCCGGACCATGATATCGATGTGGTGATGCCGATACCGGATACCAGTCGCACCTCTGCGATGCAGATGGCGCATCGGCTGGGGGTGAAGTTCCGTGAAGGCTTTATCAAGAATCGCTATATCGGCCGTACCTTTATCATGCCGGGCCAGAAGATGCGGAAGAAGTCCGTGCGCCAGAAGCTGAACCCGATCGATCTCGAGTTCCGGGGCAAGAACGTCATGCTGGTGGACGATTCCATTGTGCGGGGAACCACCTGCAAGGAAATCGTGCAGATGGCCAGAGATGCCGGTGCCCGTAAGGTTTACTTCGCGTCAGCAGCGCCCCCGGTTCGTTACCCCAATGTCTACGGCATTGATATGCCGTCGGTGAACGAGTTGATCGCCCACGACCGAAGTGTTCAGGAGATTGGCGAGCTCATCGGCGCGGACTGGTTGCTGTACCAGGATCTGGATGATCTCATTACCTGTGTGAATGACGTTAATCCGGAGATCGAGGGGTGGGAGTGTTCCGTCTTTACCGGCAATTACGTTACCGGTGATGTGGACGCAGCCTATCTCAATAAACTGGAGGCGGCCCGCAATGACGAGAACATGTCCCAGGCCAGCGCCGGAGATTCCTCCGACAACGGCATTATTGATCTGTATAACGACGAAGACTGACCCAGCATGGCCATAAACAGGAGTTTGTCATGACCTATCGCCGCGAAGAACATGTTCTGATCCCCGAGTCGGATCTTGAGGGCATGTCGGTGGACACTCTCGCGGTCCGTGCCGGTCAGATTCGCACCGGCCAACTGGAGCATAGCGACGCAATTTTCCCAACGTCGAGCTTCGTTTATGGCAGTGCCGCACAGGCAGCGGCCCGGTTTGGTGGTGAGGAGCCGGGCAATATCTATTCCCGTTTTACCAATCCCACGGTACAGGCGTTTGAATCCCGTATTGCGGCGATGGAAGGCGGTGAGCGTGCTGTAGCGACGTCGTCCGGCATGGCGGCCATCCTGGCGACCTGCATGGCGCTGCTGAAAGCGGGTGATCACGTGATTTGCTCGCGGGGCGTGTTTGGCACCACCAATGTGCTTTTTCAGAAGTACCTGGCGAAGTTCGGTGTGGACACCACCTTTGTGGGCCTGACGGATATGTCGCAATGGCAGGCTGCGGTGCGCCCTGAAACCCGGATGCTGTTCATCGAAACGCCAACGAACCCGTTGTGCGAAGTCGCCGACATGGAGGCACTGTCCGGGTTGGCCCGGGCGAATGACGCCTTGTTCGTCGTGGACAACTGTTTCTGTACACCCGTGCTGCAGCGCCCATTTGAGCATGGCGCCGATGTTATCATTCACTCTGCCACCAAGTATCTGGATGGCCAGGGCCGATGTGTCGGTGGTGTCGTTATTGGTCCCAACACACTGATGGAGGAGGTCTACGGCTTCCTTCGTTCTGCCGGTCCCACCCTGAGCCCATTCAACGCGTGGGTTTTCCTCAAGGGTCTGGAAACCTTACCAATCCGTATGCGCGCCCATTGTGACAATGCGTTAGAGTTGGCGACATGGCTTGAAGAGCAGGGCGCGGTGGATCATGTATTCTATGCCGGTTTGCCCGATCATCCACAGCATGAATTGGCGAAGCGTCAGCAAAGCGGGTTTGGTGGAGTCCTTTCCTTTACCGTGAAAGGTGGCCGGGAAGAGGCCTGGGCGTTCATCGATGCGACGCGAATGATCTCCATTACCGCCAATCTTGGTGACGTCAAAACCACGATTACCCATCCGGCCACAACCACGCACGGTCGCCTGTCTCCGGAAGACAAGGTTCAGGCGGGTATTACCGAAAATCTGGTACGGATCTCGGTGGGTATCGAAGCTGTTGAGGACCTCAAAACCGATCTGCAACGCGGGTTTGAGGCTCTTGAAAATTACCGTCAGGGAACTGTCTGAGCATTCATGGCTGAGAGCGTAAAAGCGAAAAAATCCGGTGAGTTGACCGAAAAACAGGAGCGGTTCCGTCGCTTCCTGGCCCAGGGAGCCAGGGAAGGAGCGGTGATCGCCCTGATCGCACTGTGCATTTATCTGGGAATGGCGCTGGTTACCTTCAGCCCTTCGGATCCTGGTTGGGCCAGCATTGGCCACGACACCAGTGTGCAGAATTACGCAGGCCGAACGGGCGCCTGGTTGGCCAGTCTACTACGTGACTTTTTCGGCCATGTCGCCTTTCTGTTTCCCGTAATGATCGCCGGCTATGCGTTGATGTTGATTCGCCGCCGGAATGATCCTATCGACATGCACATGCCGCTGTTTCTGCTACGTTTTGGCGGTTTCCTGTTGATCTTGCTGTCGGCGACAAGCCTACTGTCGCTCTATTCTGTGTTCGGTCTTGGGGTAACGTCGGGCGGTGTGCTGGGCTCCGCGGTGTCTGAGGCCATGGTGCGCTTCTTCAACCTGCCGGCCACGACGCTGCTGCTCATTGCGATTTTCCTGTTTGCACTGACGGTCAGTACGGGGATGTCCTGGTTCTGGCTGATGGATCAGGTTGGCAATCTGACGCTCCGTATCGGTAATGCCATCAAAAACCTTTTCTCCTCTTCCGACAAGGAAAAGCCCAAACCGGCAGCAAAAGCCCCGGCTGCACCCGAACCCGCGAAGAAACCAGCGGAGCCGCCCACGGTGCGGGACAGGGTGGCAACCCAGAAAACCCCGGCGGCAGGCAACTCCTGGTGGCGGCGCCTGTTGGGCCTGGGTCCGCGTGCTGAAAAGGTCAAGGCACCTGCATCACGCCCAGAGCGAAAAGAACCGGGCCTGGAAGGCGTACTGCCAGTTGATGATGCCGAACCCGCTCGGCTGGAAAGCTTCAGCTCCCAGGATGACACGACACCGGTGGCCAAACCGTCGCCAAAGGGGAATTCCAAGCCGCCCGGGAAATCCCTGAAGATATCCCCGTTCAAGCGGGATGATCAGTCCGCCGGCAGCACCAATGGCGCCAAGAGCAAACAGGCGTCGTTGCTGGAAGATATTGAAAGCACCATTCCGCCCATAACCCTGCTGGACCCACCGGAGGAGCACAAGGAAAGGGGTTATTCCGAGGAGTCGCTTCAACACATGTCGCGGTTGCTGGAAGAAAAACTCGCGGATTTCGGCGTTTCCGTGGAAGTGGTCGAGGTTAACCCCGGGCCGGTTATTACCCGGTTTGAGATTAAACCCGCGCCAGGCGTCAAGGTCAGCAAGATTTCCAACCTGGCGAAGGATCTTGCCCGTTCCTTGGCGGTCCTTAGTGTTCGCGTGGTTGAGGTGATTCCGGGCAAGTCCGTGGTGGGTATCGAGATACCGAACGAAGAGCGGGAAATGGTCCGGCTCAGTGAGGTGTTGAACGCCCGGGTGTTCCAGGACTCATCGTCTGCCTTGACCCTGGCGTTGGGTAACGACATCGGCGGTAACCCGATGGTGGCCAATCTGGCGAAGATGCCGCATCTGCTGGTGGCCGGCACAACCGGTTCCGGCAAGTCGGTGGGCGTCAACGCCATGATACTGAGCATGCTGTTGAAAGCCACTCCCGAAGAAGTTCGTTTCATCATGGTCGACCCCAAGATGCTTGAATTGAGCATCTATGATGGTATTCCGCATCTGTTGGCGCCGGTGGTCACCGATATGAAAGACGCGGCCAACGCGCTGCGTTGGTGTGTAGCGGAAATGGAGCGCCGGTATCGGCTGTTGGCGAGCCTGGGTGTACGCAACCTGGCCGGCTACAACCGCAAGGTTAAGGATGCAGCCGCCGCGGGTGAGCCACTGCTGGACCCAACGTGGAAGCCGGATGAGTACCTGGCGGATGACGAGCAGGAACGCCCGGAACTGGAAACCCTTCCGTTCATCGTGGTGGTCATCGACGAATTTGCTGACATGATGATGATCGTTGGGAAGAAGGTCGAGGAGCTCATTGCGCGGATCGCCCAGAAAGCCCGTGCCGCCGGCATTCATCTGATCCTGGCTACACAACGGCCGTCTGTGGACGTTATCACGGGCCTGATCAAGGCCAACATTCCGACGCGGATGTCCTTCCAGGTATCGTCCAAGATCGATTCCCGCACGGTACTGGACCAGGGTGGGGCGGAACAGTTGTTGGGGCATGGTGACATGCTCTACCTGCCCCCGGGCTCTGGACTGCCGGTACGGGTGCATGGTGCCTTCGTAGACGATGACGAAGTCCACCGGGTTGTCAGTGCCTGGAAGGCTCGTGGAGAGCCCGTTTATGTGGACGATGTACTGAACGGGGCCGAAGGCGAGAACCTGCCTGGCGTGCCTAACCTGAGTGAAGGCGGCGGTGACAGTGAGGGGGATGCTCTGTTCGACGAGGCAGTAGCCTTTGTTACTGAGGGCAGGCGGGTGTCAATTTCATCCGTACAACGTAAATTCAAGATCGGCTATAACCGGGCCGCGAACCTGGTCGACGCCATGGAAGCATCCGGTGTGGTCAGCGCAGCCGGGCATAATGGCGCCCGTGAAGTTCTGGCACCACCGCCACCGAGAGATTAGGAGTAGCGATTCATGAGAGTTTCAGCAAAAGCCCTTTGGTTGGTCACCGCGTTTTCGGCCCTGATATCGGTGATCACGCCGGCCATGGCGGAAGATACCAGTGCAAAGGCCGCAGCGGATCTGTCTGCGCTGCTCAAGAATTACGAATCCTTCCAGTCTGATTTTATTCAGATCGTGGTTAACGAAAACGGCAATCGCGTTCAGGAGAGCCGTGGCTCCCTGAAGGCCAAGCGTCCTGGGTTGTTTTACTGGGAAACCCGAAAACCCCATTCACAGTTCGTCGTCAGCAACGGTGAAACCGTGGAAGTCTACGATCCGGATCTGGAACAGGTCACCATCCACAACCTGGACGAGCGTGTACAGACAACACCAGCGCTTCTTTTGAGTGGTGAGGTTGATAACCTCAATGAGACCTATCGCGTGTCCTCCCGCTCTCCTGGGGAGAATATCCGTGAGTTCACCCTGGAACCGCGAAGCGAGGATTCCCTGTTCGTATCCCTGAGGCTGACCTTCCATAACGGTGAGCTGCAGGAAATGCGCATGCAGGATTCACTGGCGCAGCTCAGCGTTCTCAGTTTCGAGGACATTCGCCTGAACGCCCCGGTGGAGGACAATGCGTTTACCCTGAATTACCCTGACAGCGTGGATGTGATCCGGGACGGGGCCTGATGCAGGATAGCCTGTTCGCGGAACAGCAGGGTTTCCGCCCGCTGGCTGCGCGAATGCGCCCGGCGAGCCTTGATGAATACGTCGGCCAGTCACATCTGGTGGGCGAGGGCAAGCCGCTCCGCAGGGCGGTTGAGCAGGGACAGCTCCACTCCATGATCCTGTGGGGCCCTCCGGGTGTCGGTAAGACCACCTTCGCCCGCCTGCTGGCCAACCTCAGTGATCTCAGCTTTGAGACCGTTTCGGCCGTTCTCAGCGGTGTAAAGGATATCCGTCTCATTGTTGAGCGGGCGAAAGACCGCAAGCGCAGCGAAGGGCGCGACACCCTGCTGTTTGTCGATGAAGTTCACCGTTTCAATAAAAGCCAGCAGGACGCGTTTCTTCCTCACATTGAAGACGGTACTTTCATCTTTGTCGGTGCCACCACCGAGAACCCTTCCTTTGAACTGAACAGTGCGTTGCTCTCCCGTACCCGCGTCTATGTACTGAAGAACCTTGAAGAAACCGACATTCTGGAACTGCTTGGGCGGTCACTGTCTTCACCAGAGGGGCTGGCAGGGCGATTCACCGTGGAAAAGAGCGTCCTGGAGCTGATGGCAACCGCATCGGGCGGCGATGGCAGGCGTGCGCTGAATATTCTGGAAGTGGCAACGGATCTTGCAGAGCCTGATGAAGACGGCGCCGCCAGAATTACCTCCGATCATCTGGAACAGGTGCTGCAAACCAGCTTGAGGCGGTTCGATAAAGGCGGCGATGTCTTCTACGACCAGATATCGGCACTTCACAAGTCTGTGCGGGGCTCCGACCCCGATGGCTCCCTGTACTGGCTATGTCGCATGCTGGATGGCGGTTGTGATCCGTTGTATGTGGCCCGGCGTCTGGCGCGAATTGCCAGCGAGGACATAGGCAATGCCGACCCGAGGGCGCTGCAGATTGCCATGGACGCCTGGGAGGCCCAGGAGCGACTGGGTTCCCCTGAGGGCGAACTGGCGCTCGCTCAGGCAGTTACCTATCTTGCCCTTTCGCCCAAGAGTAACGCGGTCTATTCCGCCTTTAACCAGTGTATGGCCGATATCCGCAATGACCCGGACTATGAGGTCCCCGTTCACCTGCGCAACGCCCCCACCAAACTGTTGAAGTCCATGGGGCACGGTGACGAATACCGTTATGCCCATGACGAGCCGGAAGCATTCGCCGCCGGAGAATCCTATCTCCCCGAGGCCATTCACCAGCGCCGTTACTATGAGCCAGTCCATCGGGGCCTGGAAATCAAACTCGCCGAAAAGCGTGACCGGCTCGACGACTGGAACCGCAACAGCGACCGCAAGCGTTACCCGCAACGCTGAAATCCGCTAGCCGCTTTCGCCCGCTGTGGTCATAGCCGGCCGCGCAGGTATAATGCCCAGTCAATCGTGAACAACAGAAACAGGATAATCATGCTCGATCCCAAACGTGTCCGCACCCAGACTGAAGAGATCGCCCGTCGCCTTGCTATCAAGGGGTACACCTTTGACAAAGCCACATTCGATCAGCTCGAGGAGCGCCGTCGCGCGATCCAGGTGAAAACGGAAACTCTGCAGGGCGAGCAGAACCGCCGATCCAAATCCATTGGCAAGGCCAAGGCGGCCGGTGAAGACATCCAGCCATTACTGGACGAAGTGGAAGACCTGAAGAAACAGAAGTCAGAAGCGGAAGACGAGTTGCGGGTGTTACAGGAGGAATTGAACGACTTCCTCGCCAGCATACCGAACCTGCCCGACGACACCGTGCCGGCCGGAGAAAGCGAAGACGATAACGTTGAGGTGCGTCGCTGGGGTACCCCCAAACACTTTGATTTTGAACCAAAGGACCACGTTGCCCTGGGCGAAGCCCTTGGTGGCCTGGACTTCGAGACCGCCACTCGTCTGGCTCATTCCCGTTTTGCTGTGATGCGCGGCCCGGTTGCCCGCCTGCATCGGGCGCTTGCCCAGTTCATGATCAACCTCCACACCGACGAGCATGCGTATACGGAAGCCTACGTGCCGTACCTGGTCAACGCAGACACGCTCTTTGGGACGGGCCAGCTTCCCAAATTTGAGGAAGATCTTTTCCGCATGGACGGGGAGAAGCCTCTTTACCTGATTCCCACGGCGGAGGTTCCGGCCACCAACCTGGTTAGCAACACCATTCTTGATGCAGCAGAACTGCCCCTGAAGCTGGTCTGCCACACTCCCTGTTTCCGTAGTGAAGCCGGCTCTTACGGCCGTGATACCCGCGGGATGATCCGCCAGCACCAGTTTGACAAGGTGGAGCTGGTGCAGGTCGTTCGCCCGGAGGACTCCGAAGCGGCGCTCGAGGCGCTGACCGGGCACGCCGAAAAGGTACTGCAGCTCCTCGAACTACCGTACCGGTTGGTTGACCTCTGTGGCGGCGACATGGGTTTTGCGGCCGCCCGTACTTATGACATCGAAGTCTGGTTACCGGGCCAGGACAAATATCGCGAAATATCTTCCTGTTCCAACGCCAGGGATTTTCAGGCACGGCGCATGCATGCACGCTGGCGTAACCCGGAAACCAATAAGCCGGAGCCCGTTCATACCTTGAACGGATCCGGGCTTGCCGTTGGCCGCGCACTGATTGCGGTGATGGAGAATTATCAACAGGAAGACGGCAGCATCCTGGTTCCCGAGGTCCTGAAACCGTATATGGGAGGCGTAGACAGAATACAATGAGTGACAGACTCGACGATGCACCATGGAAGGGCGTTGGTGCAAAGCCTGCACCAGTTCGGTACCACAAGAATCCGGTAACGGAAAATCCGAATAGCTCCGAAGGGGAGGTTGCACTCGTGGGTGCCGGCCCCGGTGATCCGGAGTTACTGACATTGAAGGCGTGGCGCCTGATCCAGTCAGCGGAAGTGGTGTTGTACGACCGCCTGGTGTCGCCGGAAATCCTGTCGCTTATTCCTGAATCCGCCGAGCGTATTCATGTGGGCAAGCAGCGTGCTAACCACACCTTGCCCCAGGATCAGATCAACAGCCGCTTGGTCGAACTCGCCCGCAAGGGACGCAAAGTGGTGCGGCTCAAGGGTGGTGATCCCTTTATTTTTGGCCGTGGCGGCGAGGAGATTGAAACCCTCGCGGCGGCCGGTGTGCGCTTCCAGGTGGTGCCCGGTATTACCGCTGCTTCCGGTTGCGCCGCCTACGCCGGCATTCCGCTTACGCACCGGGACCACGCCCAGTCAGTTCGGTTTGTCACCGGCCACCTGAAGAATGACACCTGCGACCTGCCTTGGAAGGATTTCGTCCAGAACAACCAGACCCTGGTGTTCTACATGGGCCTGGTCGGGCTACCGATTATCTGCCAGCAACTGGTTGCCCACGGTATGTCTCCGGAGATGCCGGTGGCGCTCGTTTCAAGAGGGACAACGCCCCACCAGCAGGTTGTGACCGGGGACCTGACAAACATCGTGGAAAGGGTGGAGAGGAATGCGGTGCCTGCCCCCACATTGGTCATCATCGGCAACGTGGTGACCTTGAGAAGCAGGCTCGACTGGATCGGGGGCTGAAATCAGCCCCGACGCTTCGGCAGAACGTCCTTCAGTTTCTCCCGCATGTCACGCAGGGCTTTTTCAGTGGTCTCCCAGTCAATACAGGCGTCCGTCACGGACACACCGTATTTAAGATCGGCCAGGTTTTCAGGAATCGACTGATTGCCCCAATTCAGGTTGCTTTCCACCATCAAACCCTGGATGGACTGGTTGCCCTCAACGATCTGATGGGTGATGTCCTGCAATACCAGAGGCTGTATGGCCGGGTCCTTACTGGAATTGGCGTGGCTGCAGTCAACCATGATCGACTGACGGAGTTTGGATTTCTCCAGTGCCTGCTCACACAGGGCAACGTTGACTGAGTCATAGTTGGGTTTGCCACCGCCGCCACGCAGAACCACGTGACCGTAGTTGTTGCCCCGGGTACGGATGACCGCGACCTTGCCTTGCTGGTCAATGCCCAGGAAGCTGTGAGGGTGGGAGACCGACTTCATGGCATTAACCGCAACGTCCAGGCTGCCATCGGTACCGTTCTTGAAGCCAATGGCCATGGACAGGCCACTGCTCATTTCCCGGTGAGTCTGAGATTCTGTGGTGCGCGCGCCAATAGCGGACCAGGAGATTGTATCCTGCAGGTATTGCGGGGAGATAGGATCCAGTGCTTCTGTCGCCGTGGGCAGTCCCAACTCGGAGATATCCAGGAGCAGGCGACGGCCGATGTGCAGGCCCTGTTCAATGTCGAAGGTGTCGTTGAGGTGGGGGTCGTTAATCAACCCTTTCCAGCCAACGGTGGTGCGAGGCTTCTCGAAATACACCCGCATGACGATCAGCAGGGTATCGCTGACTTCTTCTGCCAGCTTCTTCAGCCTGGCGGCGTATTCCCGGGCAGCTTCGACATCATGAATGGAGCAGGGGCCCACCACCACAAACAGGCGATGGTCCTTGCCGTCCATGATGTCATAGATGGCCTGGCGGCCTTTTTCCACGGTTTCCGCGGCCTTGCCGGAAAGCGGCATCTCCTGCTTGAGCGCTTCAGGGGTAATCAAAGGTTCCTGACTCGCCACATTCAGATTCTCTAGTTTGGTGCCCGACATTCTGTTGTTATCCCCGTCGCATAAAACATGACTGGCCGGCGCTTAGTTGCGGTAAACCCCGGCGAGTTGGTTATACTGCGTTATTTGATGAACCTTTTCAACGCTTCTGACGCGCGGGGAACGGATGCAGCAGAGTACGCAGAAAAAGCGCAAAGTACTGTCCCGGAAACAGGTGGTAAAGAGGATTGGGGACGTGCTTTCAGGCATTCGTGTACCCGATCTTCCCTATCCCGCGGGAAAGGTTGCTGCAGACGCAGCCAGCGACTGGCGCCCATTGTTGCTGTCCTGCTGGACGGAGCAGCGGGATGAGCCCGTGACCCGCGTTATCCGCTCGGTATCCTTGACCTGGTCGGTTAGGCAGATCAATTCCGCCTATGTGGCGGACCGAATCATGGATGTGTTTCTCAAGACCAGCGGCCTCCATCCCGAACTGGCCCTGCGAATTGCCCGCCTTCGGTTCTTTCTCGCCTGGCGAATGAACCTTGAGGGAGCTGGAGCGCTGAACGATACCATCGTGCACTGGCTTGACAGCCTGCAGGACTGCAGGGGCTGGAGTGGTTCCGGCGGGCGCTCAGGGAGGGCCCTCCTGGATCAGTTGGATTCACTGACCATAGCGGTGTCCGGCTGTTTCGATTCCGGGGACGTCGGGCCGGTTATCGAATTCTGCCGTCAGTGGGAAGAGGATGCGGGAAAGCGCGAACAGCAGAATGAGCGTTTACGTCAGCGGTTGCTGGAAACCGAGCAGGGCGCCGCCCGTCAAAGAAAGTCGGAACAGACGGCTAGGGCATTGGTGGGCCGGGCCCTCCAGAATCGTCAGCTGCCGCAAGCCGTGGTTCGGTTTATCTTTGATCACTGGTTTGCCCTGATCAAGCAGATTGTCTGGCAGGAAGGCACCGAGGGCGACAACTGGCGGCATGCCAGCAAACTATTGGAATGGCTTGTCTGGATTGGTGATCCGGCGCTTTCTGACAAGGACAGGAACCGCCTCTATACGGTGGGGGAGCAAATTGGTGACCGGATCAGCGACGTCTGGAACCGCGTCAACGGCAAGCCCCTGGATGACTCGGCCCTGCAGGGGGTTCAGTCGGTTATGGTGGATCGTCTGAGGGGCGAAACACCCGAGCTGGTTTCCGCGTTGCCGGAAGACGACCGATTCTCGTGGGACCCTTCCTGGTTATCATTTTCCGCACCGCCCGAGTCCGAGGTTGAGCCGTTGTTGGGAAAGTGGTTTGTGGAAGGCGAGGGGGCCGCGGAGCGACGTCGGTATTTCTTTGCTCTGCTACCGGATACCTGCGAAGTGCTCTGGACCAATGGTGCCGGGGTCAAACTGGGAATAATGCCCTGGCCAAGGTTCTCCTCGGCTCTCGATAGCGGCACCCTGAGACCATTACCACCACTGACCCCCTTCGGTCAGGTGCTGGCGGAAACCATTACCTCGCTATCTGTGGTGCTTGAACGCCAGACGTTGCAACGGGAAGAAGCCGCCAGGGAGGCGAGAGCCCGGGCAGAAACCTTGCGTCGGGAAAAGGCGGAAGCGGAACAATTGCGCCAACAGGAGGAAGCCGCCAGGCAGGCTGAACTCGCAAGGCAGAAGAAAGCGGCAGAAGATCGACGTATCGCTGATGAAGAAGCCGAGCAGCAACGCCTGTTGCAGGAGCGGGAGACCGCTGCGAGGGAGTTGGTGGAAGGCATCAAACTGGGCGGTTGGATCGTCGAGGAAAGTAGCAGTGAGGGCAAGGATGCCGTTCGCCTGAAGCTGGCCGTACGGATCAATGCCTCCCGGAAGTTGGTTTTTGTGGACCGACTGGGGCTGAATCGCCGCGAATTCCTGGTGGATGAACTCGTGGATCACGTGGTGATGGGCCGGGTACGCGTACTTGGTAGCTCTGCAGAGTTTGATGACGCTCTGTCGCGGGTGGTTGGCCGTATCAGGGTCGGTCGAAACTGACCGGATAAAACACTATCGGATAGATGATCATGAGCGATATCGATTACAGTTTTGGCGACTACGAGGATGCTCCGGAATCTGGGGATAACCGTTCCGAGTACCGGCTGGCTGCGAGCGCAAGTGTGACCCTGGAGCTGGAATCACCGATTCCGGATGTCGAGGGGGATCAGTCCGGGCGGTCTCTGGTATCACGCACCAGCGATGTCTCTGCCCGTGGTATCCGGTTGACGACCGCAGAACCGGTAACCCAGGGTGCACTCTTACCTGCCTGGGTCAGTCTGGAGGATGACAATAAGCCGTTTGGTCTGATGGTGGAGGTTGTCTGGTGTCGTGCAAGCACTGACACCAGTTGGCTGGTGGGACTTCAGATACTGGAGTCGGATGACACATCCTATCTGGAGTGGGTGGAAGCTGTCGCAAAGGCGATGTCTGAGGGTTAAGTCGCCCCGGCAAGGCCCGAAAGCCCTGCCGGGAAAACCGGGAGCTTCAGTCTTCCAACTCGCCCATGCCGGTAATGTTGAAGCCGGCATCAACGTACATGATTTCACCAGTAATGCCGCTGGCCATGTCAGAACACATGAAGGCAGCAGCGTTACCCACTTCGTCGGTCGTCACGTTGCGGCGTAACGGTGCCCGCCTGGCATTCTCGGCCAGCATACGGCGGAAGCTCTTGATGCCAGAGGCCGCCAGGGTCTTGATTGGCCCTGCCGAGATGGCGTTGACCCGGATGCCATCACGCCCCAGGCTGCCGGCCATATAGCGAACGTTCGCCTCAAGGGAAGCCTTGGCCAGTCCCATGACGTTGTAGTTCTGCAGTACTTTCTCGGCACCCAGGTAGCTGAGGGTCAGCAGGGAGCTGTTTTCATGCATCATCTTGCGACCGGCCTGGGCCAGGGCAACAAAGCTGTAGGAGCTGATGTCGTGGGCGATGCGGAAGCCTTCCCGCGTGGTGACGTCCACATAGTTGCCATCCAGCTCGTTGGCCGGGGCGTAACCGACAGAGTGGACAATAATGTCGATGTCGTCCCAGTGCTTGCCCAGTTCGGTGAACACAGCTTCTATTTCGTCATCGCTGGCAACATCGCATGGGAAAATCAGCGAACTGCCCCAGCCCTCGGCGAATTTTTCTACCCGGGATTTGAGCTTTTCATTCTGGTAAGTGAATGCCAGCTCGGCGCCTTGTTTGGCAAAGGCTTCGGCGATGCCATAAGCGATCGAGTGTTTGCTTGCAACGCCGACAATCAGTGCTTTTTTGCCACTGAGTAATCCCATAACGATTCTCCCTGTGTTTCAGTTTAAGGCATTATCCATGAACCGCAGCGGTGCGGGTAACGCTCAATTGGTCGTAGTAATCGGGCGTGGCCTGTCATTGCGCTTTATTGGCTGTAGAACAGGGCCGCCCCAAGCAGTTCACGGGTGTAATCGTGCTTTGGTGTATTGAATATCCCGGCGGCATCGCCGTATTCCACGACCCGACCACTCTTCAGTACCAGCAATTTGTGGCTCAGTGCCCGGACCACGGCCAGATCGTGGCTGATAAACACATAGCTTAGACCATATTTGTCCTGGAGATCCCGCAGCAGGTTAATCACCTGTTTTTGCACCGTCCTGTCCAGGGCAGAGGTGGGCTCGTCCAGAATGATGAGTTCCGGCTGCAGCACCAGCGCCCGGGCGATGGCAATGCGTTGGCGCTGACCGCCGGAGAATTCATGGGGGTAGCGGTGACGGGCCTGTGGGTCGAGCCCGACGTCGGTGAGCGCCTGTATGACCCTTCGGTCCTGCTCTTCGGGTGTTGCCGGTACGTGTATTTCCAGGCCTTCACGCACGATCTCGGCGACTGACATCCGCGGGCTGAGGCTACCGAATGGGTCTTGGAACACAATCTGAATACGGCTGCGCCATGGCCGGAACTGCTTCTGGTCGAGCGGACCGAGTTCTTCGCCGCTGAGCCGAATACTGCCGCGACTGGAAGTGAGCTTCAGCAGTGCGTGGCCGATCGTGGTCTTGCCACTTCCGCTTTCACCAACGATACCCAGGGTTTCGCCTTCGTTGAGCGAGAAACTGACGTCATCGACCGCCTGAAACCACGACTGAGGCCGACCAAACAGGCTTTTGCGGGTGACGAAGCGCACATCTAGGTTGTTCACGTCCAGCAGCGACTTGTTGTCGACCATAGCGCCCGACGGCGAGGCCGGTGGTTCCGCGTCCAGCAAGCGACGGGTATAGGCATGCTGTGGGTCTTCAAACAGCTGCGCTGTCGGCGCTTCCTCGATCAGTTGTCCCTGCTCCATCACCACGACATGGTCTGCATAGCGCCGCACGATGGACAAGTCGTGGGTGATCAGCAAGATCGCCATGCCCAGCTTTTGTTGCAGGTCTTTCAACAATTCCAGTACCTGCTTCTGGACAGTGACGTCGAGTGCCGTTGTCGGCTCGTCCGCGATCAGCAGGTCCGGCTCGTTGGCGAGGGCCATGGCAATCATTACGCGCTGCTTCTGGCCGCCGGAGAGCTGATGAGGGTAGCTCGTCAGGCGCTCTTCAGGCGAGGGGATGCCGACCAGATCCAATAGTTCCACGCAACGGGCGCGAGCCTGTGGGCCACGCATCCCCTTGTGCAGTGCCAGGGTTTCACTGATCTGCTTTTCCACCGTGTGCAGTGGATTGAGCGAGGTCATTGGCTCCTGGAAAATCATGCTGACGTGACGGCCTCGGATCTGTCGAAGACGTTTCTGGCTGGCCTTCAGCATATCCTCTCCCTGGAACAGGATGGCACCCGAGGGATAACTGGCGTGGCGTTCGTCGAGCAGTCGGAGGATGGACAGGGCGGATACCGATTTCCCGGAGCCGCTTTCTCCCACCAGGGCGACGGTTTCACCATTGTCGATACTCAGCGACAATCGATCCACGGCCTGAATGGTGTCGTCAAAACGTATGGACAGATCCCGGATTTCCAGCAGTTGTGACATATCAGTTCTTTCTCGGATCGAAGGCATCACGGACGGCTTCACCGACAAACACCAGCAGCGTCAACATGATGGACAGGGACACAAACGCCGATATACCCAGCCACGGGGCATGGAGGTTGGATTTACCCTGGGCGATCAGCTCACCCAGTGAGGGTGACCCGGACGGTAGGCCAAATCCCAGGAAGTCCAGTGACGTCAGGCCAGTTATGGCACCGGTCAGGATGAACGGTAGAAAGGTGAGGGTGGCCACCATCGCGTTGGGCAGGATATGGCGGAACATGATCTTGCGGTTGCCCAGACCCAGGGCTCTCGCGGCCTTCACGTATTCGAAATTGCGGGCGCGCAGGAATTCCGCGCGAACCACATCCACCAGCCCCATCCAACTGAACAACAGCATGATGCCCAGCAGCCACCAGAAATTAGGTTGCACGATGCTGGACAGAATAATCAGCAGGTAGAGCACCGGAAGCCCTGACCAGACTTCGATAAACCGCTGCCCCAGCAGATCAACCTTACCACCGTAGTAGCCCTGGATAGCACCCACAACCACGCCCACGATGCAGCTGAGAATGGTCAGCACAAGCCCGAACAGGACGGAAATGCGGAACCCGTAAATCACCCGCGCAGCCACATCCCGGCCCTGGTCATCGGTGCCGATCCAGTTTTCAGCGCTGGGTGGGGCCGGAGATGGTACCTCAAGGTTATAGTTCGTGGTGTTGTAGCTAAAACGAATGGGAGGCCAGATCATCCAGCCATTTGCCTCGATTTCATCGGCGATAAACGAATCGCGGTAATCGGCTTCGGTGGGCAGAAACCCGCCGAACGTCTCCTCGGGTACACTTTCCACGATCGGAAAGTAAACATCCCCTTTGTAGTAGGCGACCAGTGGCACGTCATTCGCAATCACCTCGGCGATAAGCGAGAGCCCAAAGAGGGCCAGGAAGATCCACAGGGACCAGAAGCCACGACGGTTATTGCGGAAGTTGCGCAGTCGCCGTTGCTGGATGGGAGAGAGCGTCACCATACCTACGATCCCTCCCGGCTTTCGAAATCGATGCGGGGATCCACCAGAACGTAAGTGATATCGCTGATCAGCTTCAGTACCAATCCCATCAGCGTGAAGATATAGAGGGTGCCGAATATCACCGGATAATCCCGGTTCAACGCAGCCTCAAAGCCCAGTAATCCCAGGCCATCCAGGGAGAAGATCACTTCAATCAGCAATGAGCCTGTGAAGAATAGCGACACAAGCACGCCGGGAAGGCTGGCAATGACGATCAGCATGGCGTTGCGGAACACATGCCCGTAAAGCACCTGTTTCTCTTCCAGACCCTTGGCCCTGGCGGTCACCACATACTGCTTGCTGATCTCATCGAGGAAAGAGTTCTTGGTCAGCAGGGTGAGGGTGGCAAAGCCACCGATGACATTGGCCGTTACAGGCAATGCGAGGTGCCAGAAGTAATCTCCGATTTTCTGGTACCAGGTCAGTTCATCGAAATTGGACGACGTCAGCCCCCGCAGCGGAAACCAGTCCAGATAACTGCCCCCTGCGAACAGGACGATCAACAGTATCGCAAACAGGAAGCCTGGTATGGCGTAACCCACCACGATGGCAGAACTGCTCCAGACGTCGAATCGCGATCCGTCGGTGACCGCCTTGCGGATGCCGAGGGGGATCGAGATCAGGTAGATGATCAGGGTGGACCACAACCCCAGGGAGATGGACACCGGCATCTTGTCCAGAATCAGTTCGATCACCGAGCGGTCCCTAAAAAAGGACTCGCCAAAATCAAAGGTGGCGTAATCCCCGAGCATCTTCAGGAATCGCTCGTGGGCCGGCTTGTCGAAGCCGTACATAACCTCTATTTCTTTGAGCAGCTCTTCCGGCAGGCCACGGGAGCCGCGGCTGTCGCCACTTGAGGAGGTAACCTCGCCGCCGGCACCACCGCCGCTGGCCCGGGAAAGGGCGCTACCACCGTGCCCCTCGGTTTCCGCAATCAACTGCTCAACGGGACCGCCAGGGGCGGCCTGAACAATGACGAAATTGAGCAGCATGATCCCGAGGAGGGTGGGGATTATCAGCGCAAGGCGCCTGAGGATATAACTGCCCATTCAGCGGAACTCCGTCAAAGTTGTATCAGAGATCTGCGTCATTGGTCAGTGCTTTTTACCCACCAGTTGTTGATGTCCACACCGTTTTTGGGAACCGTCTCCGGCCGTTGAAGGAACGACCAGTAGGCGATCCGATCCTTGGCCAGGTACCAGTTTGGAATCACGTAGTGTCCATGCAGCAGCACACGGTCCAGCGCCCGCGTACGATGAACAAGCTCCTCCCGGGTAGGCGCCTGGATGACCAGGTTGACCAATTCATCCACCACCGGGCTATCCACCCCCATATAGTTGCGCGAGCCCTTCACATCGACATTGGAGGAATGCCAGTACTCCCGCTGCTCATTGCCAGGAGAGTCGGACTGGCCGATGCCCTGGACGGTCATGTCGTAGTCGAACTCACGAAGGCGCTGGATGTACTGGTTGGTATCCACCAGGCGTACGGACACATCAATGCCGAGTCTTTCGAGGTTGTTCTTGAAGGGCAGCACCACCCTTTCAAAGGTTTTCTGAAAGATCAGGATCTCGAAGGCCAGGGGATTACCGGTTTCCCGGTTCACCATGGTGCCATCCCTGACCTCATAGCCGGCCTCCCGTAACAACGTCAGGGCGGTACGGAAGTTATCGCGAAGCCCACCTTTACCCGCCGTCGAAGGGGGTTGATACTCTTCATTGAATACATCGTCGGGCAATTGATCGCGGTAAGGCTCAAGGATCTCCAGTTCGCGGCCTTCGGGCAGTCCTGATGACGCCAGCTCGCTGTTCTCGAAGTAGCTTGAGGTACGGGTGTATTGCCCGAAGAAAAGATTTTTGTTGGCCCATTCAAAGTCAAACGCGTAAGCCAGCGCTTCCCGTACACGAGGGTCGCTGAATACCTGGCGGCGGGTGTTCATCGCGAACGCCTGCATGCCGGCAGGGCGGCCATGCTCGACGGCTTCAGTTTTAACCTTGCCGGAGTCAAACTGGTTACCGGTGTAGGCGGTGGCCCAGTTCTTAGCCGAGGACTCTACCCGAAAATCGAAATTACCGGCACGGAAGGACTCCAGGGCGACGGTGTCATCTTTGTAGTAGTCATAGTGAATTTCATCGAAGTTATACCGCCCCTTTCGCACTCCGATGTTCCTGGCCCAGTAATCCTCAACCCGTTTGAAGGTGATGGAGCGGCCCGCCTCGAAGTCGCTAATGCGATACGGACCGCTACCAACGGGCGGTGTCAGACCGTTGTCGCCAAATTCACGATCTTTCCAGTAATGACTTGGAAGAACGGGCAGTTGGCCAAGAATCAGTGGTAGTTCACGGTTGTTGGTGTCACCAAACTCGAAGCGGATAGTCCGCTCATCTTCGATGATTACCTCGGACACGTCTGCATAATAGTTGCGATAGAAAGGATGGCCTTTGGTGGTCAGAACATCGAACGAAAACTTCACGTCCTTCGCGGTAATGGGTTCACCATCCTGGAACCGGGCTTCATCACGCAGATGAAAGGTCACGTAACTGCGGTCTTCCGGGGTTTCAATAGACTCGGCAATCAGGCCATACGCGGAAAAGGGTTCGTCCGCCGACGGTTCCATCAGCGTATCGTATAGGTATGTGTTAATGCCCGCCGCGGCTACACCGCGAATAACGAAAGGGTTAAAGGTGTCGAATCCATTGGCCACCACGGCCATTCGAAGGACGCCGCCCTTGGGCGCCCTGGGGGTAACGTAGTCAAAGTGCGGGAAGCCTTCGTCGTATTGGGGCTCGCCGTGCATGGCGATGCCGTGACGTGCGTCCGGCTCGGCTGAAGCTGATTGCCATGGGAGGAGAACCATGGCGGTAACGGTCAAAACACTGATGAGGGATGAGGCTTTCCGTGTTCTTGTCATAGATCTCGCACGTTTCGGTTCAGACTCAGGGGCTGTTTCTTATGTCGACATAGAGTACCAGACTTTGCCCGGGCTGAAGATAACGTGAGGTGTTGAGGTCGTTCCAGCTTGCGATGTCTCTCACATTAACCGCAAACCGGCTGGCGATGGTCGACAGGGAATCCCCTTTGCGGACCTGATAGCCCACCTTGCGTACCATGCCTTTGCCACGATTGGTGCTGGCCAGCATGGCGGGTTGTTTCGACTTGGACCAGATGACCAGTTTCTTGCCGGGCATCAGAGGATCACCAGGTGCCATGCCATTCCAAGACGCCAGCTGGCGGACGGACACCCGATGCTCGCGGGCAATATCCCAGAAGGTGTCCCCGGAGCGAACCTTGTAGTCAACCCGGGTGCCGTTGGCGTTCTTGCCGCTCCGTTCCTGCTTTCTGGCGAGTCGTTCACTGGCGCTCAGGGAATAGGTGCCCGCCTGTTCGGCAGCAGAGGGAATCATCAGCCGTTGGCCGATGCGAATGATGTGACTGTCGAGGTTGTTGACCTGCTGTATCACCGAGGGTGTGGTGGAGTAGCGTTTGGCAATGGTGCTCAGGGTGTCGCCGGATTCCACCTTGTAGTTCCGCCAGGAAACGCGCTTCGCCGGATCCATGCCCTTGAGGGCCGTCGCGAAGGTTTCAGCATGGTCGCGGGGAACTAGCAGACGGTGGGGGCCATCCGGTGATGTCGCCCAGCGATTGTACGAGGGGTTGAGCAGGTAAATCTCGTCGATATCGACACCGGCGAGTTCCGCTGCCTGGGCCAGATCAAGCTGCGAACCGGTGTCCACGATTTCAAAGTAGGGCTCGTCGTCCAGCGGGGGCAGTTCAATACCGTAAGCCTGCGGGTCATCGAAGATCTTCGCCAGGGCGATCAGTTTGGGGACGTAATGGCGGGTCTCGCGGGGTAGGTCCAGAGACCAGTAATCCGTTGGTTGATTGCGCTTGCGATTGCGGCGCATGGCGCTGGAAACCGTGCCCCCACCACTGTTATAAGCTGCAAGTGCCAGCATGTAGTCGCCGTCAAATCGCGTTGCCAGTCGGTCAAGGTACGTCAGCGCCGCGTCGGTGGCAGCAATGATGTCGCGGCGATCGTCATGCCACCAGCTTTGGGTCAGGCCAAAATACTTACCCGTGGAAGGAATGAATTGCCACAGGCCGGCAGCACGGCCGTGGGAGTACGCAAACGGATCGAAGGCACTCTCCACCACGGGCAGTAGGGCCAGTTCCGTGGGCAGCCCACGTTTCTCGGCTTCGGAAACAATATAGTGCAGGTAGCGGCTGCCACGATCGACGACTCGATCAATGTAGCGCGGGTGCTTTTTGTACCAGTTCAGTTGCGCCTGGACCCTGGGTTCGCTGGCATCGTGATCCAGCGCGAAGCCTGCCCGCAGGCGGTGCCACAGGTCCGGTGTGGCGTCATTCTCTTCCGCGATCTTCTGGTCAGGATCGTCCAGCTTTTCCCTGGCGTCTTCCGCGGTTTTCTTGAGCGTTGGGTCGATGGCGTCGTCGAGCTTCGTCCGGGACGCGCGGCCGGTTGATTCGTCACCAGGCGAGGACTCAATCGCTTCTTTAAGCTCATCGTCACCGGCGGCCACGGTCAGTTTTTCTGAGGCCAGTACGTCACTTGATGGAGACTCTGAGAAAGGATCAAGAGCGCTGCAGCCACTGGCAAGTGCGCCAAGGAGAAACAGGGTGGAAAATCGCGAGACCGTCATATGACTACTTCCGGTGGCTGGTCGACGCCGGGGTGAACTGTATGAAAACCCGGCATATTTAATGAGTTATGACACAAAAGTTTCACGGATTCTATTGGAAGGCTTTTCGGGGGGTCAACAAGACTCGCGTTACGTCATTGATAGAAATTGTTACCCGCCTCTGAGCGTATCCTTTAGAACGTGTCCTTTAGAATGTGTCTTTGCCGTGCCTTGTGGCTGCGAACACGTCGTTGTCTGATTCGACGGCCAGGCCCGCTTTCTGAGCGTATTGGTGCGCAGCTTCGATGACCGCCTTGTCGTCCCAGCGCAGGAAAGGGTTAAGTTGCTTTTCCTCACCAAGGATGGATGGAACGGTGGGCATGCCATCGTCGCGACGTTTCTGGCAGCGGGCTTCGAAATCCCTGAGCGGCCCGTCATCAGGTAGCCAATGACGGGCGAACTTAAGGTTGGCTAGTGTGTATTCGTGGGCGCAATACACGGCTGTGTCGTCTGGCAGGCCCCTAAGGCTTTCCAGCGAGCGTTTCATTTGCTCTGGAGACCCTTCAAACAGGCGTCCACAACCGCACACAAACAGGGTATCGCCACAAAACAGGACCGGACGGTCGTTGACATGAACGTCGGTATAATAGGCAATGTGGTCGAGAGTGTGCCCGGGAACACCAAGGACACTGAATGTGAGCTGTTGCCAGACCACGTCATCCCCGGGGTGAACTTCACTGGTGGCGCCCTTGAAGGGAGAATTCGCCGGGCCGATGATTCTGCAGTCGGATACTGTTCTGGCGAGTTTGCTCACGCCGCCAACATGGTCAGGGTGGTGGTGGGTCACCAGGATGGTGTCCAGTTCCAGTCCGTTGTCTGCCAGGAACTCGATGACCGGCTCCGCCTGCCCGGGGTCCACGATCAATGCCTTACGGTCCTCACTGTTGGACAGGCACCAGATGTAGTTGTCATTGAAGGCTGGAATAGCGTTAATGGTCAGCATAGGCTCCACATGTGCGATACGAGTGTGACTGTTATCATAGAGTATTAATCCCGGTGCCCCAACACCGGAGAAACGAACCAGGGGAACGCAGCAATGAGCCCAACAGGTGACGTTGACTATCCCGCCCGACATGACAGCTTCGAGAGCTGGTTCCAGACGCCCCTGGGCCGTTCACTGCTGGCTGACCAGCGCGCCTGCGTTGAGCGCCATGTTCGCGCCCTCTCCGGTGCGAGACAGTTGCAGGTTGCCGTCAGTCATCGCCTGCCACTGGCCAGTGGGACGGATTTTGCCCAACGTGTTCTGACGACGCCGAACTGGCAGTCTTCCATTCCCGACGGTGTGGCGGTCTGCGATGCCGATGAGTTGCCCTTTCCCGGTGACTCCATGGACCTGGTGATTCTCCACCACACGGCGGATTTTTCGCCGCATCCCCACCAGGCTTTGCGAGAGGCCTCCAGGGTGCTTAGGGGGGAGGGCATGATGGTGCTGATCGGGTTTAACCCGTTTAGCCTTTGGGGCGTGAGGAAACTGGTTTCCAGGCACCATGAAGGCCCCTGGGGTGGTCGTTTTCTGATGAAGGGACGCATGGAGGACTGGCTCCGGCTACTGGACTTTTCCGTGGAGTCCTCGGGCTCCTCGTTTTTCCAGGTTCCGCTTCAGCGGGCGGCACTCGCAGAGCGCAGGGGCCTGATGGAAAGGGTGTGCGGCAACCGTTTCCTGCCGGTGGGGGCTTATTACTGTATCCTTGCCAAAAAACGCGTTTACTCCAGGTTACAACGGAGACCAGCCTGGCAGGGGCAGAAAGTCATTGCCTTGCCAGGACGGGGCGCAGTGGGAGCTTCCCGTGACTACCCGGCGCGCCCCGAAAACGGTCGGTGCGCCATACTGAAACACAAGCATGTCGAGGAGTATTGATGGCCGGTAAGGTTGTTCTCTATACCGATGGCGCCTGCAAGGGCAACCCTGGGCCAGGAGGCTGGGGCGTTGTTCTGAGGTACGGCGATGCCAACAAGATGTTGCACGGTGGTGAAGCGAATACCACCAATAATCGCATGGAGTTGATGGCTGCGATACAGGGTTTGAAAGCGCTCAGGCGCGCCTGCGACGTGGAGCTTTATACCGATTCCCAATATGTCCGTAAGGGCATCACCGAATGGATGACGGGCTGGAAGCGAAACGGTTGGAAAACATCCGCAAAGAAGCCGGTCAAGAATGAAGATCTCTGGCGGGAGCTGGACAATGAGGTGGCCCGCCACAAGGTCAATTGGCATTGGGTGAAAGGGCACTCGGGCAATCCTGACAACGAGCTGGCAGACGAGCTGGCCAATCGCGGTGTGGAAGAACTGGCGAACGCCGGATAACAACGGCGTAACCAATGGGGTAACCATAGGAAAACCATGAGACAGATTGTACTGGATACGGAAACCACCGGTATCGACCCGACGGAAGGTCACCGGATTATCGAAATTGGCTGCGTTGAGTTGATGGAGCGTCAGATTACCGGTCGGCACTATCACGTCTACATTAACCCGGAGCGGGAAGTGGAGGCGGAAGCCATAACGGTTCATGGCATCACCAACGAGTTCCTGGCGGACAAGCCAAAATTCGCCGAAATAGCCGACGAGTTCTTTGAGTTCATAAAAGGGGCCGAGCTGGTTATTCACAACGCGGCGTTCGATATTGGATTCATGGATTCCGAATTCGCCCGTCTGAAGCCTGTTCGCAGGACGACTGAACATTGCGGCGTGGTGGACTCCCTTGCCATTGCCCGCAAGAAGCATCCCGGCCAAAAAAATAATCTGGACGCCTTATGCAAGCGTTACGGGATCGACAACAGTAATCGCGAGCTGCACGGCGCTTTGCTGGATGCGGAAATCCTTGCTGACGTCTATCTTTTGCTGACTGGCGGGCAGACAGCACTCTCCCTGGATGCTGGCGGTGACGAAGCTGGCGGTGAGGGCGGTATCCGTCGCCTGGCGGATAATCGCAATCCGTTGCCGGTACCCAGGGCCAGTGACGATGAGCGCTCCGCCCACGACGAATTCATGGCATTGCTGGCAAAGCAGGCCGGTACAACTGTATGGGATAAGCTTACAGCTGAAGAATAAGCCGAGCTAAGCAGAATATTCTTTTGGCAGTGCGAACTGTGTGTCGCGCTGTACGTTTTGTTACATTCCTGCTTTCTTGAGCTACTTGAGTTTTGTGTTATAAGTAATGATAAGTTCGCGAGTTTTCGCGAACTTTTTATTTTAGCCGGGAAGGGTAAATCTGGCTCATAAAGTGATTCTTCAAACAACCGAAAAGATCACATTCCAAGAACAGGACGCGGTAGTTTCCGCATAATTTACAGGAAGCGTTTATGGTTCAATCGTCTCTGGCGACGAAATCACAGTCATTTGATCTGGTCAAAAGTGAGATTGAGCAGACCATCAGACAGGCAGAGTCCAGCCTTGAACGCTTTCAGGAAAACCGTGAAAGCGGTGAGGATCTGCAGAACTGTGTGGATTTTCTGAATCAGCTCCGCGGTATTTTCATTCTTGTCGAACTGCGTGCCGGCACTCTGTTGTGCCAGGAAGCCGTCAGTATGGCCAATGATGTTCCCGTTGGCGCCAACGATGACAAGAATATCCTCCTGACGACTCTCAACAGCGCATTGTTCATTTTGCGCCGTTATGTTGAATACTATCATCAGCAACGTGCGGACCATCCGGAGCTGCTGCTGCCGGTTATCAATGATCTGCGCGAAGCCCGCAAGGAAAAACCCTACCCGGAATCCTGTTTCTTCGATGTTGATGTCAAGGAACGGCCGGACTTCTGCTCGGGGCTTTCTCTTAAGGCGTTTGACGGTAACGAAGCGGAATACGAGATACTGGCCCGCCGTATGCGTTTGACGTTCCAGGTCGCGCTGTTGGGTGTGCTTCGTGAAAAGAACGATGTGGTGAGTAAAAAGTTGTTTGGTCGGGCGGCGCGTGGATTTGCTCGGCTTTGCCAGGGGCAACCCATGGGGCAGATGTGGTGTCTGGTTGCCATTGTGGCGGATACCATGCTTGATCGGGTCATGGGGTTCAGCAAAGCCCGCAAGCGCATGTTCATGCGTATCGAGAAATATTCCCGTGAAGTCGTATACGTCGGCAAGGTGGCCACGGCCAAGGATGCGCCGGATTCTCTCATTCGTGATCTGGTGTACCTGCTCTATAGAAGTGGATCGGCAAATCCCGAGGTAACCTCCGTGTTGTCAGCTTATCGACTGACGCCCGCGGAATTCCCGGACTCCATGCTTGATGCCCATGCCCGTCGTCTTTATGGCCCGGGCACCGATGTTCTCAAATCGTTGTCGACGGCGTTGCAGGACGAACTGAATCAGCTCAAGGACAAGCTGGACATTGTTGAGCGCGGCATCGAGCCGGACCTGGCGGAGTTGTCCTCCATTGCAGATGCGCTTGAGCGCCTTGCCAATACACTGGTGATGCTGGATCTCAACCAGCTGGGAACCATGGCCCGGGGTGAGGCCGTGAAGTTGCGGACCTGGGAGGAAGAGAGTCGCCTGCCAGCGGACGATGAGCTCTACAAGCTGGCCGATTCCGTATTGGGTATCGAGGACGCCGTGATGCAAATCGTGGTTCGTGGCATCACCTCGGAAACCGACGCTCTTGCTGGTGGGCAGCGTACCCGTGAAGAATCTCTTTACCTTCAGGAAGCCACCTACGTGGTGGCCGACGAAGCGAAAAGTGCGCTGACCCTCGCAAAACGTGCCATAACGGCGTTCATCGAGTCCGACTACGACAAGCTCCACCTCGCCAACCTGCCTGCTACGTTGCACAGTATCTGGGGTGGTCTGCACATGCTGGACGATCCCGGCGCGGCTTCGGTGTTGGAGCGCGTGGCGGCGTCCATTCAGGAACGATTGCTGGATGCCAGGGAAGCGCCTCAGGCTCAGGAGTTGGAAGCACTGGCGGACGCACTAACGTCCCTTGAGTACTATATAGAGAGTGTAGGCAGGCGCGAAGATCGAAATGCTGACCTGTTGAAGCTGGCGGAATCCTCATTGGAGGACGTGGGGCTTTAGTCCTGTTGCGTTATTCAATGGCCATAAAAAAACCTGCCGTTTGGGCAGGTTTTTTTATGGCGTTCAAAGAGCGATCAGCCTATCGATCAGCCCATGTTGAACAGCTCGCCCAGCTTGGTTGCCAGCATCATGTCGCCTTCAGCGCGCAGCTGACCGGCCATAAAGGCTTGCATGCCATCGGTTTCGCCGGAAACGATGCCCTGCAGGGTTTCGGAGTTCATGATCAGGGTGACGGAAGGATCGTCATGGGCGCCTTCAGCCATCTTGCAGGTGCCATCCTTGATAACCAGGTGATAGGTCTTGTCGTCCTCGATGTCGAACTGGAATACCAGATCCAGGCCTTCAGCTGCGTCCGCGTTAAAATTTTGTTCGAGTTTCTCGAATATCTGAGCTACAGACATTATTTTACCCTTATTGATGGTTGTCGTGGCGTATTGACGGCTTCTGGTTCCTGGCCTTTCGCCTGCATGGAAGCCCGGGTGAGCCGACGTAGCCATTCGACTTTAGGGTTAGACATTACTGGTGTCAAGCTCGATCGAACGCTTGTTTTAATTTGTTATTGGTTCTATGGCTTGTACCTCAGGGCACCTCGGTTACAATCGAGCGCTCAAGAATAATCCTGGAGAAGCAACTTGGAATTTCTGACAGAGTTCGGTTTGTTTATTGCGAAAACGGTCACCCTCGTGGTGGCGCTTCTGGTCATTGTTTCAGTGGTTTTATCCGCTGCCCACAAAGACAAGGACGATCAGGGGAGTGACGGAGAGCTGCGGGTCCGCAAACTCAACGAGAAATACCGTAAGCTGAGGGAGTCACTTCAGGCCAAACTGCGCAGCGATTCGGAACGCAAGGCTTTCGAAAAAGCCCGTAAAAAGGAAGACAAGGCCAAGCAGAAAGCCGAGAAGGCCAAGCGCAAATCCGGCGATGCTGAGGAAAAACCCCGTCCCAAGGTATACGTGTTGGACTTCGACGGCGATATCAAGGCCAGCGATACGGACTCTTTGCGCCGCTCAATCACAGCAGTGCTCAGCGTTGCGGAGCCTGAAACCGATGAAGTGGTGATACGCCTTGAAAGTGGTGGTGGCCTGGTTCACTCATACGGGCTTGCGGCTGCCCAGTTGGACCGTATTCGAGCCAAAGGTATCCGGCTTACGGCCTGCGTCGATAAGGTTGCTGCCAGTGGTGGTTACATGATGGCGTGCGTGGCTGACAGGATTGTCGCGTCGCCGTTTGCGATTCTGGGGTCCATTGGTGTTGTAGCCCAATTGCCCAACTTCCATCGTTTGCTCAAGAAGAACGACGTCGACTTCGAGATTCTGACGGCCGGTGAACACAAGCGCACCATGACCGTTTTCGGCGAAAACACCGATAAAGGAAGAACCAAATTCCTTGAAGACCTTGAGGATACCCACGTGTTGTTCAAGGAATACGTGGGTGAACGCCGCCCGGAACTGGATATTGCCGCCGTTGCAAATGGCGATATCTGGTTTGGCAGCCGCGCCCTGGAGGTCAAGCTGGTGGACGAGATCAAGACCTCCGACGAATATCTCATTGAAGCCTGTGACAAGGCCGACGTAATCTCTGTAGGTTTTCAGCGCAAACGCACGTTGCCGGAAAAGCTTGGCCTGGCCACCAGTGCAGCACTTGAGCACACCGTATGGCGGGTACTGGGCGCGTTCCGCAACCAGAAAATTCAGTAAAGCTACAGTAACGGGAACAGAGTCATGACAAACAACACTGAGTTCAAGGCATGGCGCGTTCAGGAGCAGGGCGGAGAGTTCGCGGGTTCTGAGCAAACGCTGCACGTATCCGATCTGCCCGAAAACGATGTCCTTATTAAAGTCAGTCATTCGTCCCTGAACTACAAGGATGCCTTGTCCGCCTCCGGCAACAAGGGCGTTACACGTAACTTCCCCCACACTCCAGGTATCGATGCTGCCGGGGAAGTGGTGGAAGCCTCCTCTGGCTCCTTTTCAGCCGGCGACCAGGTACTGGTAACCGGCTACGACCTGGGCATGAACACCGACGGCGGCTTCGGCGAATACATCCGGGTACCGGCCGAGTGGTGTGTGGCAATGCCCAAGGGCTGGAGCGCCCGCACCGCCATGATATACGGCACGGCCGGCCTTACGGCGGGTCTGTGTGTACAAAAACTATTGACCATGGGTGCCAGGCCCGAGCAGGGCAAAGTCGCTGTCAGTGGTGCCAGTGGCGCTGTCGGCAGCGTAACGGTTGAGCTGCTTGCAAGCCTCGGCTTCGAAGTCGTGGCTATCAGTGGCAAACAAGGCCATGCCGATGCACTCAAAAACCTTGGTGCCACGGAAGTGCTGGGACGCGAAGCTCTGGCAGCCGAAAAGAAGCCAATGCTGAAGCCCGCCTATGCCAACGCCGTGGATACCGTTGGCGGTGGCCCACTGGCGGAATTGCTGAAGCAGATCCACCCAGGCGGCTCCGTTTCCTGCTGCGGTCTGGTCGCCGGGCCACAACTGGAAACCACCGTTCTGCCGTTTATCCTGCGGGGCAACAACCTGCTGGGCGTGGATTCGGTTGAAATTCCGCTGTCGGACAAACAGTCAGTCTGGGACAAATTTGCCGGTGACTGGGCGTGCAAAAAGACAGAAGCTTCGGCGCGGGACATCGGGCGTGGAGAGCTGGATGGCGCTTTGAAGGCGTTCCTGAAGGGGGAGTCATCCGGGAAGATTGTTCTCGACCATTCCAAGTAAGGAACGACGAGACCTCTCAGAGGCGGGCTTCTAAAAAAGTCCGCCAGAACGAAGAGGGAGCTGATTATCAAAACTGTGCGGAGCCATGGATG